>JASLLM010000022.1 GCA_030747035.1 Alphaproteobacteria bacterium | reverse complement strand
AGGCGAACTTGGATTGCAGCCAGTTCAGCCCGCCCCTGGACCGCGATGATCAGATGTCGCTACTGTAGTGGCGTGGAACCGTCATGTAGGGAGGATCGCCATGCTTACCGTCGAAACACCGCAGGATCTGAAACAGCATATCGGCGAGGAAATGGGCGTTAGCGACTGGGTCACCGTGGATCAGGAGCGGATCAATAAATTCGCCGAGGCCACGGGTGATCACCAATGGATCCATGTGGATCCGGAGCGGGCCGCGCGCGAACTGCCGATCGGCTGCACCATTGCCCATGGCTATCTGACCCTGTCCCTGGTCTCGGAACTGTCGACGCAGGTGCTGCAGATCAAGCAAAAGCGCACCGGCCTGAATTACGGCTCCAACAAGGTTCGATTCACCGGCATGGTGCCGGCGGGCAGCCGGGTTCGCCTGCGCTCCGTCCTGAAGGCGGCAGACGACGTCAAAGACAATGGCGTGCGCGTCATCTCGGAAGTCACCATGGAGCGCGAGGGCGCGGAGCGTCCGGTCATGGTGGCCGAAACCATCTCCATTGCCTACGCCTGACGGCAGCGCTTAGACGTTGAAGCGGAACAGTAATACGTCGCCGTCGTGAACCCGGTAGTCGCGGCCTTCGGCGCGCATGCGGCCGGCGTCCTTGGCGCCCTGTTCGCCGTCGCAGGCGAGAAAATCGTCATAGGCGATGGTTTCCGCCCGGATGAAGCCGCGCTCGAAATCGCCGTGGATCACCCCCGCGGCGGCCGGCGCCAGGGTGCCGTCGGTGATCGTCCAGGCGCGGACTTCCTCGGGACCGGCGGTGAAATAGGTCAACAGTCCCAAAAGCTCGTAGCCGGCCCGGATCACCCGGTCCAGGCCCGCTTCCGCCAGGCCAAGGTCTTCGAGAAAGGCGCTTTTTTCCTCGCCGTCGTCCAACTGCGCCAATTCAGCCTCGATGTTGGCGGAAATCACCACCACGCCCGCCTTCTGCCGGGCCGCCATCTCTTCCACCTGCCGGCTGTATTCGTTACCGCTGCCGGCCGAGCCCTCATCCACGTTGCAAATGTATAGGACCGGCTTGGAGGTCAACAATTGCAGTTGCTGGAGTGCCTTGGCCTCGTCCTTGTTGATTTCAACGTCCCTGGCGGGGCGGCCATCCTGCAGCGCCTTGATAATGCGGCCCATCAGGTCCAGTTGCGCCGTCGCCTCCTTGTCGCCGCCGCGCTGGCGCTTGATGGCGCCCTGGGTGCGCTTTTCCAGGCTTTCCAGATCGGACAGCATCAGTTCCGTATCCACGGTCTCGGCATCGCCGATGGGATCGATGCGGCCGTCCACGTGGGTGACATTCTCGTCCTCGAAACAGCGCAGCACGTGCAGAATGGCGTCTACTTCGCGGATATTGCCCAGGAACTGATTGCCCAGGCCTTCACCTTTCGAGGCACCACGTACCAGCCCGGCAATGTCGACAAAGGCCAGAAGGGTCGGGACGACCTTTTTCGGCTGCGCGATATCGGCGATTAACTGCAGGCGCGAGTCCGGCACCGGTACCTGGCCGACATTGGGTTCGATGGTGCAGAAGGGATAATTTTCCGCCGCCGCGGCGGCGGTATTGGTCAAGGCATTGAACAGGGTCGACTTGCCAACATTGGGCAGGCCGACGATGCCGCATTTGAAACCCATTCGATGCTCCGCTTACTACGCTTGCGCCCATGCGGCCGGATAATGCTGGGGGAGGGCGGGGCATAGCGCCCACGATGCGGTTTGTCCAGCCCCGCCTGCGAGGTTACGGTGGGCGGAGCTGATTCGTCGTGGATCAATGGGCAGATCATTGGTGTAATTCCGCATGCTGGCACTGTATGCCGTGACCCTGGGTTTGGGCGCCTTGTTGCTGTTCTGGGTTCAGCCCATGTTTTCCAAGATGGTGCTGCCCCTGCTGGGCGGGTCGCCGGCGGTGTGGAATATCGCCATGGTGTTTTTTCAGGCCGCCCTGTTGGCCGGTTACCTGTACGCCCATTTGGGGCATCGCTTCCTGACACCCAAACGGCAGGCCATGGTGCACCTGCCGCTGTTGGCCCTGGCTTTTGCCGCGCTGCCGATTGCCGTTGCCGCCGATCTGCAGCCGCCCGGCGATGTCCAGCCGGCGATCTGGCTGCTGGGCCTGCTGACCATATCCGTGGGCCTGCCGTTTTTCGCCCTGGCGGCGACGGCACCCATGTTGCAGGCCTGGTTCGCCCACACCGGGCACCGGGACGCCGCCAATCCCTATATTCTTTATGCGGTGAGCAATTTCGGCTCGATTTCGGCTTTGCTGGCCTATCCCATTTTGCTGGAGCCGGTGCTGAGCCTGGGCCAGCAAAGTCTGACCTGGGCCCTTGGTTTCGCTCTGCTCGCGCTTTTAATCGGCGCCTGCGCCTGGTTCCTGGTGCGGCACTATCAGGTGTCGGGCGCCGATCAACGGGCGCAGGATGAAATCGGCTTGTCGGACCGGGTGGATTGGCCCCGGCGGCTGCATTGGCTGGCGTTGGCGTTCATGCCGTCGTCCCTGTTGCTGGGCGTAACCCAGCATATCAGCACCGATGTCGCTTCGGCGCCGCTGTTATGGGTCATCCCGTTGATCCTGTACCTGGGCACCTTTGTCATCGTCTTCGCGCGCCGGCCGGTGATCTCTCATCGCGTCGCCCTGTTCATACAGGTGCCCATGGTGATGATCCTGGCCTTGCTGTTCTATTGGCAGATCAATTACCTGCGCGTGATTCTGCCGCTGCATTTGACGGTGTTCTTTTTCGTCGCCCTGGCATGCCACGGCGAGCTGGCCAGGCACCGTCCGGTGCCGAGCCGGCTGACGGAATTCTATCTTTGGATGTCCCTGGGCGGGTCTTGGGCGGCGCCTTTACCGCCCTGTTGGCGCCGAACATTTTCGATACGGTGATGGAATACCCCCTGGCCCTGGTCGCCGCCTGTTTCCTCAGGCCGCGGCAGGATCAGGACGCCATGAGCTATCGCAAGGCATTGCCCCTGGCGATCCTGATTGCGCTGTTGGGGGTGCCCCGTCTGTTGGGCTACGAGCCGGGTGATTTTTCCCTGCTTTGGCTGCTGTCCTATTTGATCCCGATCGCGCTGCTGGCCTATGGCTGCCGCCGCCGGCCGCTGCTGTTCGGGTTGGCAATCGCGGCAATCCTGCTGACCGGGGCCTATGATGACCGCAGCGACGATGTCGCCATTTCGCGCGGTTTTTTTGGCGTCAACCGGGTTCAGGAGACGGGCAGCGGCGAGGACAGTGCATTCGTCTTCAAACACGGCACCACCAAGCATGGCACCCAATACGCCGATCCGGCGCGCCGGCGCATACCGCTGGCCTATTACCATCGGAAAGGTCCGTTGGGGCAGGTTTTCCGGGCCCTGGATGGCCGTCTCGATCATGTTGCGGGCGTCGGTCTGGGTATCGGCACGGCGGCCTGTTATGAGCGTCCGGGGCGGCGCTGGACATTCTACGAAATCGATCCCCTGGTGGTTTCCCTGGCCCGGGATCAGGGCCTGTTCCATTTTCTATCGGATTGTGCGCCCAAGGCCCGCATCGTGGTCGGCGACGGCCGCCTCTCCCTGGCGCGGGAGATCAGATTGGATGGTGATGCGCCCGCCTTCGATCTGCTGATCATGGATGCGTTTTCTTCCGACGCCATTCCGCTGCATCTGATCACCCGCGAGGCAATGGCGGTCTACCTCTCGCGTTTGGCGCCCGGCGGCCTGATAATGTTTCACATCTCGAACCGGCACATCGACCTGCGCCCTGTCTTGGCGGACGTGGCCGGCGACGCGGGAATACTGGCCTATGTTCAGCGCAACCATCCCAGCAAGCGGGACAAGTACCATTACGGCTCCTCCTGGGTGGTCATGGCGCGGAGTGCCGATGATCTGGGCCCCATCTGCCTCCGCGCCAAAGAAAAGCCCATGGCGGCCGCTCACGGCCCAGCCCGGCCGGCGGGTCTGGACGGATGACTATGGCAATCTGATTACCATCACGCGGACCTGGCGCCGCCTCCAGGGTATTCAGTTCGAGGATTGATCGTTCTCGGAGGCCGGCGCCGTTACCGCCGGTGCCGGCTTGTGCACCGGCGGATTCAGGATCAGGGCAACCTTGGAGGCAAAGGCGGCGTCGTCCTTAAGCGCCAACAGGGGCGCGGCCTCGGCCATGGCGTCAAGCAACGGATCCAACCATTTGTCATCGGCCTTGGGGAAATCGCGCAGGACATAGCTCATGACCCGGTTCTTGTCGCCCGGATGCCCGATACCCAGGCGCACCCGGCGAAAATCCTTGCCGATATGGGCCGCCAGGCTTTTCAGGCCGTTGTGCCCGGCCAATCCGCCGCCCTTCTTGACCCGCAGCTTGCCCGGTTCCAGATCCAACTCGTCATGAAAGACGATAATCCGCTCGGGATCGATCTTGAAGAAGCGTGCGGCCTCGCCGACGCTCCGTCCGGACTCGTTCATGAAGGTCTGCGGCTTTAACACCAGCACCTTTTGCCCACCCAGCGTACCTTCGCTGGTCAGGCCTTGAAACCGCCGGCGTTCCGGGGCAAAGCCATGGCGGCGGACGATCTCGTCCACCGCCATGAAACCGATATTGTGCCGGTTGTCGGCGTACTTGCTTCCGGGATTGCCCAAACCCACCAACAACAGCATGGTGATTGCTCCCAGGGTTCGCGGGCCGGGGCGGGCGGTTTACTCTTCCTCGCCGCCCTCTTCCGCTTCGCCAGCGCCCTCTTCGCCCTCTTCGCCTTCGACGCCTTCCAAGCCTTCTTCGCCCTCTTCTTCCTCTTCTTCCTCGATGGCTTGAATGGTCGGGGCGGCCAGGGTGACGACGGTGAAGTCACGGTCGGTGATGGTCGGCACCACGCCGTCCGGCAGGGGCACGGCGGAGATATGGATGGAATCGCCGATTTCCGTACCGGTCAGGTCGACCTCGATCGAGGCCGGAATGGCACCAGCCAGGCAGCGTACCTCGATCTGATGGCGAACCACGTTCAGCACGGCGCCTTGGCGCAATGCTTCCGATTCTTCCTCGTTCACGAATGACACGGGCACGTTGATGGTAATCTCGGTCTTGTCCGAGAGGCGCAGGAAGTCAACATGCAAGGGTATATCCGTGACCACATCCAGCTGCACGTCGCGCGGAAGCACCTGCTGCTTTTTATCGCCGGCATGCAATTCAAACAGGGTGTTGAACAGCCCGGGATTTTGCAGCAGCTTGTCCATCTGTTTGCGGTCGACCGAAATCGGCTGGGGCGGCTTCTTGTCTCCGTAAACGACGCCGGGCACCACACCCGCACGCCTTGCCGCCCGGGCGGCCCCCTTGCCGACCCGGTCACGTAGTTCAACTGTAATCGTGTTCTCTGACATCTCTATTCGCTCCAAAAAGCTACGGCCCGCGCATTCAGACTCGCTGCCCGGAATGGCGTGCGCAGCCTCCAGGGGTGCTACGTCAAAACCATGAAAAATCCGGGACCAAGGCCATGCGCGCCGTTGGAAGCCGCCCATATACGCGGATTGCCCAAGAAACTCAACCGAAACTCAAACAATTTGGTGGCGGCAGGGCGCGAATTATTCAAACAGGGAGGAGACCGAGGTCTCCTCGCTGATGCGCCGGATCGCTTCACCCAGCAACGATGCGATGGGAATGGAGCGAATGTTGCGGGCATGGCGCATGGCGTCGGTGGCGGCAATGGAATCGGTGACCGAAAGATGATCCAGCGCCGAAGATGTCACCCGCGCCACGGCGCCGCCAGATAGGACACCATGGGTGACGTAGGCGGATACCTTTTCCGCGCCCGCATCCATCAGGGCCTGGGCCGCATTGCACAGAGTGCCGGCGGAATCTACGATATCGTCGACCAGCACGCAGGCGCGCCCCTCCACATCGCCAACGATATTCATGACCTCCGAAACACCGGCTTTTTCCCGCCGCTTGTCGACGATCGCCAGATCAGCATCAAGCCGCTTGGCCAGGGCCCGGGTGCGTACCACGCCGCCCACGTCGGGGGAGACCATCACCAGCTTTTCGTCGCCGCTCTCGGCCGCGATTTCCCGCGTGAAGACCGGCCCGGCAAACAGATTGTCTGTGGGAATATCGAAAAAGCCCTGGATCTGGCCGGCATGAAGATCCATGGTCAGGACCCGGTTGGCCCCCGCCGTGGCGATCAGATTGGCCACCAGCTTGGCCGAAATGGGTGTACGGGAGCCTGACTTGCGGTCCTGGCGGGCATAGCCGAAATAGGGCAGCACCGCCGTAATGCGCCGGGCCGAGGCGCGGCGCAGGGCGTCAATGCAGACCAGCAGTTCCATCAGATTGTCGTTTGCTGGGGACGAGGTGGACTGAACGATGAAAACGTCCTCACCGCGCACGTTCTCGTGGATTTCCACGAACACTTCCATATCGGAGAAACGGCGTACGTCCGCATCCGTCAGCGGCGTTTCCAAATAGGCGGCGATGGCTTCCGCCAAGGGCCGGTTACTATTACCCGAAAGCAGCTTCATGGCGCCTGGCGACCTCCTCGATCGAACTCGTCACAACCGGAACCCGAACAGTATATCCCAACGTCGCGGGATCCCGGTTTCTTTCCAGGATGGAGTCATAGTCAATCGTTCCGCTGCCTGCAAACGGTCAAATTCAGTGCCGCCGCTCCCCGGCCTCAACGGTGTTTGAATTGCGCGGTTCGCTTCTCCAGGAAGGCCGCCATGCCTTCCGCCTTGTCCTCGGTCGAAAACGCGGAATGGAACATTCGCCGTTCGAATCGGACGCCCTCCGCCAAGGTGGTTTCATAGGCGCGGTTGACGCATTCCTTGGCGATCATCACCATCGGCTGGGACAGTTTGCAGATTTTTTCGGCCACGCTCATGGCTTCATCCAGAAGATCATCCAGTGGCACCACCCGGCTGGCCAGGCCTGCCCGCTCCGCCTCTTCCGCCGACATCATGCGGCCGGTCAGGACCATTTCCATGGCCTTGGATTTGCCCACGAAACGGGTTAGGCGCTGGGTGCCGCCGGCGCCGGGCAAGATGCCCAGGTTAATCTCCGGCTGGCCGAACTTGGCATTGTCGGCGGCGATAATAAAATCGCACATCATCGCCATTTCACAGCCGCCGCCCAGGGCGAACCCGGCCACCGCCGCGATGATCGGCTTGCGGGTCTGGCTGACCCGTTCCCAACCGGCGGTAATGAAGTCCTCGCGGTAGACCTCCATATAGCTTTTCGGCGCCATTTCCGAGATGTCGGCGCCGGCGGCGAACGCCTTGGCGGAGCCGGTCAGAATGATGCAGCCGATATCATCGTCGCTTTCAAAGCCGTCCAGGGCCTGGACCAGGTCCGCGATCAAGGCGCTATTCAGGGCATTCAATGCTTCCGGCCGGTCCAGGGTAATGATGCCGACGCCGCCCTTGGTCTCCACCAGGATGTTTTCATATGCCATGACCGTAATCTCCCAACTGTTTGGGCCTATCGCCCGTAGCATGCGTTCCGGGCCATGCCTGGCCCTGTTAATCGGTTAAGGGCGCCGTCCTACTCGGTTCCGGGCGCAATAGCAAAGCGAACAATCAGTTCCCCGCCGCTTTTTTTCGCCGTGATACGCAATCTTTCGCCGTCGCGGACAAAATTGCCCGGTCCCAGGCGCCGCCAACCCAGTTGCGGCAGGGTCTCGTCATAAAACCGCCACAGCACCGCTGGCCCGCTATCTCCAACCGCCATCGCTTGTACCAGGCGGCCATCCGGCTTGTCGAAAACCATGGCCATTTCCGGCAGTTCCCGCAGCCCCGGCATTAGGGGCAGATCGGCGGCACCGGCGAGAAATCCGCCGTTGACGGCCCCATCCGCCCGCGCCCCGGTGCTCAAGGCCGGTCCCATGGCCAGCACCAGCGCAAATAGCCAGGGCGTCAACAGCGCGGCGACCATGATCCTTTTGCCTATCATGGCGGCAATCTAGCACAATGACGCCGAATGGTGCACCGCCGCGCGAACAGTGCTGCTGGCTGCATCAGCCACCAGCCGTATTGGCTCGTCTGCCCTTTCGCTTGACCGCCGGCGCCTTTTTGCTGGCGGATTTCAACTGGCCGCAGGCCGCCATGATGTCGCGGCCCCTGGGCGCTCGGACCGGGGCGGCGAAACCGGCATCGTTGAGTACGGAGGCAAAGCGGCGAATGCGGTTGTTCGAGCTGCATTCATACGGCGCGCCGGGCCAGGCATTGAATGGGATCAGGTTGATCTTGGCCGGCAGGCCGTGCAACAGACGCACCAGTTCGTGGGCATCTTCCAGGCTGTCATTGACTTCCTGCAACATGACATATTCGAAGGTAATACGCCGGGCGTTGTTGGCCGAGGGATAGTCGCGGCAGGCCTGGATCAATTCGGCGATCGGATGGCGGCGGTTCAAGGGCACCAGTTGGTCGCGCACCTCGTCATTCACCGCGTGCAGGGAAACCGCCAGATTGACCCGCAATTCCCGCCCACACCGTTCCATTGCCGGGACCAGCCCGGCGGTGGACAGGGTGATGGCGCGGCGCGAGAGGGCGATGCCATCGCTATCCATGATGATGTTCAGCGCCTGGGCCACGTTGTCATAGTTCAGCAACGGCTCTCCCATGCCCATCATGACGATGGTGGAAATCTTGCGGTGGCCGTCCGGATTGGGCCAGTCATCCAAGCAATCCCGCGCCAGCATGAACTGGCCGAGGATCTCGCCGGCGGTCAAATTGCGTACCAGGGGCATGGTGCCGGTGTGGCAAAATCGGCAATTCAGGGTGCAGCCCACCTGGCTGGAGATGCACAAGGCACCGTGATCCAGATCCGGGATATAAACCATTTCGACTTCATTGCCGTCCGCCAGGCGGAGCAGCCATTTCATGGTGCCGTCCGTCGAATGCAAGGTCTGCGCGATATTCGGGCGCTCGATGCTGCAGCCTTCGGCGAGGCGGAGGCGCAACTCCTTACCCAGGTCACTCATCTCGGCAAAGCTGGCGGCGCCGCGATTATACAGCCAGCGCCATAGCTGGCCGACCCGCATTCTCTGTTGCCGCTCGGGCACGCCAAGCTTGGCCACCGCTTCCGTTAGTTCGGTGCGTGTCAAGCCGATGAGATTGAGCAAATTTTCGTCCCGGACCGTATCCGCCGGAACGTCTTCGCTGGCGGAGTTCATACCCGGCCTATTTTACCTTGCAGGCCCGGTTGATGGCCTTGTGCGCACGTGTAAAACCCTTCAGGGAATAGCGGTCCGTGGTCTTGGTGCCGCGTTTGGAGACGCCGCGGATGACCATTTTCTTGCCGGCCCGCATCGCCCTTACCAGTTTGGCCTCCGACTTGGGGTTTTCCATCCAGGCCGTGTCGTCCACCGTATAAAGTTTGAACTTCTTGCCATCAACGTCGATGCTGGCGGTGCTGCCCGGCTTGAAGGGGTAGCCGACATAGATCCCCACTTCGCCCTTGATCTTCTTGTAGGGGCGATGGGTGATCAGGACCCAGATCGGGCCGCGCTTCACTCCGGCCGGCGCGCTGTGGTCCGGCTGGCCCGCCATATAGCAGGCGAGGCCCTTGCCTTCCTTCAGGGAAAATGCGCCCCAGATACCGGGATTGCGCAACAGGGATTTGGGCGATGCCGGTTTTGCCTGGGCCGCCACGGCAATGCCACATAGAACCGTAACCATGGCCAAAATAGTCAGATACTTTTTCATGGCGACAACATAGGGCCCGATTGCGGCATTTTCCAGGCCAAGCTGGTCATATTCCATCTAATCCTGTTGCGTGCGGAATTTTTGCGCGCCTTGTACGTGCGGCTCCGGCGGTTCGCCGGCATTGCGGCTGAATGTTGCCCGCTGGCCGAAGCGGCCCAGACTGACCGTGCGGTCGTACAGGACGATGGCGCCCGCGGTCGCCACATTGATGCAAAAAGCGGTCGGAATCTTGATGACATGGTCGCATCTGGCCAGCATTTCCGCCGACAGGCTGCCCCGTTCGGGCCCCAGGACATAGGCCGCCCGCACGGGATGCTTGAAGGTGGGCAGATCAACGGCGCCATCGATCAATTCGATGCCGATCAGTTGGCAACGTTCGGGCAGAACCATGCTGGCTACACTGTCGAACTCGTAATAGGGCAGTTGATGGGTCGAACGCGAAGTGTCGGAAGCCGCTTGCCGCTGGCGATAGCTGCCATCCACCGTGAACAGAAAGCCGGCGCCAAAGGCCTGGGCGGAACGGAACAGATTGCCCGCGTTCATTGGCTTGCTCAGACGCTCCACACCGATGCCGAAATAACCGCGCATGGCGACCTTTCTAGTGATTCAGGTGAGAGAATAACGCCTATAGGCGACAAACGCCCATGCTTTGTGCTAATTCCCGGATTGGAAAATTGTTGCTTGGAAGCATGAGGAAAGACACTGATGAAAGCGATGTTGTGCAAGGAAAGCGGCCCCATTGAAAGCCTGGTGCTGGAGGATTTTGAGCTGCCGCCGCTGGCTGAAGGCGAGGTCCGCGTCCGTGTGCGCAGCGCCGGGGTCAATTTCCCCGACATCCTGATTACCCAGGGGATCTATCAGTTCAAGCCGGATCATCCCTTTTCCCCAGGCTCGGAATGCGCCGGCGACATCATTTCCGTCGGCCCTGGTGTCACCGAATTCAAGCCCGGCGACAGGGTCATTGCCATGACCGGACACGGCGCCTTTGCCGAAGAGGTCAATACCATGGCTAGCAATTGCCTGCCTCTGCCCGACGATATCAGCTACGAATTGGGCTCCGCCTTTGTCTTGACCTATGGCACTTCGATCTATGCCTTGTTGCAAATGGGCAAGCTGGCGAAGGGTGAATGGCTGCTGGTCCATGGCGCTGCTGGCGGCGTCGGCCTCTCGGCGGTGGAGATCGGCAAGGCTATGGGCGCCAAGGTGATCGGTACCGCCAGCAGCGACGAGAAATTGAAAATAGTCACCGAGCACGGCGCCGACGAGGTTATCAACTACACGGACGGTCCCTTTAAGGACAAGGTGAAAGAGATCTGCGGCAGTGCCGGGGCGGACGTCATTTACGATCCGGTTGGCGGCGACGTGTTCGATCAATCCCTGCGTTGCATCAATTGGGATGGCCGGCTGCTGGTCATTGGCTTTGCTTCCGGCCGTATTCCCGAAGCGCCGGCCAATCTGGCGCTGTTGAAGAACTGCTCCATCGTCGGCGTCTTTTGGGGCGCCTGGAATAAGCGCAATCCCGAAGAGCACCGCAAGAACATGGAGACCCTGTTCCAATGGCTGCGCGAGGGCAAATTGCGCCCCAATATATCGCACCGCTTTCCCCTGGCCGAGGTGCCGGCTGCCCTGCAGGTTCTGGTCGACCGCAAGGTGGTGGGCAAGGCCGTAATCACGATCGACTAGCGGGGAGGTCCGGGATCGGGTGTTGTCATGATGGCTGATGGTGACGCCAGCGTTCGGGAGCAGTACGAGGCCTATCCCTATCCGGCCCGCGACCCGGCGGATGAAGCCCGGCGCCTGATCACCGGTTCACCCAGCCACTTGCTGGAGATTGAGCATTTCGTGCTGGCCGGCGGCCTGGCCGGAAATTTGCGCGCTCTGGTGGCGGGCGGCGGTACCGGCGACGGCGCGATCATGCTGGCCCAGCAATTGCAGGACCGTGGCGCCGGCAGCGTAACTTATCTGGATATGTCCGCGGCCTCGCTGCAGGTCGCCCAGGCGCGGGCGAAGGCGCGCGCGCTGGGCAATATCTCGTTCCATCAGGGCTCGTTGCTGGATTTGCCCAAGATGGATTGGCCGCCGTTCGATTACATCGATTGCTGCGGCGTGTTGCACCATCTCGCCTCACCCGAAGATGGTTTGGCGGCGCTGCTGTCCGTGTTGAGTGAAGATGGCGGCCTGGGCTTGATGCTCTATGGCGAATTGGGCCGAACCGGAGTTTATCCGGCGCAACGGGCCATTGCCCGCCTGGCCGGCGGCGATCCGGCGGAAGAACGCCTGGACCTGGCCCGCCGATTGGTGGAGGCCATGCCCGAGGGCAATTGGCTGAAGCGCAATGGTCATGTTTCGGATCATCTGGCGGGCGATGATGCAGGCTTTTACGATCTGTTGCTGCACAGCCGGGACCGGGCCTATCTGGTTGCTGAAATCGC
The DNA here is from genome assembly GCA_030747035.1 of Alphaproteobacteria bacterium. GTDB lineage: Bacteria > Pseudomonadota > Alphaproteobacteria. The sequence continues at coordinate 19,703 of JASLLM010000022.1, read as the reverse complement.
CGCCCTGATGGATGCCGCCGATCTGCGCATCAGCGGTTTTCTGCCCCCCGGCGAGTATGACCCCTGCCAGTATTTGGACGACCCGGAACTCAACGCGCGGGCCGCGGCGTTGCCGCCGACCGAGCGCTGGGCCCTGGCCGAAGAGCTCTCGGGCGCCATGAAAACCCATGTCTTTTATGCCGTACGCAAGGGCAATATTCATGGTGGCGCGGCAAGCGGCTTCGACCCGACCATGGTGCCGGCCCTGCGCGAAATGCCGGCGGCGCGGCTGGCAGCCGGCCTGGAAAAGTCCCCTGTCTTGCGGGCCGAACTGGGCGGGGTTGAGCGGCGCTTCGAATTGCCGGCCGGCGCGGCGGCCATCATCGCCCTGATTGATGGCGGGCGCAGTCTGCGGCAAATCCATGGCCGCCTGCGGGCCGGCGGCGTGAAGATGAACTGGCCGGATTTCGAGGACGCATTTTCCAGCATTTTCGATATTCTCCACCCTCTCAACCTGCTTCTGTTCGCTGGCCGCAAGGCGGATGCGTAGTGAGGGATTTATTCTAGCATGCACACCGACGGCTTATTCGAGATCGCCCTGTTGGCGGCCGGCGCCCTGATCCTGGGGCTGGTGTTGCAGCGCCTGCGCCAGCCGGCCATCGTCGGCTACATCGTCGCGGGCGTCGTCCTGGGCCCGTCCGGGTTTGATCTGTTTCCCGACCGGGCGCCGATCGAGACTCTGGCGGAACTGGGCGTGCTGCTGTTGCTGTTCGTGATCGGGATGGAGCTGTCCTTGCGGGCCTTTCGCCGCGTCCTGCGCCTGGCGGTGTTGGGGGCGGGGGCGCAGATCATCCTGTCCATCGGCGCCATGCTGGTAGTCGCCCAGGTGTTTCACTACAGCGTCGAAACGGCCGTGGTCATGGGCTTTGTCGTGGCCCTGTCTTCCACGGCGGTGGCGATCAAGCTGTTGGAGGATATTGGCGAATTGCGTACCGCCGTCGGGCGCACGGCCATCGCGGTGCTGATCGCCCAGGATCTGGCCATCGTGCCCATGTTGCTGATCGTCGATGGCCTGGCCGGCGGCGGCGGCATCCCCGTGACAGGTTATTTGAAGCTGTTCGCGGCGGTCGGCCTGCTGGCCGCCATGATCGCGTTGTTGACCCGCCGCTCCCGCGTCGGGGTGCCGTTTGCGCGTACCATGCATGGCAATGTGGAACTGGCGGCGATCACCGCGCTCGCCTACTGCTTCGGTGCCGCCCTGGTTTCGGCCCTATTGGGATTGTCGCCAGCCTATGGCGCTTTTCTGGCCGGTCTGTGGATTGGCAACTCCACGGCCCGGGCGCCCTTGCTGGCGGCGGCCCGGCCCATTCAAAGCGTTTTGTTGATGATGTTTTTCGTTTCCATCGGTCTGCTTCTGGATCTGAGCTTCATCTGGGAACACATCGCCGAGGTGCTGAGCATTCTGCTGGTGGTGACGCTATTGAAAACCATGATGAACGTGGCCGTGCTGCGCTTCTTGGGAGAGCCATGGCCCAGGGCCTGGATCGTTGGCGTCGCCATCGGTCAAATCGGCGAGTTTTCCTTCGTCCTGGTGGCGGCCGCCGTCGGTGCCGGACTAATCCTGGATACCAGTGGCCGGATCGCGGTCTCGGTCATCGCCTTGAGCCTGATGCTCTCGCCCCTGTGGCTGCTTTTCAGCCGCCGCCTGGAACGGCTGGTCGGCAGCAACGTCCAGACCCTGCGGGAATATTTGCAGGATCTGTTCGCACCGGAAACCAGGGCGCTGGCGACCATGGCCCATCGCCCCATTGGCTTTTCGGTACACCTGGGCCGTGGCGGCGAACGCGCCGCCGAGGACATGGCTGCGCGGGAGGCCGCGGGTGCGGACGACGAGGGCGACGCCCGCCTGGACGACGAAGACGACGGCAATGGCAAAGCCGAAGCTTGAAGCGGATTATACCTTCGAAGCCGCCGCCGCCCGGCGCGGTCTCTCGCCTGTTTGTGGTATTGACGAAGCGGGCCGTGGACCCTGGGCCGGGCCGGTGGTGGCGGCCGCGGTGATCCTGCCCCCGAACGCAATCCCAAGCGGTTTGGCGGATTCCAAAACCCTGTCAAAAGCCCGACGGGAAGCGTTGTTCACCGAGCTGAACCAGGTGGCTGTGGTTGGCATCGGCCGGGCCGAGGTGGCCGAGATCGACCGCCTTAACATCCTTGCCGCCACCATGCTGGCCATGGCCCGCGCGGTCGCCGATCTGGCCGAGGCGCCGGGCCATGCCCTGGTCGACGGCAACCGCGCCCCGGATCTGCCCTGCGGTCTTGAATGCCTGGTCAAGGGCGATGGCCGCTGCCTGTCCATCGCGGCGGCTTCCATCGTCGCCAAGGTGACCCGGGATCGGGAAATGGCGGCCCTGGCCGAGCGCTTCCCCGGCTTTGGCTGGGAGCGTAATGCGGGCTATGGCACGGCGGAACATCGGGCCGGTTTGGCTCGTCTGGGGCCGAACGAGATGCACCGGCACAGCTTCGCGCCTATACGAAAACTTTTAGACTCGCGTCTAAGCGGCTGACTCCAAAGAAAAAAATCAGTTGACTGGCGATTCGCTCTCGACCAGTATGCGCCGCCGCCATGAGCAAACGACGTAAAATAGAGCGCAACAGCATCCACGTGGGCGATTCCGTCCAGGTGATGAAATGCCTGCCTGACGCCTCGGTCGATCTGGTCTTCGCCGATCCGCCCTATAATTTGCAGTTGAGCGGCGATCTGCACCGGCCCAACAACAGCAAGGTCGCCGGCGTGGATAACGACTGGGACCGGTTCGACAATTTCGCCAGTTATGACGAATTCACCCGCGCCTGGTTGACTGAGGCCCGGCGAATATTGAAGCCGAAGGGCGGTTTGTGGGTGATCGGCAGCTATCACAATATTTTCCGCGTCGGCGCGATTTTGCAGGATCTGGGCTTTTGGATCCTCAATGACGTGATCTGGCGCAAGACCAATCCAATGCCAAATTTTCGCGGCAAACGCTTCACCAACGCCCATGAGACCTTGATCTGGTGCACCCCGTCGCCTAACGGCAGGGGCTATACCTTCAATTACGAGGCCATGAAGGCGCTCAACGAGGATCTGCAGATGCGCAGCGATTGGCATTTGCCCATCTGCACCGGCGGGGAACGCCTGCAAAGGAACGGCCAGAAAGCCCATCCAACGCAAAAGCCCGAGGCCTTGTTGCACCGGGTCTTGCTGGCCAGCAGCAACCCCGGCGATCTGGTGCTCGATCCGTTCTTTGGCACCGGCACCACCGGCGCCGTGGCGAAACATCTGGGCCGGGATTTCATCGGTATCGACTCCGATCCCGGTTATGTGGATCTGGCCCGGCGGCGCATCGACGCCGTGGCGCCATTGGCCGAACAGGACCTTGATGTGACGCCGTCAAAGCGGGCCCAGCCGCGTATTCCCTTTGGCTGGCTAGTGGAACGGGGCATGCTGCGCCCCGGCGCCACGCTGTATGACGCCCGCCGCCGCTTCGCCGCCCGCGTTCGTGCCGATGGTTCGGTAGTAGCCGACCGCTCCCGCGGCTCCATCCATCAAGTCGGGGCGGCCGTCCAAGGCGCGCCGGCCTGCAATGGCTGGACCTTCTGGTGCTTCGAAGAGCGGGGCAAGCTCGTCCCCATCGATCTGTTGCGGCAGAAACTGCGCTCTGAACTGCACTAACTAGTCCGCCAGCGCGTGGCGCAGCACCTTCTTCATCACCGACGGCAGGGCCAGGTTGCCCAGATCCTCCGGTGCCTGCCAGATTTCACCTGACTTTGCCGCTCGCTGCCCGGTGGCCGTGCGCACCGAGAGCTCCAGGCGAAAATGCGTGAAGACATGAACCACGCCGCCCGGCAGCGTCTCCCATTCAGCAGGCAACGGCGCGTGGCGGTCAATCTCGTCCGCTCTCCATGGCACCTCCTGCCAGGGTGTGGAAGGGACTTCCATCATGCCGCCCAGCAGACCCCGCTCGGGCCGCCGGCGCAGCAACAGTCGGCCGGCCCTATCGAACAGACAAAAGGCCGTGCCATACCGGGTCGGGCGCGCCGCCTTTGCCCGCCGCTTGGGCAGTTCGGCGGCGATAGCCTGCCGGTGGCCGGCGCAGACATCGGACAGCGGGCATCGTTCGCATAGGGGCGCGCGCGGCAGACAGACGGTGGCGCCCAGATCCATTAGGGCCTGGGCATGATCGCCCGCGCGGCGGTCCGGCGTCAGGCCTGCCGCCAGCCGGCGCAATTCCGCCTTGGCGCCGGGCAGGGGCTCGGTAACCGCGAACAGGCGCGCGACCACCCGCTCGATATTGCCGTCCACGGGAGAGGCTTTGCGGCCAAAGGCGATCGCGGCGATGGCGGCGGCGGTATAGGGTCCGATGCCGGGCAGGCCGCGCAACGCCACCTCGGTCTCGGGGAAGCAGCCGCCGTGCTCCGCCACCACGGCCTGGGCGCATTTGTGCAGGTTGCGGGCCCGGGCGTAATAGCCCAGGCCCTGCCAGGCATGCAGCACCTGGTCCAACTCCGCCGCCGCCAGGGCTTCGACGGTCGGCCAGCGGCTGAGGAAATGGCCATAATAGGGTATGACTGTCTTGACCACGGTCTGTTGCAGCATGATTTCCGACAGCCAGACGTGATAGGGCTCCGCCAGCACGCCGGGTGCGGCCCGCCAGGGCAGCTTGCGATGCTGCTGGTCGTACCAGGCCAACAAATTGTTGCCGAGATTCTTAATCTTACTTCACCGAAATTTTATGGCGCCCCATGCGCTTGCAGGATGACTCCACCGGCAATCTCCCACAAGATGGGGCCATGAATGAACGCCGCCATAAATCCTATCCCGTGGCCGCCGGTTCGGTTCTGCGCCGGGCCACGGCGGCTGCCTTGCGGCGGCGTGGCTTTGCCGAGGGCGAGGTCATTGCCCGCTGGCCGGATATTGTCGGTCCGGAATTGGCGGCGCTGACGGCGCCGGAAAGGTTACAGCAGCGCCGCGGCGATGTGGCCGGCGCGGTGCTACATATCCGGGTCGCCGGCGCGGCGGCGGTCGAATTGCAGCACATGGCGCCGACGGTGCTGGAACGGATCAACGGCTTTTACGGCTACCGGGCCGTGGACCGGATAAAACTGGTACAGGGACCCATCCCGGCACCCCAGGAACGCCAACAGACGACCATCAAGGCGCTTTCCGGGGCCGAATCGGCTGCTTTGAGCGAACAGACAGCCGCGACAAGAAGCACCGATCTGCGCCGGGCCCTGCAACGTCTGGGCGCTTCCGTGCTGGGCCGGCGGGAGCCGCCGCCAAAGATGGATTGAACCGTCAGGTCATGGGGCCTTGATCGTCATTGTTTTGCCCCAATATCTTGTCAAATTGCCAGCGTGAGGCTTGTGAGTCCGTCATGGCAGGCCTATAATCAACACCACATATTGTGGGTAGGAGATCGAATGACCCAAGTTAGAGTGTTATTGCCAGTGCTGGCTCTTGTATTTGTCTTGCTTGTGACCGCCGCTCCGGCGCGGGCCGGCGCGCCGGCCTATGCCAAGGGCGACATGGTCCTGGGCGCCAAGGATGCACCAGTGACGGTGATCGAATATGCCTCCATGACCTGCCCCCATTGCGCCAACTTCCACATGGGCACTTTCAAGGAGTTGAAGGCCAAGTATATCGACACGGGCAAGGTGCGCATGATTTTTCGCGAATTCCCGTTCGATCCCCTGGCCTTGCAGGCTTCAATGTTGGCCCGCTGTGCCGGCGAAAAGCGCTATTTCGGCATGCTGAATGTGTTGTTCAAGAACCAGATGAAGTGGGCCAAGGCAGCCAATCCGCAACAGGCCCTTGGCAACATCGCCAGGCTGGGTGGATTTACCGAGGCCCGTTTCAAGGCTTGCATGATGGATCAGGTTCTGGCCGATATGATTCTGCAGACCCGGTTGGACGGCAACGAGAAATATAAAGTCGATTCGACGCCCAGTTTCATCGTCAACGGCGTGAAAACCTCCGGCAACATGACCATCGATCGTTGGGACGAACTGTTGGCCCGGTATTTGAAATAGCCCTGTCGAAACAGCGCCGGATCGCCGGCGGGAGCAGAACAATACGTACCGAAACGGGGAAACAACCAGGTGCAATTTACAAAACTACGGCTTAGCGGATTTAAATCCTTCGTCGATCCCGTGGAACTGGAGATCGAGACCGGCCTGACCGGCGTGGTCGGCCCGAACGGATGCGGCAAATCCAATCTGGTGGAGGCCTTGCGCTGGGTAATGGGCGAGAATTCCGCCAAGCGCATGCGCGGCGCCGCCATGGATGATGTGATCTTCAATGGTTCGCAGAACCGCGGCAGCCGCAATCTGGCGGAAGTTTCCCTGCTGATCGATAATAAGGATCGTTCGGCACCGGCTATTCTGAACGATGCGGAGGAATTGGAGGTCACCCGCGCTATCGAGCGTGAACATGGTTCCGCCTACCGGGTCAACGGTAACGAAATGCGGGCCCGCGATGTGCAGTTGCTGTTCGCCGATGCCGCATCCGGCGCCCATTCCCCGTCCCTGGTCAGCCAGGGCCGGATTGCCGAAACTATCAGTGCCAAGCCTGCCGACCGGCGGGCTCTGTTGGAGGAGGCCGCCGGCATTACCGGCCTGCATTCCCGCCGCCACGAGGCCGAATTGCGTCTGCGCGCGGCGGAAAACAACATGGAGCGACTGGACGATGTCATGCAGTCGCTGGAGGCGCAACTGCAGAACATGAAACGCCAAGCCCGGCAGGCCAGGCGCTTTCGCAAGATCGGCGAACAGGTCCGCCATTTCGAAGCCATTCAATTGCATCTGCTGTTCCGGCGCGCCGAACAGCAATTGCAAACCGCCGGGGAGGAATTGGCCAAGGCCAATACCCAGGTGGCGACCCTGACCCAGGATGCGGCCCAGGCCACCACGGCCCATACCGAGGGCGCCAACGGCCTGCCGGATTTGCGCCAGGCCGAGGCGGTGGCGGCGGCGGCGCTACATCGTCTGGCCGTGGCCCGTGACGGTCTGGATCAGGAGGAACAACGCATTACCGAGGCATCCGCCCGTTTGCAGGCCCGTTTACAGCAGATTGAAATCGATCAGGCGCGTGAAACCGGTCTGGGCGAGGAGGCGGCGGCAACCATCGCCCGCCTGGATGGCGAGGCCGAGACATTGCGCGGTGAGCAGGGGGACGAGACGGCGGCGGAAGCGGCGGCGGAGGAGAAGGTTTCGGCGGCGACATCGGTCCTGGCGGACGGCGAAGGCAGGTTGCAGACCCTGACGGACCAGGTTGCCGAGAGCGCCGCCCAGGCAGAGGCCCTGCAGCGCGCACTGGACGCGGCGGAACAACGCCTGCAGCGGCTGTCCCAGCGTCGGACGGAGGCCAGGGCGGTGCACGAGCGGCTGACGGCGGAAACCCAGGTTGACGAGCGCCTGGGTGAAGCCAATAAGGCTTTGGCGGAGGCCGAACAGACGGCGGAGGCGGCCATCGCCGCGCTGGAACAAAGCGAGGCGACCCATGCCGCCTGCGAAGAATCCCTGGCCCAGGCCCGTGAGGCCGGCCGGCAAATTGAGGGGCAGGACGCCCAGCTGGCGGCCGAGGAAAAGGCCCTGGCCGAGTTGCTGCGGAAATCAGATGCCGATCTTTGGCCGGCATTGATCGACGCGGTCACCGTGGATCCCGGCTATGAGGCGGCCTTGGGCGCTGCCCTGGGCGATGATCTTGACGTTCCCACGGACGAGGCGGCGCCGGTTCATTGGCGGACCCTTGCGCCCAGGGATGATGCGTCGGACCTGCCGGCGGGCGCGACGCCATTGTCGCGCTATGTACAGGCTCCGGCGGCGTTGGCCCGGCGCCTGTCCCAGATCGGCGTGGTTGATGCAGGCGATGCAGCCCGGCTGGCCGGCGAATTGGCCTATGGTCAGCGCCTGGTCACGGTCGACGGTGCCTTGTGGCGCTGGGACGGCTTCACCGTGACAGCGGGCGCGGAAACCGCTGCCGCCGTACGGCTGGCCCAGGGCAACCGTCTGGCCGAACTGGGCCGGTTTCGGGCCGAACTGGTGCCGGGGTTGGAAAAATCACGGGCCGCCCTGGTGGCGGCGCGTGATGAGCTGGAGGCGGCGGCGCGGCATCGGGCCACGGCGCGGGAAGCTGCCCGGCTGGACCGGGAAGCACTGGATCAAAGCCGCAATGCCCAGGCCGGGGCGGAAAAGGATGCCGCCGCGCGGTCGGCCCGGATGACGACCGTGGTCGAAAGTCTGACCCAGATCGAGGCCGATTTGGAAGAAGGCAAGGCAGCCATGACCGAGACGCAGGAACAGTTGGCCGCCCTGCCGCCCCTGGACGATTTGCGCCGGCAGTTGGAGGCGCTGCGGGCTGAGGTTTCGGTGCAACGTACTGACCTGGTCGAAGCACGGGGCCAGCATGACCGCCTGCAGCGCGAGATCAAGGCGCGGGCCGAACGGCTGACCGCGATCGCCGGCGAGCAGGAAGGTTGGCGCCGTCGGGCGACAAGCGCGGCGGAACAGTTGTCCGAACTGGCCGAGCGGGCCGAGGCGGGCCGAGAGGAGTTGGAGCAGCTGCAGCGCAAGCCGGCCGAGATCGCCGCCCAGCGCCAGGCCCTGTTGGGTCAGATCGAAACGGCGGAGGCCGCACGCAACAAGGCCGCCGACGACCTGGCCGGGGCGGAGGCCAAGGTCGGCGAACTGGCGGCTGCCCAGCGCCGGGCCGAAGGTGCCCTGGCGGCGGCGCGGGAAGAGCGGGTGCGCGCCGAAGCGGGCGTGGAGCAGTGCGAGGAACGGCGCGGCGAAGTCAGCCGGCGCATCCTGGAAGCTCTGGACTGCCAGCCCCAGGCGGTTCTAGCCAGCGTCGATATTGACGCCGAGGCGGAGTTGCCGCCCCTGGAAGAGGCCGAGCGCAAACTGGAGCGTTTGAAGCGGGAGCGGGACAATATGGGCGCGGTCAACCTGCGCGCCGAACAGGAAGCGGTGGAACTGCAGGAACAACTGGAGGGCATGGTGACGGAACGGGCCGATTTGGAGGCTGCCATCGCCCGCCTGCGCCAAGGCATCTACAGCCTGAACAAGGAGGCGCGGGAGCGCCTGCTGGGCGCCTTCAAGACCGTTGACGGCCATTTCCAGGATCTGTTCGTGCGCCTGTTCGGCGGCGGCAAGGCGCATCTTAGCCTGACCGAATCCGACGATCCGCTGGAGGCCGGCCTGGAGATCATGGCATCGCCGCCGGGGAAACGGCTGCAAACCCTTTCCCTGTTGTCCGGTGGTGAGCAGACCCTGGCTGCACTGGCCTTGCTGTTCGCGGTATTTCTAACCAATCCCGCGCCGGTCTGTGTGCTTGATGAGGTGGATGCACCCCTGGATGACGCCAATGTGGAGCGCTTCACAAATCTGGTCGGGGAAATTGCCCGGGTAACCGGCACCCGATTCCTCATTATCACGCATCATCCCTATACCATGGCCCGCATGGACCGCCTGTTCGGCGTCACCATGTCCGAGCGCGGGGTGTCGCAACTGGTCTCGGTTGATCTGGCCCGCGCGGAACGTATCCGCGCCACCGCCTAGGGCAGTGAGTTATATTGTCACATCGGGTGATTATATAGAAAAATCAACTAGTTAAGGTGTCGGCATTGGCTCTTGACAGGTCCCGGGTCAATTCGTATCGTGCGCCCGCTTCCGGCCAGTCGCGGCTGGGTGCTTGTAATGCCTTGCGGGGACCGGATTCAGCCATGAATCATTGGGCCGGGCACGGTAAATGGCCGCCGGCCCAGCAACCGGTATCTGGCTGATCGAGTACCCGACCACGGCGCAGCTTTCGAGCGACATGTCCAATCCGCAACACCCCCCCTCCTCGGAAGAGCCTTCCTTGGACGAATTGGGTGGCAGGATCTCCAAGGCCCGCCACGACGCTGGGCTTGAGAAGACGGCGGCGGAATTGGAGGCGCTGGAGAAGGGGGCAGGTGCCGGTCTGGGCGCGGCGTGGCGGATTTCTATTGAAATCGTCGTCGCACTCGTGGTTTGTACCGCCATTGGCTGGGCCTTGGACTATTGGTTTGGGAGCACGCCGTGGCTGATGCTGCTGTTCTTGTTTCTTGGCGGCGCGGCGGGCATAAACAACGCGGTAAGAACCGCGCTGCGGATGGACGCCCAGGCCATGGAGGCCATGGCAAGCCAGAAGCAGGCGGGTACGGTAGAGAAAGATAAGGGAGAGGGGCGTGACGGCTGAACGCCACATTGATCATAGTAGCCCGATGCACCAGTTCGTCATCGGCCGGCTGAACGATTGGCAGTTGGGCGGCTTGGATATTTCGTTTTCCAAGGCGGCCGCTTTCATGTTTGGTGCCGTTATTGTCGCAACCTTGTTTCTGGTCCTCACGACGTCCAAGCGCGCAATGGTGCCGGGCCGCTGGCAGTCCGTGGCCGAGCTTTGGTACGAGTTTATCGCCGATATGATTAAGGAAACCATCGGCAGCGAGGGGCGGAAATATTTCCCCTTCGTCTTTTCCCTGTTCAGCTTCATCGTCATGTGCAATCTGCTGGGCATGCTGCCCTACAGCTACACCGTGACCTCGCACATCGCCGTCACCATCACTCTGGCGCTGTCGGTCTTCATCCTCACCACCTTCATCGGCATTACCAGGCACGGCACCCATTTCCTGTCATTTTTCGTGCCCAAGGGCGTGCCCCTGGTGATGCTGTTCCTGGTCGTTCCGATCGAGGTTTTGTCCTATTTCATGCGGCCGATCAGCCATTCGGTCCGCCTGTTCGCCAACATGACCGCTGGCCACACCATGCTGAAGGTGTTTGGCGCGTTTGTTGTGCAGATGGGCGTTTTCGGCGTTTTGCCTTTCGCCCTGATCGTCGCCCTGACCGGCCTGGAAGTCGCCATTGCCGTGCTCCAGGCCTACGTCTTCACCATTCTGACCTGCCTTTACCTCAATGATGCCATTCATTTGGAGCATTGATCATTTGGAAGATTGATCCGGGGCAACGTCCGATATATTACCCATTCCCATCCACTCTCTAGAAAACGAAGGAATTTTAATCATGGATCCAGCAGCAGCGAAGCTGATCGGTGCCGGTCTTGCCGCAATCGCCATGGGCGGTGCGGGTATCGGTATTGGCCTGATTTTTGGCAACTACGTTGCCGGCGCCATGCGCAACCCAGGTGCGGCCCAGGCCGTGTTTGGCCGGGTCATTCTGGGCTTTGCCCTGACTGAGGCCATCGCCCTGTTCGCGCTTGTCGTCGCGCTGATCATCCTGTTCGTCTTCTAGTCTGCCGCTGGGCAGTGCCCAGCCGCAAAATCCGCCCTGGTGGTTTTGAGCCGGGGCGGGGGGAAGTTAGAACGGAGCGAGAGCATGCCTCAATTTTGGATGGAGGATTTCGCGCCACAGATGGTGTGGCTGGTGATTTCCTTTATCGCGCTTTATCTGTTGATGGCCCGGGTAGCACTGCCGCGCGTGGCCAACGTTCTGGAAACCCGGCACGGCAGGATCGCCGATGACCTGGACCAGGCGGCGCAGCTAAAGGCGCAAGCCGAAACCGTGATCAGCGAATACGAAGCGGCCCTGGCCGAAGCCCGCGCCCAGGCGCAGGCAACCATCGCCCAGGCCGGTGCGGAAGCTGCCGCGGCGGCGGAAAAGCGTAATGCGGAAGTAGCCGAGGCCCTGGCGGCGGAAGCCGCTGCCGCCGCCGAGCGTGTCATGGCGGCCAAGAACGATGCCTTGACCGAACTGCGCGGCGTCGCCACCGAGTTGGCCCAGGCGGCCGCGGAACGTCTGCTTGATGGCTCTGTCGAGGCGGCGGATGTCGAGGCGGCGGTCGATGCCGCCATGCCAGAAAACACCAATGGGAGCTAGCTGATGGACGCGACATTTTGGGTCGGCGCGGCCTTTGTGCTCTTCGTCGGTATTCTGTTCTACCTCAAGGTCCCGGGCATGTTGACCAAGGCCCTGGATGACCGCTCTGCCAAGATCGCCGAGGATCTGGAAGAAGCGCGGCAGTTGCGCGAGGAAGCCCAGGCGTTGCTGGCCAACTACGAGCGCAAGCAGCGTGATGCCCTCTCCGAGGCAGAAGAAATTATCGCCCACGCCAAGGAAGAAGCGGTGCGGGAGGCCGATATCGCGGCCAGGAAGCTGGACGAGGCCATCGCGCGGCGGCAGCAGGCTGCCCTGGACAAAATCGCAATGGCCGAGGCGCAGGCGGAAAAAGAGGTCCGCGACGCGGCCATAGAGATCGCCATCACGGCGGCCACTGCGGTGGTCGCCCAGCAGGTCAAGGGCGAGCGCGCCGATGACCTGATCGCCACGGCGACTGCGGATCTGGGCCGGCACCTGAACTGATCCGCTACCGCATAACAGGTTCAAGAAGCCTCGCCCTCGGGCGGGGTTTTTTGTTGCGGGCCGTGCGCTTTGCTATCCATCAACGCTGCTTGATCTTGATGAACAGCATCAGGGGCAGGGCGGCGACGCAGGCCAGGGCGTACATCAGGAAGGCGTTGGTGTAGCCGATCAACGAGGCCTGACGCCCGACCTCGCCGGCCAAGGCGCCCAGGCCACGGGTGGTCTCGACACTCCACAGGCCGCGCAGGCTGTCGAAGGCAAGGGCGGTGTTGGACGGGTTGATGCTTTCACAGATCTCGGCGTAGGCCATGCTGCCGGTGCGTACGATCGTCAGCACACTGAGCGAGATGAATATGCTGCTGCCGAAGTTGCGCAGCAGATGAAAGATCGCCGAGGCGTCGGGCAGCAGCCGGTCAGGCAGGGTGGCGAATGTGACCACCGACAGCGGCACCCACATCAGGCCGCAGCCGAAGCCTTGGATGATGCCGATCCAGCCGACCTCGAGGGCCGAGATATTGAAATCGAAGGCCGCCGTCTGCCAGCCGCTGAGGCCGATCAGGCCGAGGCCGAGGACAATGCCAATGCGCGGGTGAGCCGGCCCATGCGCGCGGCGGCCATGAAACCAAACACCATGCCGGCGCCCCGGGTCCCCAGCAGGGTGCCGATCAGGCTGTCGGGGAAACCCATCAGGTTCTGCAGCATGGAAGGCCACAGCACCAGCGGCGTCAGGTTCAACATGCCGTAAACGAAAACCAAAAACAGGCCGGCCGAGAAATTACGGTCCAGAAAAAGCGCGGGGCTGATAAACGGCCGCTCCGCCGTCGCCGTGTGGACGACGTACAGATAGAAGCTCAGGCCCATGCCGGGCACCAGCAATATGACCACCTCGGATTCGAACCAGTCGAGCCGCTGGCCCCGGTCCATGATGAATTGCAGGGCGCTGACCGCCAGCGACAACAGGATAAAGCCGGTCCAGTCAAGCCGGGTGCTGGCCTGCCTGCCGCCATCGCGGATAAAGGCCAGCACGCCGAGCAAGGCAACCAGACCCAGCGGCAGGATCAAAAGAAAAATCCAGCGCCAGCCATATTCCTCGGCCAGGTAGCCGCCCAGGGCCGGGGCGATGGCCGGGCCGATGACGACCGACATGCCGAATATGCCCTGGGCCATGGCCCGTTGCGCCGGCGGATAAATGGAGACGATGATCGCCTGGGCCAGTGGCACCAGCGGCGCGCCCAGGGCGCCCTGGGCGATGCGGTAGAGCAGCAGCGGCGGCAGTGTGGTGGCGGTTGCACACAGTAGCGAGGACAGGGAAAATCCAGCAACCGACCAGATCAGCACCTGGCGTTGGCCGAACCGCGCCACCAGCCAGCCGGTCATCGGCGTGACGATTGCCGTGGCCAGCACGTTCAGGGTGACCACCCAGGATATCTGATCCGGCGTCGCCGACAGGGCCCCCTGCAACTGCGGCAGGACCACGTTGACGATGGTCATGGTCAACGCGTACAGCATGGTGCAGAGTGACACCGTCAACAGAATGATCGCCCGGTTGGCCGGTCCAGACTTCGAGACCGCAACCGTCTCGGAGGTACTCATCACGCAACTGTAGAATAGCCGGTAGACAGCCGCAACGCGGCAAGGCCCGATCTCTCCGGGCCGTTTCGGCTTGACCCGGTTTTCTCTATGCGTTGCGCTCGGACAGCGCGGCCACCAGACCGGCGAACAGTTTCGCCCGCGGCACCAGGGAGGAGACCAGCAGGTGTTCCTGCTTGGTATGAACGCCGTTGCCGACCACGCCCAGGCCGTCCAGGGTGGGCACGCCGAGGGCGCCGGTGAAGTTGCCGTCGCTGCCGCCGCCGAACTGGCCATGGTCCAGGTCCAGGCCCACATCGCGGGCGACCCGCTGGGCCACTCCTAACAGCTCCATGGTGCCGTCATGGGCTTGAAACAGCGGCCGCACCGGGCCGGCTTCGACCTCCACCCGGACATCCGGGTCCGGCGAGGTTATGGCGGCCATGCGGTCCTGGATCTCGGCGAAGGCCGCTTCACTGGGGGCGACGCAAAGCACTTCGGCGTGGCAGGTGGCGGGAATGACATTGACGAATGTGCCGCCCTGGATATTGCCGACCCGATAGGTGATTTCCCGCGCAACGTCGGAATAGCCCTCTATTTCCGCGATCAGGCGCGCCATGACGCTGATGGCGCTACGGCCTACGCCAACGGCGTGGCCGGCATGGGCGGGTTTGCCATGGGCATGGATTTTGTAACGCAGGAAGGCATGGCGGCCCGTGACGAAATGTGCCTCCCGTCCCGGTTCGGGCACCAGCACATATTTGCTCGCCCTGGCCGCTTCCTCGATCAACGCCCGGGTGCTGGGACTGCCGATTTCCTCGTCCGGAATGAACATGAAAGTCAGGGGCAGGTTCAGACGCCCGCCCGCAGCCAAAAGTTTTTCCACCGCGTGGCAGGCCAGATACATCCCCCCCTTCATGTCCAAGACGCCGGGCCCGAACAGCAGATCGCCATCGCGGCGCACCGGCAGTTCGTCCGCCAGGGTACCGGCCAGATGAACCGTATCGAGATGACCCAGGATCAAGATGCCCGGTGTCCCGGCTGGGTGATCAAAGTCAAAGCAGGCTTTTAGGACGTCGCCAAAGCCGTCCCGGCCCGGCGTCCGTTCGATCCCAGCGCCCATGGCCGTCATGGTCTTTTCCGCCCTATCCATCATCCGGTTGACAGCGGCCGGGTCCGTACTTGGGCTCTCGATACCGGCCCATTCAGCGATGGCGGCGGCGATTTCCTCGGCATCGAATTTCAGGGTGTCAATAACCATGGCCGATCATGGCCGCCCATAAGCGTCCAGGCCCTGGCGCGCCAGGGCGTCCGCCGCCTCGTTGCCTGGATCGCCGGCGTGGCCCTTGACCCAATGCCAGTTGATCTCGTGCCGGGCGATGGCCTCTCCCAGGCGCAGCCACAGATCGACGTTCTTCACTGGTTTCTTGGCCGCGGTCTTCCAGCCATTGCGCTTCCATTTTTCGATCCATTTGGTGATGCCGTCACGCAAATAGGTGCTGTCCGTATGCAGGTTGACCAGACAAGGCCGCTTCAGGGCCTCCAATGCGGCAATGGCGGCGATCAGTTCCATGCGGTTGTTGGTGGTGGACGGCTCGCCGCCCTTCAATTCCCGCTCATGCTCGCCGAATAGCAACAGGGCGCCCCAGCCGCCCGGACCCGGATTGCCCGAGCAGGCGCCGTCGGTATAGATGGTGACTTCATCCATGGGCGCTAGTCCAGACCATAGGCGCCGGGGCCGCCGATACGGCGGTGAAAACGCATCTTGTGCAGATATTCCAATGGATCCTTTGGCTTCACCATGGCGCCGTCCACCTGATACAGCCAATCATACAGGCGGGTCAGAAGAAAACGCAGGGCCGAGCCGCGGGCCAACAGGGGCAGGGCTTCCAGTTCCGCCTCGCTGACCGGGCGTACATCCCGGTAGGCGGACAACAGACGCCGGGCCTTGGTGATATTGAATTCCGCCCCGCGCTCGAAACACCAGGCATTGAGGCAGATCGCCAGGTCATAAGCCAGGGCGTCGGTGCAGGCGAAATAGAAATCGATCAAGCCGGTCAGTTTGTCGCCCATGAAAAATACGTTGTCGGGAAACAGGTCCGCATGGATGACCCCGTTGGGCAGGTCGATGGGCCAATGGCCGGACAGATCTTCGTATTCCCGGGCGATTTCAGCGCCCAGGCCGGCGGCCACTTCATCGGCCCTAGACGCCGTGGACTCGACCAATTGCGCCCAACCGTCCAGGGACAGGGAATTATGCCGGGTATGAGGAAAATCCAGGCCGGCGATATGCATGCGCGCCAGGGCGGCGCCGACTTCGCCACAATGTTCCACCCTGGGCCGTTTCGGCCAGATCCCCTGCAGAAAGGTGACAACGGCGGCCGGTTTGCCCGCCAATTCCCTAAGGGCGCGCCCGTCGCGGCCGTGAATGGTCGGCGGGCAGGGTACGCCGCGGCTGGCGAGATGATCCAACAGGCCCAGAAAGAACGGCAGATCGCCCGGATCCACCCGCTTTTCATAGATCGTCAGAATATAGCTGCTGCGATCGGTCTGCAGCAGATAGTTGGTATTCTCCACCCCTTCCGCGATGCCTTTCAGGCCGGTGACCGTGCCGATGTCGTACTCAGCCACGAAGGCGCGCAGTTCCTCGTCATCTATTTCGGTATAGACCGCCATGACCGCCGCCCCGTCAGACTTTTTCCGGCGCGCGTAGTTCGACCGGCAATTTGAACTCCATATCTTCGTTCGCCACGGCGATTTGTTCAATGGTTACGGTGAAGCGTTCGCGGAAGGCGTCCAGAACCTCCTCCACCAGCACTTCCGGTGCCGAAGCGCCGGCCGATATGCCGATGCAATTCCGCCCCGCCAGATCCTCCCAGGCGATATCGCCGGCGCGCTGGATCAATCGGCTGTAGCCACAGCCGGCGCCATCCGCCACCTCCACCAGGCGCTTGGAGTTGGATGAGTTCGGCGCGCCGATGACGAACAGGCCGTCACAGCGCCCCGCGATGGCCTTGACCGCCGCCTGCCGGTTGGTGGTGGCATAGCAAATATCACCCTTGCGCGGGCCGGCCAGATCGGGGAAGCGGCTGCTCAACACTTCAACGGCCGAGGCGGTGTCGTCCACGGACAGCGTGGTCTGGGTGATGTAGGCGATTGGCGCGTCATTGGGTGGGGTGAAGGCCGCGGCTTCCTCCGCCGACTGCAGCAGCGTGATTTCGCCGGGCGGCAACTGCCCCATGGTGCCAACAGCCTCTGGATGGCCGGCGTGGCCCAGCATGATCACATGGCGGCCCTTGGCGTGGTGATTCTCGGCTTCCCGATGCACCTTCGTGACCAGGGGGCAGGTAGCGTCGAGAAACGACAGGCCCCTCTTCCTGGCTTCCTCGGGTACCGATTTCGCCACCCCATGGGCAGAGAATATGACCATGCCGCCATCCGGCACCTGGTCCAGCTCATCGACGAAAACCGCGCCCCGCTGCTCCAGGCCCTCTACCACATAGCGGTTATGGACGATCTCGTGGCGGACATAGACCGGTTTGCCATAGCGCTGCAGGGCCAATTCAACAATCTGAATGGCCCGATCGACGCCGGCGCAGAATCCGCGCGGGGCCGCCAGCAAGATTGTCATCGCTTGTTTGCTCATGTCGCCCAATCTGTCCGCATCGTAGTGCAATGGCCCTATATACTCCGAATGCGCTCTGGTACAAGTTGGCGCATGATGTATTAGCGTGATCCGCGAACGAGCATGATAAATATGAAAAGATTTCGCAATGTCGGCGGCAAGGCCGCTTTGATCTGTATTGCTATTCTGTCGCTTTCGGCCTGCAGCCTGTTTCAGTCGGGCAGCCCCAAGGTCTGCCCACGGGTCGCGCTGCTGAATGACGCCGCCAAGATGACCCAATACCGCGACGGACCGGGCCGGGATCTGATCGATGTGGTGTATGAAGCCCGGGTTCACGATGTCAAATGGGGCTGCAAATATGTCGATAGCCGCGTTCGGGTGGAGGCCAGGATTGATATCGTGGCGCAGCGCGGCCCCGCCTCCTCAGGCGACGGCGCGCAGGTACCTTTCTTTGTCGCCATCATCGACAGTGCGCAGAATATCGTCGCCAAGAAAGTCTTTCAAAGCGAGGTCGAATTTCGCGGTGGCCGGCGCCGTGCCGGAGTGCGGGAAGAAATCGACCAGACCATATTTCTGAAGCAGGGCGAACATGGCTCCGACTATGAAGTCATTGTCGGTTTGCAGGTCTCGGAACAGCAATTGCAGCAGAATCGGGGCCGGCGCTTCTAGATCCGGCGTGGAACAGGCTGCCAATGTCCCTTTTCCCTGCCGGAGGCCGCGCCGGGCAACGGTTTGCTGCCGCCTGGGCAATGCATCGTTGACTCTGCGGCCGCCCGGCCTATCATTCCAATACCGTTTGCGGCTGGTATGTGGTGCCGACGCGAACGGCCAGACAGATGAACCTCGCGGGAGAGCCCGGCCAACGTTTGAGCTGGCGCCGAAGGAGCAAGCACCCCGCAAACTCTCAGGCCCATGGACCGCGAGGGGATGTCACTCTGGAAAGCAGGCGCGGCCACGAATGTCTTCGGGCGAATTTATCCGAATACACTAATCGCGCTTCACCGAAGGGGCTAAGTTCCGCCGAAATTTGCTGGCGGAACGAACTCTCTCAGGTCCGACGACAGATTGGGGGCGGTGGAATCCACGATTGGCACAATCATGGATGCCGCGCCGAAGACTGTTGGAGGACCGGATGAATAATCCGCCAGTCGCTGATGAAACGCTGAAGACGACAGCCTTGCATGACTTGCAGGTGGCGTTGGGGGGCAAGATGGTGCCCTTCGCCGGCTATGAAATGGCGGTGAATTTTCCCCTGGGCGTGCTGGGCGAGCACAAGCATACCCGCGCCGCCGCCGGCTTGTTCGATGTCTCGCACATGGGGCAGGTACGCTTGTCCGGGGCCGGCCGGGCCGAGGCCCTGGAAAGCCTGCTGCCGGCGGACATCGCCTCGTTGCCGCCGGGTGCCATGCGCTATAGCCAGCTGACCAACGACGCGGGCGGTATCATCGATGATCTGATGGTGACCAACGCCGGCGATTATTTGTACCTGGTGGTGAACGGCGCCAACAAGGATGGCGATCTAGCCCATTTGCGGGCGGCCCTGCCGGACGGCATCGCGGTGGAGCACCGGACCGAGGATGCCTTGCTGGCGTTGCAGGGCCCGCGCACGGCGGCGGTGATGGCGCGCCTGGCTCCCGATACGGCGTCGATGGTCTTCATGACCGCGAAGGCACTCAGCGTTGGCGGTATCGATTGCTATGTCACCCGCTCGGGCTATACCGGCGAGGACGGTTTCGAGATTTCCCTGCCCGGCGAACGGGCTGAGGACCTGGCCAGGCTGTTGTTGGCCCAGGAAGAAGTTGAGGCGATTGGCCTGGGCGCCCGCGACAGCCTGCGTCTGGAAGCCGGCCTGTGCCTGCATGGTCACGATATCGATCCGACAACAACGCCCATAGAGGCCGGCCTGAACTGGTCCATTCAAAAGCGCCGCCGTCAGGAAGGCGGTTTCCCTGGCGCCGAAATGATCCAGGCCCAGTTGCGCGACGGCCCGGCCCGCAAACGCGTCGGCATCCTGCCCGAGGGCCGGGCGCCGGCCCGCGAGGGCACGGTGATCATCGACGCCGACGGTACTGAAATCGGCGCTGTTACATCGGGCGGCTTCGGACCCAGCCTGGGCGGCCCCCTCGCCATGGGCTATGTCGCAGCCGGACATACCGCC
>JASLLM010000229.1 GCA_030747035.1 Alphaproteobacteria bacterium | reverse complement strand
ACCATGCGGCCATGACGGCCTGCTTCCGCCTCCGTCAGGGCCTCGGCCAGGGCCACGATGCGGCACCAGACCTGGCCATAGGTCAACGTGGCGCCGCCATCCAGCACCTCGATGGCGGTGCGCTCGGGATGGGCCAGGGCGCGGACGGCGACATTTTCCGCGATGGAAAGGCGCATCCTCCCGCCCCTAGTTCCTGGTCAGCACGACCGAGGCGTTTTGCCCGCCAAAGCCGAAGGCATTCACTTGCAGACTGCTGTATTCCAGATCCTTGGGCTGGCCATGGACGATCTCGAAATCGGCCTCCGGATCGGGCTCGTCCGTATTGGCGATATGGCCGAAACGGCCCGCCTGCATGCCCATCAGGCCGGTGATCACCGCCATGGCGCCGGAGGCCGAGCCGGGATGGCCGATATGACCCTTGATGGAGGAAACCGGCAGGCCGCGGCCGGGATGAATTTTGTTGATGGCATTGATTTCCGCCGTATCGCCCTTGGGCGTGCCGGTGGCGTGCGCCACCAGGGCCTCGACCTGGTCCGCCGCCATGTCCGCATCGGCCAGTGCCAGTTCCATGGCCCGGGCCTCCCAGATGCCGGTGGGTTCCGGTGACGAGGGATGGAAGCCGTCCGCCAACGAGCCATAGCCGCGCAGATAGCCCAGGATGTTGGCGCCACGGGCGCGAGCGTGATCGGCCCGCTCCAGCACCAGCATCGCGGCACCTTCGCCGACCACGATGCCGCTGCGTTTTACATCGAAGGGCAGCATGGCCTGGTTCGGATCGGACGAGGGCGCCTCCATGCCATAGACATTGCCGGTATAGAACAGCACGGGCACGAAATCGCCGTCCCGGCCGCCGCCCGCCAGGCTGATCCCGCCCTCGGTGCCGCCCGTGATGGCCACATCCGCCTCGCCCCGTTCGATCAGCCGCGCCGCCGTGCCGATGGCGTCCAGGGAGGAGGCGCAGGCCGTGGTCACTGTCAATGAAGGACCATGCAGGTCGTAGCGCATGGCGATCTGTGCCCCTGCCATGTTGGGCCAGATCTGGATCTGCGCCTTGCGCGGCACCGCCTCCGCCCCCCCGGTATCGAGGGCATATTGCGCCTTCATTACCGCCCGGACACCGCCGATGGAGGTGCCGTTGACCACCGCCGTGCGCAGGGGATCGAGCTCGCCCAGATCCGCCTGGCGCACCGCCTGTTCGGCGGCGGCCAAACCAAATTGCGCAAACAGATCGGTGCCCTCCTCGACCCGCTGGTCCATCCAGTCGGACGGGTTGAAATCCTCGGCAATGGCTTGCCAGGCACCCCTGCCGGCGACCTCGCCGGCCCAGGGCGAGGCCTTGATCGCCGTTTCCGGGCCCAGCATGCAGCGGTGGAAACCGGACACATCGGCGCCAAAGGCGGATACGATGCCGGTTCCCGTGATGGCGATTTCAACCATGCTGGCGTCTCCTATCCGGCCGCTGTTTCCGCCTTGATGTGGGCCTGCTCCAGGGCCATGGCCTTGGCTCCTTCCAGGTCGTAATGGCGCCGGGTCACGATGCGCTGGGCATACAGGCCGCCGCCGGCCTGCAGGTAGGTAACGAACCGCCAGCCGCCATAGGAATCGGCGGTGATGTCGCGAATGGCATGGAACAGCTTCATGCGGTATTCGCCGGCCACGCCCGCGCCGCCCGCCATATACTTGCGCACCAAGGCGCCAACTTCGTTGTTTTCCAGATCCGCCATGGTCGGCGTGGTGACGATACCGCCGCCCGAGACATCGTGCAGATGCCGCACCATGGAGCTGTAATTGGCGGCGCCATGGTACTTGCCGGCGTTGATATATAGCTCGTTCGGGAAGGCGGCGCCGTCGGGGCTGAAGTCGCAATTGTGAATGGCCGCTTCCAACGAGGCCCGGATCAGGGTGGCATAGATGATCAGGTCCGAGATCTTCTCCCGCACATGGGCGACGCGTTCAAGGCCATTGGCCTCGGAAATCAATTGCGCGAAGCCGACCAGAATGTCGGCGTCATCGGCCAGTTGCGAAAGGCTGCCCAGACGCTCCCACAGGCCGAGCGAGTGCGCGAAGTTGGCGGCGTACTTGATCTCGCCGTCCAGGAAGATGCGCTCGTTGGGCACGAAGACATCGTCGAAAATGACAAAGCCTTCCGGGCAGTGCTTGGTCGAGGAAATGGGGAAATGGCGTACATCGTCGTGCCGGGGCGCATAGGAGGCATTGACGATCTTCACCCCCGGCGCATTGACCGGTACGCAGCAGGCGATGGCGTAGTCATCTTCGCCCGGCTTCATGGCCTTGGTGGGGATGGTCAGCAGTTCATGGCCCAGGGAGGCGCCAGTGATGTGTAGCTTGGCGCCACGGATAACCACGCCATCCTCGCGCCGTTCGACTACATGAGTATAGGCGTCGGGGTCGGGCTGCTTGCCCGGCGGCAGGCTGCGGTCGCCCTTGGCGTCGGTGATGCACTGCAGAATGCGGATATCCTTGCGCTGCATTTCCTCCACATAGGCCATGATGCGTTCGTTATAGACCGGCTGGTCCGGCATCCGCCCGGCCGCCGTGATCAGGGTCATGATGGAACTATAGGTGGTGTGCGCCAGCATATCGGCGCGGTGCAACAGCGGAATACGGTCCTTCAATTCCTGGGCCGATTTTGGAATGCCCATCAGCGGGCTGCGGGCCTCCGCCCCGGGTGAATAGAAGCGGTCATAACATCCCGCCACCACGTCCGCCGCGACGCCCATGACCGGATGGCCGGGAATATCGTCGATCCGCTCGCCCTCGAAAAAGGTGGCCCGGCCGTCGTCCAAGGACGCCCGATATTCGTCACCTGTCATCATGATCGTTTCCTCCAATACACTTTCTTTGGGCAGCCGCCCATGAACCATTGCCCCAAGGCTAGCATTGTTTCACCGGTTGGCGTCAATCTCCCTTGAAGACCCTTTGGGTCAATCACCGTACTTCTCGTCGAACTCCCAGACCGCTTCAAAACCCATCAGCTTGTTCATATCCTCAAAGGGATAGAGGCGGTTTTGCACCGCATTGGAGATGCCGTCGGCCTTCAGGGCGCCATAGGCGTCGTGCAGGGCCTGGGCCGTGGCCAGGAAGCCGGTGCCGGGGAAAATCGCGATGGCGAAGCCCAGATCCTCCAGCTCTTCCGCCGAAAGCAATGGCGTGCGCCCGCCCTCAACCATATTGGCAAAGCAGGGCTTGTCGAAATTGGCGCAAACGGTTTTCATTTCGTCCACGGTCTCCGGGCTTTCGATGAAGATCACATCCGCCCCGGCCTTGGCGAACGCCTCGCCCCGGCGCAGGGCCTCGTCCAGGCCCAACGTGGTGCGGCTGTCGGTGCGGGCGATGATCAAAAAGTCATCGCTTTCCCGCGCCTCCGCCGCCACCTTGATCTTGGTCACCATATCCTCGATGGGGATGACGCGGCGGCCCAGGGTGTGGCCACATTTCTTGGGGAATTCCTGATCCTCGATCTGAATGGCCTGAACCCCGGCTTTTTCATAGCCCCGAATGGTGTGTTGCACATTCAGGGGCCCGCCGAAGCCGGTGTCCGCATCGGCGATCAATGGCGTCGTGGTGCGCGAGACAACTTGCGAGGCCCGGCCCACCATGTCGGTATAGGTGGCATAGCCAGCGTCGGGCTGACCCAGATGGCTGGCGGCGATGCCATAGCCGGTCATGTATATGGCCTTGAAGCCCATGCTGTCCGCCATGCGGGCCGAGATCAGGTCGAAGATCCCCGGTGCCAGGACGAATTCACCGTCGGCTAGGCATTGGGCGATAGTTTTTTGTTGCTCGCTCATGTTCAGTTCCGTCCTTCTAGTCTTGCCATTGCGGCGCGCGCTTTCCCATGAAGGCGCGCACCCCTTCGCGAAAATTCTCGGTGTCGGCAAGGCGGACCACATGCTCCGCCTCCATGGCCAGGCCGTCATCGAAACTCAGGCCGCCGCCCAGGGTAATGCTTTGCCGGATCGCCGCCAATGCCTCCCGAGGCTTGGCGGCCAGGCTTTCGCCATAGGCCTGAACCTCCCCGCGCAGATCCTCCGGCGCCACCAGGGTGTCGACCAGGCCGATTTCCTGGGCATTCTGGGCTGTGATCAAATCGCCGTCGTAAAGCAGACGGATCGCCTGTGAGCGGCCGATGAGGCGGCTGAGTGCCTGGGTAGCGCCGATGGGCGGTATGAAGTTGATGTTGATTTCCGGCTGCCCAAGGCGGGCATCGGTGGAAACGAAACGCAGGTCGCAATGCAGGGTCATTTCCAGGCCGCCGCCTACCGCCGTGCCATTGATGGCCGCTAGCAGCGGCTTTTCCGAGTGGCGCAGGGTTTGGGCCAATTCATGCACCATCTCCACCCAATCGCGCATGCCCGCCCCGCCGAGATCGTCGAATTCGGCGATCTCGGCTCCGGCACTGAAAAACCGCTCCAGGGCGCTGGCCAGAACAATGACGCGTACACCATCGTCTGCCAGATAACGCTGCACGCCCTGATGAACCTCCCGCACCATTTTCCAGTTGAAGGCATTTATCGGCGGGCGGTTATATGCCAGCCAGCCGACCCTGTTCTCGATATCTAGCTGAACATGCTCAAAATCGGTCATTGATCCTCTTTCAAATTGTCGCGGCTGCCCTTTAATGCCATCGCTGCGGCTGCTACCTTGGCCGTCATAGTAAACCGAATTGTGAGCAAACATGCATTCCTTCCGATTTGAACCCGCCGATCTGCCGCCCGAGGCAGAGGCGGTGCGGGCCGATGTCCGGGCCTTTCTGAACGATAATCTGGCTGATTACCCCGCCGCCATGCGGTCCCGTTCCTGGCTTGGCATCGATATGGATTTCAGCCGGAAGTTCGGCCAGGCCGGCTTTCTGGGCATGACCTTTCCCAAGGAATATGGCGGCCACGGCCGCTCGGCCTTTGAACGTTATGTGATGTTGGAAGAGGTTCTGGCCGCCGGCGCCCCGGTGGGCGGCCACTGGATGACGGACCGGCAAAGCGGGCCGTTGATCCTGAAATTCGGCACGGAGGAGATGAAGCAGCGCATCATCCCGCGCATCGTCAAGGGTGAGATCTTTTTCTGTATCGGCATGAGCGAGCCGGATTCGGGCTCCGATCTGGCCTCGATCCGGACGCGGGCGAGCCGCACGGAGGGCGGCTGGCTGCTCAACGGCACCAAGATCTGGACCTCCGGCGCGCATCTTCACGACTACATGATCGCCCTGGTCCGCACCAATCCCGACGCCGAGCGTAAGCATGACGGCATGTCGCAACTGTTGATCGATCTGAAAAACACCGACGGCATCACCATCCGCCCCATCAAGAATTTGGCGGGCGAAGAGCATTTCAACGAATGTGTCTTTGATGATGCCTTTGTCCCCGAGGCCAATCTGATCGGCACGGAGGACGAGGGCTGGTCCCAAGTGATGGCTGAACTGGCTTTTGAACGCTCCGGCCCGGAACGCTACCTGTCCTCGTACCAGATGCTGCGGGAACTGGTGAAGGAAGTTGCCAAGGACACCACGCCCGAGGGCACCAGGGCCGTGGGCCGGCTGGTGGCGCATCTGGCGACCTTGCGCAATATGTCAATCTCCGTGGCGGCGAAATTGCAGGCGGGCGAGGACCCGGCCCTGGACGGCGCCGTGGTCAAGGAGGTGGGGACCCTGTTCGAACAGTCCGTGCCCTTCATCGCCCATCAGCTGATTGACCGGGAGCCGAGTCCGCACCGTGGCGATGATTTTGAGCAGACCATGGCCTACACCACCCTGTCGGCGACAGCATATGCCGTGCGCGGCGGCACGCGCGAGATTGTACGGGGCATTCTGGCCCGGGGGCTGGG
>JASLLM010000228.1 GCA_030747035.1 Alphaproteobacteria bacterium | reverse complement strand
CACCCGCGCCGTGCCGAAGCGGTCGGCGATCATGCCGGCGATCGGTTGTCCAAGACCCCACATCAGATTTTGTATGGCCACGGCCAGGGCAAAGACCTCGCGGCCCCAGCCAAGATCGGCTGACATGGGTGCGAGAAACAGTCCGAAATTTGCCCGGACGCCAAAGCCCAGCAACGAGATCAGGCCGCCGATCACCACCAGAAACCAAAAATTTCGCCGTAGCGATCCCATCTGCCCCATATCGGCTCTCAATGCCTTTGTCCCAGTGTTGAGAAATTCCGCCGCGAATCCAAGATTGTACCCTGCCCGGCAGCCGCCTATATGTGAACCGCGCGACCGTCCGGGTCAAGCCTGGGCGATCGGATAAACCAGTAACGTTGGAGTGAGGATAAACATGGCGCGGATCTTGGTGACGAATTCAGAGGGCACCCCGGGGGTGGGCCAAACAGCCGAGATGCTGGCGCGAGGGGGCGGCGGACTGGATGCGATTGAGGCCGGCATCCGGCTGGTTGAGGCGGATACCTCCATCCGCTCCGTGGGCCGGGGCGGCTGGCCGAACTTGCTGGGTGAGGTTGAACTGGACGCCGCCATGATCGACGGCAACAGCTTCCGCAGCGGCGCTGTCGGTGCCCTGAAGGGCTTCCTGCATCCCATTTCCATCGCCCGCGCGGTCCTGGAACGACTGCCCCACGAGATGCTGGTCGGGGAAGGGGCGGCGCGATTTGCACGGGAAATCGGCGCCGAAATGGCCGACAATCTGATCCCGGATTCCGAGCGGGTCTGGCGTGAATGGTTCGAAGACAAGGTCCCCGCCGAGGATCGGAAAAGTTGGCCCGATGTCCCCCTGACGGCGCTATGCCAGGAGGCAATCGACCCGGAAAAGGGCATGGACACGACGGTTTTTCTAGCCTTGGACAGCGCCCAGGAGATCATGGCCGGGGTCTCCACCTCCGGCTGGGCCTGGAAATATCCAGGCCGTCTGGGCGATAGTCCCATCGTTGGTGCCGGCTGCTACGCCGATAGCCGTTTCGGTGCGGCGGCCTGCACCGGCACGGGTGAAATGGCGATCAGGGCGGGAACCTCGCGGGCGATTGTGTTGTATATGAAGATGGGGCTGTCGCTCGAAGCCGCCATGGACGAAGCCATCGACGATCTGCGCCAACTGAAGGGCGGCCTGCTGCAGCGTATCACCCTGCATGCCATTGATCGCAATGGCTCGCACCGGGTGGTTGCGGTTAACGCCAAGGAGCAACTAACCTATTGGCTATGGCGGGAGGGTGAGGACGGCCCCCACGCCGAGCCGGCGGAACTTGTCGATCTATAACGCATCACGGTAAGGGACGAACATGTGCCTTGATCATCCGGCCAATCTTCTCAGTCGCCGCCAACTGCTGACGGGCCTGGCAGGGGCCGGCGTCCTGACAGGTGCAGCCGGCTGCGTTGCGACGAACGCGGCCTCGGGCCGGGACAGCTTTACCGGTTTCCGATCCATCGAGGACGATATCGCCGAGGGCCGGGCCAACCATCCAAAAATCCTGAAGTCCTTTGGCGGCGCCTACGAGGATCCACGGCTTTCCGGCTATGTGCAGAAGATCGGCCTTCGGCTAGCAAAGGGGACGGAGTATCAGCAATATCCTTATCGTTTCACCATCCTGAATACGCAGATCGTCAACGCCTTCGCGCTGCCCGGCGGCTTTATCTATATCACCCGGGGCCTGCTGGCCCTGGCGTCGTCCGAGGCGGAACTGGCCGGGGTCTTGAGCCATGAGCTGGCCCACGTGACCGCCCGCCATGGGGCCGAACGCCATGGCGCGCAGCAGGTCGCACAACTGGGCCTGTTATTGGGCGCGGTCGGTCTACGCGCCGCCGGCCTGCCCTCGGATCTGATGCGCATCGGCCAGACCGTCGCCATGGCCGCTATCAAGGGTTATTCCAGGGAGCACGAGTTCGAGGCCGACACCCTGGGTGTCCGCTATATGAGCCGTGCCGGCTACAACGCCGATGCCATGGCCACGTTCCTGAGCAGCTTGCGGGAACATTCCATGGTCGAGGCGCGGGTGCTGGGCCTGCCCGCCGGCAAGGTGGACGAATTCAACATCATGTCGACCCATCCGCGCACCGTGGAAAGAGTGAAACAGGCGCAGGCCCATGCCCAGTCCGCCGCCGCCCAGGGCGCGGGCAAGGGGCGCTGGGCCGCGAATGAATATCTTGACCGGATAGACGGCATGATGTTCGGCGACGATCCCAAACAGGGCGTGGTACGCGGGCAAACATTCACCCATCCCATCCTACGGTTTGAGTTTCGCGCGCCGGACGGCTTTCATCTGCGCAACAGTCCAACCCGGGTGCAGGCGCGCCACACTTCCGGTGCGGCCATGGTCTTCGATATGGGTCCGTCGAAGGGCGCCCGGAGCGCGTTGGAATATCTGCGCCACGTCTGGGCCGCCCGAAGCCGGCTGCATGATGTGGAGAGGCTGGTCATTGATGGACACCAGGCGGCAACCGGCTGGACCGAAGGTCGGGGAGAGGCCGGCCCGGTCCACATCCGGGCCCTGGCGATCCGCCGCGACCGGGAAAGCTTCTACCGCTTCATGTACATATCTCCGCGAAATCAGGCCGAGCGCTGGGCCAGGCCCTTCCGGCGGTCGGGCCAGTCATTCAGGCGTATCAGCCCGGACGCGGCGGCCAGGGTCCGCGCCCAGCGCCTTCTGGTGGTGCCCGCCAGGTCCGATGACAGCATCGCCGGCCTGGCCCGTACCCTGCCCTATGGCCGCCACAACGAAAGCTGGTTCAGGGTTCTGAACGATCTGGCGCCGAACCAGCCGATCGGTGAGAAACAGCGGCTAAAGGTTGTTGCGGGGTAGGCGGTAGCCAGGTGGCTTAGGTGCCGAAATGCACCGCCAGGGTGAAACAGGATTGCACAAGAATACCGGTCGCGGTCATCGGATTGAGGCTGCGGCCGCCGCCGAACTGGCAGCGTTCAGCGTGCGCCTTGATGGTCATGCCCAGGCCAAGAACATCCCAGGCGATGTTGGCGCCGGGGCTGCCAATGCCGCCCAGGGCGCGGATCGCATCCCAGACATCATCCCGGGCGCGCAAGATGCGATGGGGCTCCGGCCCGCCGAGAGCGCCTTCCCCTGGGATTAGCCGGATATCACGGCTTGCCACGCCCTCAAGACTGGCCCGGTGGAAAATTTCCTCGAACTTCTTCGCTGCCGCCGCCGCGCCATGGTCGATGCGGCCCTTGTTCAACAAGGCATCAACAGTATCGGCGGCGCGCATGGGGTAACTGGCGGGGCCGCGGCCGTCTTCGCCGCTAACCTCGACCCGGGCCAGGGCCCGGCCGCCCTCGCCCAGCGGATCATGCTGCATGCGCCAGTTCGACGGCGCCATGGCTTCTTCGCGCTGCGCCCGGCCACTCAGCAACCGGCGTTTGCGCGGGCGGCGGCGCTTGCTGCCGCCACCGGGCGATCTTCCGGTTGGCTCCTCCCCGCTCATTCCGGAGTCCAGGGCTCGTCATCAATGGGTGGCAGGTCGGAGAGGTAGCGTTCGCAGTCCGCCTGCTCCGCCTGGAACTGCGCATCACCATCGGGATTGATGCTGCGGGCGTGATGCTTGGCGCAGTACGACCGGCCCGGCAGCCGCGGCCCCTGGCAATAACGCCAGAAAGCATCGCCCACATCGCCATGGATCCAGCGGCAGCCGGTGATTTCCTGTTCCGGTTTGCGTAAGGAGCGAGGTTCAAGAAAACCCTCATCCGCCCCCGCGTCAGGACTCTGCCATGGGGGCGGGTGTCCAATGCCGGACTCGGTCGCCACCGGCCGTGCCACGCCAGATTGTGTCATGGGGAGAGGCGCGGACTGGCCATTCTCAGAGCCGGCCCGGGCCCGAAAGCGGCGCCGTTTAGGCCTATCATCCATTGACTGGGAGTCCGAACGGGGGGTGATGTACGCTGTACTGTCGGGTTGTCTTGTCATGGGAGAATAATATACGAACTCGTATAAGTTGCAAGAAAAAAATACGTATATGTATTTGCTTTCGTATATTCCCGGCTGTACAGTGGGGCCATGGCTAATTGGGCAGATATCGTGCGGCGCCTGCGCCGGGAACGGCGACAGACGCAGGCGCAGTTCGCGGCGGCCCTGGGGACGACCCAGGCCACCGTCTCGCGATGGGAAGCCGGCCGCCAGGCGCCCGACCGGGAACAGGCCCTGGCCATCACCACCCTGTCCGGCCGGTCGGTCGCGGCCTACGAAGATTCGGGGGAACGGCAGCAGCCGGCGCCGGGGCTGTCCGATCACCTGGTCGCGACGGAGCTGCCCGGCCCGCCGGGGCGGATCCAGGATCTGCCGATCCTGGGCCATGCGGAGGCCGGGGAGGACGGAACCTTCCTCGATAATGGCATGGTTTCAGGGTATGCGGGGCGGCCGGCCAATCTGGTTGGCGTGGCCGGCGCCTACGCGCTGATCGTGCATAACTCCTCCATGCGGCCGCGCTATGAACCCCGCGAAATTGTCGAGGTGGACCCGACCATTCCGGTCCAGCCGAACGATTACGTGGTGGTGCAAACCACCGACGACCGGGCCTTCATAAAGCTGCTGCGGCGGCGCACCGAGCGCGCCATCATCCTGGAACAATTCAATCCGCCGATGGAAATCAGCTTCGCGCCCGAGGAAGTCGCCGCCATGCACCTGATCGTGGGTGCCCACCGGGTCTACCGCTAACCGGCGATTCGCCGATTTCCGTCCTGGCTGAGCCGAAATATACGGTATCGCATTAATTTTCTTGCAAAAATACATACGATGTCGTATAATACCCGCCGCGCTTGATAAAGGGATGCGGCCGTGGCTTTTGACGCTTCGAATTTGATATGTATAGCGGGCAACAGCCAAGCGTCCCACTGGTCATACGCGACGAGGGACCGCCTGGCCGAGGTTCTGACGCCCGGCTACTTCCCCGACGACCGAATGCGCAACTTCATGCACCCGGGTGAGTTGCTGACCCTAACATTTCTGCCCTGTAAGGCGGGGCGCCGCCGGCAGCATAATCCCGTGGCCGTGCTGCAGGCGGTGACGGCGCGAACCGCCGCCGGTCTTTGGCTGGTTCTGCCCCTGACCCCGATCGCCCGGCCGGGCCAGGCCGCCGCCGGGCCGGGCACGCCGGCGGCCGATGGCACGGCCATCCGAATTGAAACATAACAGATAAGAGCGAAGACCTACCGATGATCGACATATTTGGCGACAGAAAATCAAACAAGACGAACGACTGGGGTGACGACTGGGAGGATAGCCCCTTCACTCCCGACTACCTCAGCCAGGCCAACAACAAATTCGATGCCATCCGTCCAGGCGACCGCCCCGAGGACTACAACGATCCGGTCAGGCGCCGGCGCAATAAAACCCGGGCGCCAGAGCTGTTCGACTTTCTGGATTTTCAAAACCCTCCGTTGACGAAACCTGGCCCGATTGTCGGCGCGGCCGTCGAATACGGCACCAACCGGCGCATCGTCAACGACTACAACGTGGCTGATCCTCTTGAACGCCGGCGCATGAAGGGCGAGGCGAAAAACGCCCTGGCCTGGGACGCCACCGCCTCTCACGAGCAGCGCAAGGCGCAGATGGACTCGGTGGCCAAGGCGCAGAAGTTCGACGTCACGTCCAACTACTATGAACATCTCAAGCGCTATCCTTATGGCCCCGCCCAGAACCATGTCTATGACGAAGACGAAAGGCTGCGTTTCCAGGAGGATTTCGATTTCTTTGAAAGCACGCCCGAGGCCCGCCAGGCCATCATCGACGACCTGAACGCCCAGATCGCGCCCTGGCCGGCCTATGAGCTGATGCCGGAAGATTTCGAGATCGCCGCGACGCCGAACCCTTGGGAGACG
>JASLLM010000227.1 GCA_030747035.1 Alphaproteobacteria bacterium | reverse complement strand
CCGCCGATCTCTACATGACCGCCGTGTTCTGAAATTTGCTTCAGCTCGTCCAGACGGCTGATGTCGATCAGCAGTTCCGGTGAGGCAAGGCGAAAATTGAGCAGCGGCATAAGGCTCTGCCCGCCGGCCACAATAGCCGCGTCATCGCCGTGTTCGGCCAGCAGGTCCAGGGCGCCCGCCAAATCTCCAGGCAGTTCATAGGCGAAGTCCGGTGCTTTCATGTCAATCCGCGTCTATGACCGCTTGCACATCCTTCGGGTCAACGGCGAAGTCAAGGCCTGCGCGCTCCTGTTGCAGCAACATGGAAACGCGGGAGTCCTTGCCGCCCCAGCCACGGGCCAGAGCCTCGGTCATCTCCGCCACGGTTTGATCGATCAGGCGCATGGGCACACCGACATCCCGGCCCATCTGAGCCGCCAGGGAGACGTCCTTGTGCGCCAGGCGCAGGGCAAATGCCGGCGGGTCATATTGGTTGATCAGATAATGATCGCTCAGACTATCAAACGTCCGCTGCCGCCCGCGCGCCCCTTGGCGCACCGCCTCGAACAGTGCCAGCGGTTCCACGCCCGCCTTGACGCCGACCGAAAAGACCTCCGCCAAGGCGGTCTGAATGGCATAGCCGGCGGCGTTATGCACCAGCTTGGCCACCGCGCCGGCGCCAATGGCACCGATATAGCGGACCTGATCGCCCAGGGCATCCAGGTAGGCGCGGTTGGCCTCGAACACCTCCCTGTCGCCGCCGACCCAGATCGCCAGCTTGCCCGATGCCGCACCCGCGGGCCCGCCGCTGACCGGGGCATCGAAACAATGCAGATCCTTCGCGGCAAAAGCCGCGCCAATATGACGGACGGAGGTGGGGGAATTGGTGGAGAGATCGAAAAATACCGAACCGGGGCGCATGCCGGCGATCAGACCGTCGCTTGCATCCAAGGCTACCGCCTCGATCTCCGGCGGGCCGGGCAAGGAGGTCATGACCACATCCGCCGCCGCCGCCAACTCCCGCGGCGTGTCGGCCCATTTGGCGCCCGCCCTCAGATGCGGCTCGGCGGCCTGACGGTGCAGGTCATTTACGGTAACGTCAAACCCGGCCTTGATCAGGTTGGAGGCGAAGGAGGCGCCCATGGTGCCGAGGCCGATAAATCCGATCTTTGTCATCTGCCCGTACCCTTACTCTTGACCCTCGAAGATTTCCAAGGCGACCCGGCCCGCGTTTACCGCACAGGGCCAGCCGGAATAGAAGGCCATATGCGTGATCAGGCCGAACATTTCCTCCTTGGTGACGCCGTTGTCGATTGCCCGGGCCATGTGGCCGCGCAGCTCCTGCGTTCGGTACAGCGCGATCAGCACAGCGCAGGTGGCTAGGCTGCGGTCACGCTTCGACAGCTCGGGCTGTTCCCAGACATCGCCGAACAGCACCTCGTCGCGCAGTTTGCCCAACTGCGGGATCAATTCATAAACGGTTTTCTTATCTGCCATTGCGCCCTCCCAGGCTTGACCGTGTTGTTATTCCGGCAAATCATGGCATTCCGGGGCGGCAATAAAAAGAGTTGGTTCAAAGATGGCGCATATCTTGGTGACGGGAGCCTCAGGTTTCGTGGGCGCGGCGGTGGTCGCGGCGCTGGCGGCACGGGGTGATCGGGTAACAGCGTTTGATATGGGCCTGTCGCCGGCGCTGCGTGAAATTGCCCAGGAATACGACAATGTGCGCACTGTGCTGGGCGAGATTACCGAATGCCCCACGGTCGTGGCGCTGTTTCAGGAGGACGCCCCCAACTGCGTCTTTCACGCCGCCGCCATCGTTGGCGTCGTCGCCTCCGTCCGTGCGCCCATGCGCACATTCGAGGTCAATATCGGCGGCAGCATCAATCTGTTGGAAGCCATGCGCCTGTTCGGCACCCGTCGCATGGTGCATATGAGTTCGGAAGAAACCTATGGTCCGTTCCAGGCGGATACGATCGACGAGGAGCACCCGCAAAACCCGCTGCATCCCTATGGCGTCTCGAAGCTGTCGGTGGAGCATTTGGGCCGGGGCTATCGGGAACAGTACGGCCTGGAGGTGATCCATCTACGTGCCATCTGGGTCTATGGCCCGGATCTGCCCCGCGACCGGGTGCCGAACTCCTTTATCAACGCCGCCATTGCGGGCCGGCCGTTTCACCAGCCGTTCGGCGCCGATTTCATCTGCGATCATACCTATATCGACGATATGACCGACCTGGCCCTGCGGGCCATCGACAAGGACGAGCATCCCCATGACGCCTACAACGTGGGCACGGGCCGGGGCGTCAGTTTGCGGGAGATTGCCGAAATCACGGCGGAACTGGTGCCCGGCGCGCAACTGAGCGTCGGCAACGAACCGTTTCGTCATGGCGATGCGGACTTCAACGTCGCCTGTGTGCGAAAGGGCGCCCTGGATATCAGCCGGGCCCGCGAGGTCTTGGGCTACGACCCCAAGTTCGATATCCGCCGGGGCCTGGCGGCGTTTCTGCCCTAACGAACGGGCGGCACGTCCAGTCTGGCGACGATACCTTGCAAATCCGGGCGGGGTGCGGGATAGCGTTGCAATACCGCCGGGTCGTGGCCTGGAACGATATGGGCGTTGTCGGGGGCCAGGGCGCGCAGCTTGCGGTGGCTCTCCAGCATTTCATAAAGGTTTTCGTGGGTTTGGAACGGCGTTTCCTGCTCGAAACTCTCGTAATAGTGCGCCGTGTCAGAGGCCAGGACCACGGGACCGCGCGCGCTATTCACACGGACCGCCTGCATGCCGCGGGTGTGGCCGGGCAGATGATGCACCGTGACACCCGGGGCCACCTGATCTTCGCCGGCGTGGAAAACAACCCGGTCGCCATAGGTCAGGCGCACCATTTCCAGCACATCATCCAGCTTGAAGGAATGGCGCAGGGCCGGATGGGTCATGGCCCGCCCGGTGACAAACGACATCTCCTCGTCCTGAACATGAAAGCGCGCCTTGGGGAACAGCTCCAAATTACCCGCATGATCGTAATGCATGTGGGTGATGATCACGTCTTCGATGACGTTGGCGTCGATGTCCAGCAACGCCAGGCCCTCCACCGGCGAGCGCAGGAAGCTGCGGCCCCGGCCTTCGCCTTCCTCCTTGTCGTAGCCGACATCGATGACGATGGTGCGTTGGGGATTGCAGATGACCCAGATGAAGTAGTCCATGGCGATGGGGGCATCGTGGGGGTCGCCGTGCACGAACATGCTGCCGCGATCGCCCATGCGGTCGCCATATTTGATGGCGTAGATTTCGTAGGGTGCTTCCGGCATCTGCAATCCTCTCCTGTCCGTCTGTATTTAGTGTACCATTGCCCATTAGTTGGGGAGAGACCATGCGATTTATTATTTATGGCGCCGGCGGCGTCGGCGGCGTCATTGGGGCGCAGCTTTTTCAAGGCGATGTGGATGTGATGCTGATTGCCCGGGGCGATCATCTGGCCGCAATCCAGGATCGGGGCTTGCTTTACAAAACACCGCATCAGTCGGTGCATTTGCCGATCCCGGCGGTTGCCCACCCACGGGAGATCGAGTTTCGGCCCGATGATGTGGTCATTCTGACCATGAAGACACAGCATACCCAGGCCGCGCTGGAGGATCTGCGTGAAGTGGCAGGGGACGTGATCCCGCTGTTCTGCTGCCAGAACGGCGTTGCCAATGAACGCATGGCCTCGCGCCGGTTCCAAAATGTTCATGCCATGATGGTCTACCTTCCCGCCCTTGCGCTGGAGCCGGGCACGGTCCTGGCCCACGCCGCGCGCAAGTCCGGTGTGCTGGATGCCAGTATCTATCCCACGGGCAGCAACGATCTGGTGGCGCAGGTCACCGGCACCTTGGATGGCGTCAATTTTTCAGCCCGGCCCAATCCCACGGTGATGCGCTTCAAATACGGCAAGCTGATCATGAACCTGGGCAATGCCCTGGTGGCGGTTTCGCCCCCCGGTGACGAGACCGATGCCATCCGGGCACAGCTAAGGGACGAGGCGGGAGCCTGTATCAAGGCCGCCGGCATCGATTGCGCCAGCCGGGAGGAAGAAAAGGAGCGCCGGGGCGATCTGATGAAATCGGCGCCCGTGGCGGGCGAGAAGCGGGCTGGCGGTTCGTCATGGCAAAGCCTGGTACGCGGCACCGGCAATATCGAGACCGACTATCTGAATGGCGAGATCGTCATGCTGGGCCGCCTGCATGGCGTGCCTACGCCGGCCAATATGGTGCTGCAGCGGCTCGCCAACCAGCTCGCCGCCAATCGGGGTGAGCCCAAAAGTATCCCCCTGGCCGAGGTGTGCAGGCAAATCGATCTGGCGTCGCGCTAGTCCGAGCCGAACTTCGGCGGCCGTTTTTCCAAGAAGGCGCGCATGCCTTCACGGGCATCGTCGGAAAGGATCAACTCCACCTGATTCCTGTGTTCGAAATCCAGCACCTGGCTCAGGGAGGCGTTGGCGGCGGCATGGACGCCGCGCTTGATCGCCGCTAGGGCCTGTGGCGGGCCAGCCGCCAGACGCCGGGCAAAGGCCTGGACGTCATCACGGAAGCTTTCCATTGGATAAAGCTGGTTCAGCAGGCCCAGGCGATGGGCTTCATCCGCCCGGATACGCTCGCCGGTCATCATCAATTCCATGGCCTTGGCGCCGCCGACCAGCGCCGTCAGCGTATCGAAACCGCCCCAATCGGGGATTAGGCCAATCTTCACGAAACTCTCCGAAAACAGGGTCTTCTCGCAGCCCAGGCGGATGTCGCAAGCCAGCGCCATGTTCATGCCGCCGCCCGCCGCCGGGCCGTTAACCGCCGCGATCACCGGCTGGGGCATGGTGCGCAATAAGGTTACGACCGCTTCGACAGTGCCCAGGGTGTCTTCCATCACTGATGTATCTTGATTGTCCTGCCAATTGGCCATCGCCGCGATATCGCCGCCGGCGCAGAACGCCTTGCCCGCGCCCGTTATCACCACGCACCGGACCTTGGGGTCGCCCGCGTAAATTTCCAACTGCCGCAAAATGATCGAACGCATATCGCCAGCCAGGGCATTCATGGCCTCGGGCCGGTTCAGTGTAATGGTGGCGATGCGGTCGGTGACGTCAAATAAAACGTGGCTGTCGGTCATCGGGCTATACCTTTGGCTTGCGGGACGATGATCCCGGGATCATCATGGCGGCAGAGGGAACGGAAAGGATAGCTTGATCATGACGATTGGCAAATGGGGCGTTTGGTTCGCGCCCAACAGAATGCCTCTGGAGGATGTCGGACGCCTGGCGGGCGCGGTCGAGGGGCATGGCTATGACATCCTGTGGTATCCTGAATCCGTGGCCTTCGAGGCCATGGCCCTGGGTAGCTATTACCTGGGCCGGACCAGAAAACTGAACGTGGCCAGCGGTATCGCCAATATCTATGCCCGCGACGCCGCCGCCGCCATGCAGGGGCACAACAGTCTGAATGCGCTATATGACGGGCGTTTCATTCTGGGCCTGGGCGTATCGCACATGCCCATGGTCGAGAATGTACGCGGCCATCAATATGGCAAGCCGCTCGGCACCATGCGCGCCTATCTCGACGCCATGTACCAAACGCCGGTGCAGGTCGAGGCGCCGGAACGACGGGTGGTGCTGGCGGCCCTGGGGCCGAAGATGCTGGCCCTGTCGGCCGAAATGGCGGACGGGGCCCTGCCCTACAATGTCACGCCGGAACACACGGCGCGGGCCAGGGAGATCATGGGGCCAGGCAAGGCGATCTATGTGGAGCAGAAAATCTGCCTGACCGAGGACCCAGCGGTTGCCCGCGAGGTCGCCGCCAAACAGTTGGCGATGTATTTGGTTCTGCCCAACTACCGCAACTGCTGGCTTAGCCTCGGGTTTACCGAGGATGATCTGTCGGGCCA
>JASLLM010000226.1 GCA_030747035.1 Alphaproteobacteria bacterium | reverse complement strand
ACAGACCAGACAAAATAGCCTCAATCACCCGGAGAGAATGGGCGATCGTGTCATGACTTATGGCGACTGGTATAATTTGGTCTTAGAACCAGTGAGGATTTTGCCCATATGGCACAGACAATTTCCGTCTACGACCCCGGCCACTTTCACGCCGCGCTGTTGCTAAACCAGCGCAATGCCAGGGTGAACCGGACCATCCATGTCTATGCTCCGCCGGGGCCGGACGTGGAGAAGTTCATCGCCCTGATCGAATCCTTCAACGCGCGCGCGGAAAACCCCACGGACTGGCGGCTTGAATGCCACCTTGGCGCGGATGCCCTGGAGGCCATGGTTGCCGAACGCCCGGGCAATATCGTTATCCTGGCGGGGCGCAATGGCGAACGCCTTGCCCTGATGCACCGCCTGCACGATGAGGGCTTTCACGTTATCGCGGACAAGCCTTGGATGACCGACAGCGCCAACCTGCCCCATCTGAATGCGATCACGGCCCAAATGCCCCTGGCCGTCGATATCATGGTCGGGCGGCACAGCGCCTTTGCCAAGCTGCGCAACGCCGTGATCAATACGCCGTCGGTCTTTGGCGAAATCGACCGGTCTTCGGAACTGCCGGCGCTGGAATTCACTTCCTGTCATCATCTGATGAAACTGGTTGGCGGCCAGCCCCTGCAGCGGCCGCCCTGGTTCTACGACAGCCGGGTGCAGGGCGACGGACTTGTCGATATCCAGTCCCACTATGTGGACCAGGCGCAATGGCTGCTGGGCCAAGGCCACCGCTTCGACATCGACACCGACGTGGAAATCTTGGCCGCCGAGCGCTGGACGACGCCGGTGCCGCTGGATTTGTTCCGCGAAAGTACCGGCGAAAGCGCCTTTCCCAAATATCTGGCGCATGTGGTCGAGGGCGACATTCTGCAGCTTGCCTGCAATGGCCGGATTGACTATCGCATGCGCGGCACCTGGGTGCGGCAGTATTGCGACTGGGGCTTGCGGGAGGCGCCGGGGGGTGGCGACATCCAAGGCTTCACCGCCCGGGGCACAAAGGCGAAGCTAAACGTCGATCTTGGGCCCGAGACCGGCTTCCAACCGGAAATGCGCCTATCCCTGCATGACGGCCAGGACATCGAGGCCGCGGCCGGGCAATGGCGGGCGGAATTCCCAAGACTTGAGATCAGCGCCACGGATGAAGGCTACCTGTTACGCCTGCCACCCAAGGACCAGGTTGGCCATGACGCGCAGTTCCCATTGATGCTGGAACAGTTCCTCGATCTGGTGGAAGCGGACGCCTGGCCCGCCGATCTGACGGCCCGCATCCGGGCCCGCTACACTCTGTTGGCGCGGGCGCTGGATCATTGCGCGGCAACGAAATAGGAATGGGCCGCAAAAACCGTTTTATTGCGAAAACGCACTAAAACGGCTCTAGAATCACCTTAACGAACCCTTAACTACCTGTTTATATGGTTAACTTGCTTGACGTGAGCGGAGACGAAAGATAGTTTCGCTGGCCATGACGCGGACATATCACATAGCGGGCCTCGCCCTGCGACTTAGCGACCCGGGCCTTGAGGGGCACCGGGAGGCCGCATTTTTTGCGCGCACGCTAAGGGACCACGCGTCACATGCACGAATTCACGACTAAAATTAGACAAGACAAGCATCATCTAGCCGCCCGCTGGCCCGTGCCGCGGCGCCGTTTCGTCAGCTTTCGAAATGTGCGCGCGATGGGGATTCAGGGCCAGCCATGCGGCAAACATGCCGAGGAGCAAATATCATGAACACCATGGCAATCCACAAGTACCGGGCTTTCCCCCCGATCGATTTGCCGAACCGTCAATGGCCCAGCCAGATTATCGACAAGGCGCCGATCTGGTGCTCGGTCGATCTGCGGGACGGCAATCAGGCCTTGATCGACCCCATGGGCCGGCAGAAGAAGATGCATTTCTTCAATCATCTGCTGAAACTGGGCTTCAAAGAGATCGAAGTTGGTTTCCCGGCCGCTTCCGACACCGATTTTGATTTTGCCCGCCATATCATCGAAAACGACCTGATCCCCGACGATGTCACCATCCAGGTCCTGACCCAGTCGCGCCCGGAACTGATCGAGCGCACCTTCGAGGCCCTGGAGGGTTGCAAGAACGCCATCATCCATCTGTACAATTCCACCTCGGAATTGCAGCGCCGGGTGGTTTTCTCCCAGGACCGGGAGGGCGTGAAAAAGATCGCCACTGACGGCGCCATCTGGATCAAGGAAAAGATTCCGGCACTACAGGCCAGCGGCACCAACGTGCGCCTGGAATATTCACCGGAAAGCTTCACGGGCACCGAATTGGATTACGCCCTGGACGTCTGTCATGCGGTCATGGATATCTGGCAGCCGACGGCGGAAAACCCCGTTATTTTCAATCTGCCGGCGACGGTGGAAATGGCCTCGCCGAACTATTGCGCCGATCAGATCGAATGGATGCACCGCAATTTCAAGGACCGCGAAAAAGTCATTCTGTCCCTGCACCCCCACAATGACCGGGGCACCGCCGTTGCCGCCACGGAACTGGGCCTGATGGCCGGCGCGGACCGGGTCGAGGGCACTTTGTTCGGCAATGGCGAGCGCACGGGCAACGTTGATGTCATTACCCTGGCCCTGAATATCTTCAGCCAGGGCGTGGATCCGAAATTGGACTTCACCAATATTCAAGAATCCATCGAGGTTTCAGAGTACTGCACCCAACTGGACGTGCCCGAACGCCACCCTTATGCGGGTGAACTGGTCTACACCGCATTTTCCGGCTCCCACCAGGACGCCATCAAGAAAGGCATGACCGCCAACAAGTCCTCCAACGATCCGGTCTGGGAAGTGCCATACCTGCCCATCGATCCCAAGGACGTGGGCCGTTCATACGAGGCGATCATCCGGGTCAACAGCCAATCGGGCAAGGGCGGCGTCGCCTATATCATGGACACGGAATTCGGCATCGACATGCCGCGCGATCTGCAGGTCGAATTTTCCAAGGTGATCCAGAACATCGGCGATGAGACGGGCAAGGAAATCACCCCCAGCGAAATCTGGCAGGCCTTCAAGGATACTTATCTGGACCCGGTCGAGCCGTTTGAGCTAATCGACTACCGCATGAATTCCACCGCCGAGTCGGCCGAGATTATCATGTGCACCGCCACCATACGGGCCAACGGCGAGGTGCGCGATATCGTCGGCCGGGGCGACGGCCCCATCGACGCCTTTTTCGGCGCCTTGAAGGAAAGCTGCGGCATCGAAGCCACCTTCGAGGACTATGAGCAAAAGGCCATGGGCGCCGGATCGGATGTGGAGGCGGTCTGCTTTATCAAGCTGCAGGACGGGGACGGGCGCATGGCCCATGGGGTCGGCGTGCATCCCAACACCAACAGCGCCTCGCTGCGGGCCATCATTTCGGCGGTCAACAGCTTGTCAAAGCAATAGCAATTGTAAAATACTGCGTTGGGGTCGAAACCGGCGGTCCGTGGCTGTATCCGCCGCGGCCGCCGGCCCATTATCTAGACTTGGCCAATGAACTTGCCGGACAAGGCAGACGCCGCGATGGACGATGCACATTACCGCTACAACAGCGCCATGCGGGACAGGATCGCCGCCAATCTGCGCGGTTTCGATCGGTCCCCGGCCCCGGCGGAGGGCCTGAAGCATGCCGCCGTGGCCATCACCCTGGTCCGTGACGACAAGGGTGAGGGCGCCTATGTGCTAACCCGGCGAACGCCGCGCCTGAACAGCCACGCGGGCCAGTTCGCCTTGCCCGGCGGCCGCATCGATGCAGGCGAAACGCCGATCGAGGGCGCGCTGCGGGAATTGCGCGAGGAAGTGAACCTGCATTTAGGGGAGGACGCCGTCCTCGGCGTGCTGGACGACTACCGGACCCAATCGGGTTATCTGATCACGCCGATCGTGGTCTGGGGCGGCGCCGATGCGGAGATGGAGGCCAATCCGCACGAGGTGGCGCGAATTCACCGTATTACCTTCCGGGAGTTGAACCGGCCGGATTCGCCGGAATTCGTCGATATTCCGGAAAGCGAGCGCCCGGTGATCCGCCTGTTGATGGGTGATGATGATGCCTTGCATGCCCCCTCGGCGGCCATGGTTTATCAGTTCCGCGAGGTCGGTCTTTTCGGCCGGCAAACCCGTGTCGCCCACCTTGGCGAACCTGTCTGGGCCTGGCAATAGGCGCCATTGCCGTTCGCGGCGGCCCAGCCCGCGTTAAACCTGGGAATAGCCGGAACCGGCGCTATCGATGCCGCGTCCCACGGGATTTTCCATCCAGCCGAATTCGCCCAAAATCTGCTGGCTGTAGGTGACCCGGCCGTTGACCTTTGCCGCCGCCTCGCTGGCCAGCAACAGGGTGGCGCGGGCCATGAAGTCCGGCGCCTCGCCCCTCGGGTCGTCCATGCCGTCGACCAGATGGTGATAAACCGTGCCCGGCGTCGGCACGACCTTGGATGGTGAAACGCAGGAAACGGCGATATTGCCCTGGGCCGCCACCTCCTCGGCCAAGCCCTGGGTGAAACGTTCCAGCGCCGCCTTGGTGGCGCCATACATGGTGCCGCCGCGCGGTGCCGGCGGATCGTAGGGGCCGCGGCCGGGCCCGATCGCCGCGCCCGAGCTGATATTGACAATGGCGCCGCCCCGCCCACCCTCGGTCATGTCAGGCAGCACCGCCTTGGCCAGCATGAAGGGCCCATGCACATTGACCGCGAAGGCACGCATCCAATGATTGGTGGCGAATTCGGCAATGGGCAGAAAATAGCTGAGCGCGGCGTTGTTGACGAGGATATCCACCGGCCCGAACGCGGCGCGGGTATTCTCCACCAGGGCCAGACAGTCGCTTTCGGCCGAAACATCCGCCGCGAAGGCCTCCGCCCGGCCGCCCGCCTCCCCGATCGCCGCCACCGTACGGGCCAGGGAACCTTCCAGGTTGTGGTCGCCTTCATTCAAGGTACGGGCAGCGCAGGCCACCTGCGCGCCTTCAGAGGCGAATAATTCCGCGATGGCCTGGCCGATACCCCGGCTGGCACCGGTCACGATGGCTGTCTTGCCGTCCAGCTTGCCCATGATCCTATCCCTTACTTCAATTGCCCGCCCCACATCTTCCCGGAGCCTCGGTGGGCTGTCAAATAGGGGCCTGGAAAGGCGAAACAATCTATTGACCGTCACCCTTGCTGGCGGTGATACATAATCAGCCGGAATGTTCGAGACCTAACCGGCGGGCAAGGAGGGAGAGAGATAATGGACCTTCGCGATCGCGCGGAACACCAGGCGTTCCGCGAGGAAGTGCGGCAATTCCTGGATGAAAACAAACATCTGGCACCGGACGTCTCCGCTTTTACGCTGCGTATGCGGCCGCGCAATCTGAGCCAGGAAGTGCGTGACTGGCAGGGCCTGCTGATCGATCGCGGCCTGACCTCCCGCACCATACCCAAGGAATATGGCGGTTTCGGCGCCGAACCGGATATTTTGAAATCGCGCATTATCGCCGATGAATTTTACGCCGCCGATACCGTCCAGGGCCTGCGCAACATGAGCATCTCCATGCTGGTGCCGACCATGCTGGAACACGGCACGGAGGCGCAGAAACAGCGCTATATCGAGCCCTCCATCCGCAGTGAGCTGGTCTGGTGCCAGGGCTATTCCGAGCCCAATGCCGGTTCCGACCTGGCCAGTCTGCAGACCAGCGCGACCGAGGACGGTGACGATTTCATCATCAACGGGCAAAAGATCTGGACCTCGGGCGCCCATGTGGCGGACATGATGTTCTGCCTGGTCCGTACCGAGCCCGACGCGCCCAAGCACGAAGGCATCAGCTATATCGTCTTTCCCATGGACACGCCGGGCATAGAAGTCAGGCCGTTGATGAACATGACCGGCGCGCCGGCCTTCAACGAAGTCTTCTTCACCGATGTGCGCGTGCCCCAGGCC
>JASLLM010000225.1 GCA_030747035.1 Alphaproteobacteria bacterium | reverse complement strand
GATCGCCCCGGTCAACAGATAGTCGGACATCTGTTCTGCGACCTGAACGGCCACGTTGACCTGCGCCTCGGTCGTCGATGCCCCCAAATGCGGCGTCGCGACCACGGCTTCGCTGCCGAACAGGGCATTTTCCTTGGCCGGTTCGGACGAGAACACATCGACCGCGGCGCCAGCGACCTGGCCGCTGTCAATGGCGGCGCGCAGGTCTTCCTCGACCAACAGACCGCCACGGGCGCAGTTGATAATGCGCACGCCGGGCTTCATCTTGGCGATGCTGCCCGCATTGATGATGCCGCGGGTGGCATCGTTCAGGGGCGTGTGCAGAGTGATGAAGTCGGCTCTGGCCAGCAGGCTGTCCAGGTCCACCCGCTCCACGCCCAGATCGATGGCGCGTTCCTCGG
The DNA here is from genome assembly GCA_030747035.1 of Alphaproteobacteria bacterium. GTDB lineage: Bacteria > Pseudomonadota > Alphaproteobacteria. The sequence continues at coordinate 5,561 of JASLLM010000225.1, read as the reverse complement.
TCAGATAGGGGTCATAGGCCACGACGCGCATTTTCAGGCCGATGGCCCGGTCGCAGACTATGGCACCGATATTGCCGCAGCCGATGACGCCCAGGACCTTGCCGTACAGCTCCACCCCCATGAAGCGGTTCTTTTCCCACTTGCCGTCATGGGTCGAGCGATCGGCGGCGGGAATTTGCCGGGCCAGGGCCATCATCATGGAAATGGCGTGCTCGGCGGTGGTAATGGAATTGCCAAAGGGCGTATTCATGACGCAGACGCCCTGGGCGGTCGCAGCCTCCTGGTCGATATTGTCGACGCCGATGCCGGCCCGGCCGATGACCTTCAGCCGGCCTTTCGCGGCGTCCAGGATATCCGCCGTTACCGTGGTGGCGGAGCGGATCGCCAGGCCGTCGTATTCGCCGATAATCTCGGCCAGACCCTCCGGCGTCAGCCCGGGCTTTTCATCCACATCCACGCCGCGGTCACGAAACACCTCCGCCGCGCGCGGGCTCATCTTGTCGGAAATAAGTACCTTGACCATTCTGCAAGCGTGTCCTTACCGCTGTTTCGTCCCCGCCCTCAGGCGGTCGGGGAATAGTTAGCCTTCACTTCGCCAAAAGCCCAGTCCAGCCAGGGCGTCAGGTCTTCCAGATCGGCCTGTTCCACTGTCGCGCCGCACCAGATGCGCAGGCCCGTCGGGGCATCGCGGTGGCCGCCGATATCAAGGGCCGCGCCCTCTTCTTCCAGCAGCGCCACCAACTGTTTGGCGACCTTATTGCCGTCGCTGTCGGAAAGTCCGGTGAACCAGTCATCGACAATCGACAAACAGACGGAAGTCGTGGAGCGGTTGGCTTCGTCCTTGGCGACATAGTCGATCCACGGTGTCCGGGCGACCCAGTCGGCCAGCACGCCGGCGTTGCCATTGACCCGGGCGATCAAGGCCGGCAGGCCGCCGAGGGATTTGGCCCAGGCCAGGGTGTCGAGATAATCCTCAACGCACAGCATGGAAGGGGTGTTGATGGTCTCGCCCCTGAACGGTCCTTCCGCCAGCTTGCCGCCCTTGGTCAGGCGGAAGATTTTCGGCAGGGGCCAGGGCGGGGTGTGGCTTTCCAGCCGTTGCACCGCCCGGGGGCCGAGGATCAGCATGCCATGGGCCGCTTCGCCGCCCAGTACCTTCTGCCAACTGAAGGTCACCACATCCAGCTTGTCCCACGGCAGTTCCATGGCAAAGGCGGCGGAGGTGGCGTCGCAGATCGTCAGGCCGGCACGGTCGTTGGGAATCCAGTCGCCATGGGGCAGGCGTACACCGGACGTGGTGCCGTTCCAGCAGAACACTACGTCGCGTTCGAAATCCACCTGATCCAGATCCGGTAGCAGGCCATAGTCGGCTTCCAACAGACGGGCATCATCCAGCTTCAATTGCTTGTTGATATCCGTGGCCCAGCCGGCGCCAAAACTTTCCCAGGCCATGACGTCCACGCCGCGTGCGCCCAACAGGGACCATAGGGCCATTTCAACCGCGCCGGTGTCGGATGCCGGTACGATGGCAATGCGGTAGTCGTCGGGTACGCCCAGGACTTCGCGGGTCTCTTCGATGGCCTTCAACAGCCGCGCCTTGCCCTCGGCCGAGCGGTGCGAGCGGCCCAGGGAAGCATTGGCCAGGGCGGCCGGCGTCCAGCCCGGACGCTTGGCGCAGGGACCGGAGGAAAAGTTGGGCATGGCAGGTTTTCGGTTTGGCTGCATGGCGCCGAATCCTTACGAGAAGAGCCGCAAAATATGGTCGCGGAACTGGGTCTTGTTTTTGGGCGGAGGCGGAGTTTACGTGCGCGTCCGGTCCTGTCAACAGTGTTCTGCCGCACTGCAGCATAAGGTCGCAATCGGTTTCACATTTGACTTCCCTTTGGCGGTCTGTTTCTGATGCTGACGTCCTCAATAAATCCTGGAAATTCATGATGATTCCCAGTCAGCGTCATTTGTTCGATATCCCTGACGATGTGGCCTATTTCAATTGTGCTTATATGTCCCCCTTGATGAAAAAGGTTGTCGCGGCGGGGCAGGAGGCGGTGGCGTTGAAGGCCCGGCCGTGGCAGATCACCCCGCCGGATTTCTTCTCCACGCCGGAGCTTGCCCGCGAACTGTTCGCCCAGTTGATCAATGCCCAGGCCGACGATATCGCGATTATTCCGGCTTGCAGCTACGGTACCGCGACAGCGGCGCAGAATTTGCCCGTGGGCAAGGGTCAGGAAATGCTGGTGCTGCAGGATCAATTTCCCTCCAACGTTTATCCCTGGCGCGAACTGGCGGTGGAGCGCGAGGCCGAGATCGTCACCATTCCCCGTGGCGGCAACGACGGCTGGACACCGCGTATTCTGGACGCCATCGGCGGCAATACGGCGATTGTCGCCCTGCCGCACTGCCATTGGACCGACGGCAGCCTGATCGACCTGGAAGCGGTTGGCCGACGCTGCCGCGAGGTGGGCGCGGCCCTGGTGGTGGATCTGACCCAGTCCATCGCCGCGCTGCCCTTCGATGTGGCACGGATCCAACCGGATTTTGCCGTGGCGGCGGGCTACAAATGGCTGATGGGGCCTTACACCCTGGGTTTCGTCTATGTCGCGCCGCAACACCGCGACGGCCGGCCCCTGGAACATAACTGGATCGCCCGTCAGGGCAGCGAGGATTTCGCCGGTCTGGTCGACTACAAGACCGAATATCAGCCGGGTGCGCGGCGCTTTGACATGGGCGAGGGGGCCAACTTCATGGCCCTGCCCATGGCGGTCACGGCAATGCGTCAGTTGTTGGAATGGGGCGTGGAGGAAATACAAGAAACCCTTTCGGCGATGACGGAGACGATCGCCGCCCGCGCCGCACCCCTTGGCCTATCGGCCTCGGACCCGACGATGCGGGCCGGGCATTTCCTGGGCCTGGGTTTCCCCGGCGAGGTTCCCGCCGGTCTGCCCGAACGCCTGGGCCAGGAGGGCGTCTATGTTTCGGTCCGCGGGCAGTCCATGCGGGTGACGCCGCATCTTTACAACAACGAGGCGGATGTTGAGCGGCTGATCGATGTGTTGGCATCGGCGCTTTAGGGGCGGGCGCTACATTGTTTACGTTGGGAAACAATATTGTTCGCCGGCTATTCATTGCCACATAACCGTCAACCACTTAGATTTCGCCCAACAACCCAACCGGTCATAGGAGCCTAGTCAATGTCAGAAGCCGTTATCGCCCAACCGTTCCCGTATATGTTGGAATTGCAGGCGGGCAAGGATTATTTTTGGTGCACCTGCGGCAAATCCGCCAAGCAGCCGTTTTGCGACGGTGCCCATAAGGAAGAAGGTACCTTCGCGCCGGCTAAGTTTCAGGTCGAGGAGACCAAGAACTACGCCCTGTGCGGCTGCAAGCGCAACGACGGCAAGCCTTTCTGTAACGGCGCGCACAAGAATCTGTAGCCATCGACCTTCGGGACGGAAAGACAAACGGCCCCGTTCGCCAATGAACGGGGCCGTATCTTTTTTGCCAAAAGGGAACAGGAAATCTTCGGCTATTCCTCTCGGGCCAGACGGGTTTCGATTATCTTGACGAAGGCCGAGGCGCCTAGCGCCAATGCTGAATCGTCGAAATCGTAGCTGGGATTGTGCACCTGGACGGCGCCTTCATAGCCATTGCCGATATTGAAATAGGCTCCCGGTACCTTTTGCAGCATCCAGGAAAAATCCTCCGACGCCATGATCAGCGGCCCGTTGCGGTCCATGTTTTCCTCCCCGACCATTTCCGAGATCACGTCGGAGACAAAGTTGGCCTCGCTGGGCGTATTGACCGTTGGGGCGAACAGATAGCGGAAGTCGAAATCCGCCTTGGCGCCCATGCTGGCGGCGACGCCTTCGATGGTGCGGCGCATGTTGGTCTCGACCGTCGCCATGGCTTTTTCCGAAAAGCTGCGCACGGTGCCCGCCAGATGCGCCGTTTGCGGGATCACGTTGTAGGCATCGCCGGCATGCATCTGGGTAATGGAAAGCACCGCCGTCTCGTTTGCCGAGAGGTTCCGCGAGACGATGGTTTGCAGGGCGGTGATGATCTGAGCCGCGACCACCACGGGGTCGACGCCGCTTTCGGGCCGCGCGCCATGGGCGCCCACGCCTTCGATGTGGATGTCGAAAAAGCCGCCGCCCGCCATCATTGGCCCCGGCCGCACGGCGAATTTGCCCACTTCCAGGTTCTTGCGGTTGTGCATGCCGAAAATCACGTCGCAGGGGAATTGTTCGAACAGGCCGTCTTCGATCATCGCCTTGGCCCCGCCGATGCCTTCCTCGGCCGGTTGAAAGATAAAATGCACCTGGCCGTCAAAATCCATCGTCTCGGCCAGATAGCGCGCCGCGCCCAGCAGCATCGTGGTGTGGCCATCATGGCCGCAGGCATGCATCTTGCCGTCGTAGGTGGAGCGGTGCGCGAAATCGTTGGCTTCCTGCATGGGCAGGGCATCCATGTCGGCCCGCAGGCCGACCGAGCGTGTGGAATTGCCCACCCGCAGGGTGCCCACGACGCCGGTTTTGCCCAGGCCTCGGTGCACTTCACAGCCATAGCTGGCCAGCTTTTCCGCCACCAGATCCGAGGTTCGGGTCTCTTCAAAGCCCAATTCCGGATGGGCATGAATGTCGCGCCGGATATCCGTTAGCTCGGATTGCCATTCCGCAATCCGATCAATACTGCCGATTTGTTTGTTCATCTTTTGATTGAACCCCATTTGAGACGCTTGAGGTTCGACCATAGAGGATTGCTCCAGCGGCGTCGAATATCCCGGCGGACTATTTCGGCTTCAGCTTGAAATTGATGGTCAGCCACAGCTTGCTGATGTCGCTGGCCACGCTGTCGGCGTCATAGTCGGCGTATTGCAGGCTGAACGTGACCGGGCCCAGGTCCGAGATCGGTCCCAAATTCTTGCCGAAGGTCTTGGCGATGCCCAGGTTCCATTCGTTGCCGTAGTCGGTGCTGCCGTCATCGTCGCTGAATTTGTGCAAGGCACCGAACAGCTTGATGCCGCCGACCCCGCCGATCGCCGGCAGAGTGGTCTTGACCTTGCCATACCGATCACGCAGCCCGCCGGTCGGCGTGGTGAGGAACTGATCGGTGATGCCGTTGAATTTGTGCAGGGTCGCCAGGGGCGTCCGGAATGATTGGGCGCCGTTGCCGTCCAACTGTTCGACGCCGACACTGAAGCGCCAGGCGCCATAGCCCAGGCCCGGTTCGGCATTGTAGTACCAAAGATCGAAGTCGCCGGTGTTGTTACCGTGATCGTCCTGGCGCGCCACGGCGCCGGCGAAATAGGCGGTGATCTGGTCATTCAATTTATGCTTGGCATTCACCAGCGCGCCATAACTGGCGGACGAATTTGCCGCCTGGGAGGCGCGGTCATAGTCCAGGAACAGCGCGAACGGCGTTACCACCACCGGCTTGAAGCCGCTGTATCTGGCCCGCAGCCCGTGGCCCTGCAGATCAAAGCGCCCGGCGGCGGAATCGCGGCCAAAGACGCGATGCACCTCTTCAAGATAGAGATACTCCAGCTGCGTGTCGGGCAAGGCGGT
>JASLLM010000224.1 GCA_030747035.1 Alphaproteobacteria bacterium | reverse complement strand
AATCGAATCACAAACACCCATTCAATCAAAGATCAAAAAGCAAAACGTCGATTCAGAAGATCCCGGAAACGCTCTAATTAAGTATTATAACGTTTTAGATAATATTGACAGACCAGATTAGACGAACTGTTTGCGCATCCGAAATTACATCGAAATATCGTGGATTATGATAATTCTATTTTTACTATCTATAGAGTTCGAATAATGGCCGAAAACTAACGATCATTTCGACAATTTATTGAAAATTAAATACAGCTAATATTATTATTCTCTTTAAAGATGTATTTTGGCATTCTTGCCCATGGCGGCCCACCGCGCCAGCCATCGAGGATTACGTCTTTAGGCATATCTAATATGCCTATTCGACCATGAATTTTCCGGACGTTATCCCTGTTCGGCTGGGGCTGTCTCCTGCTGAACGCCATGGCGTTGCCGCAGTTCCGCGATGACGCCGTCCAGCGGCTCCACATCGGCCATTTTCATATCCATATCGAACAGGTTGGCGCGATGGGCGGTCTGGCTGCGGTCGCCGACCGCCTCTTCGGCGATGATGACGCGGAAGTTATGGGAAAAGGCATCGTTGGCCGCCGCGCGGACGCAGCCGCTGGTGGAAATGCCGCAGATCACGATGGTATCGATATCATCATAGCGCAGGAAGGATTCCAGCGGCGTTTCGAAAAAGCAGGATGCCTTGTTCTTGAAAACAATGACGTCCTGTTCCCGCGGCGCATAGGCCTCCGGCCATTCATCGGCCCGGGGGTCGCGGCTGTAAATCATATCGCCGGCGATGCCCAGCTTGTCGTTCCACATACCGCGGCGGATCGGATGGCTGCGGTCGTCCCGCCGGCTGTAGTAGATCGGCAGCGCGAGGTCGCGGAAGAGCCCAACCAGGCGGGTGATGTTTTCCACCAGTTCCGGGTCGCCGTCGCCGCATTGCGGATAGGCGGGATCAACGAACATGTAGGTGGTATCGATATTGAGCAGAGCCACGCGCCGGCCATAGCCGACTTTCTTGCCGAACTTGCCCTTGGCATAGGTCGCGAGCTCCTCGGGCGGCAGATAGTCGGCCCATTTATCCAGTTTGCTCATGGTTCCGCCCTCACCTCCCCGTCCAATTGGGCGGCCGCTTTTCGGCGAACGCGCGGGGGCCTTCCAGGATATCCGCCGAGGCCGCCCGGCGGCGGTTGGCGGGATAGGATGTGTAATAGGCTTGCGGCAGGGGATAGTCCAGGCCGCGCATGGTGGCTTCCTTGGTCGCACGCACCGCCAATGGCGCGCAACGGAGGATATCGGCAACCCATTCCTCGACCGCCTGGTCCAGCTTGTCCAGGGGCACGACCTGGTTGACCAGGCCAAGCTCGTAGGCCCGCGCCGCCGGTATATGCCGGCCCGTCAGCATGTAGCCCATGGCCGGCTTCAGGCCGATCTGGCGTGGCAGCCGGTGCACCCCGGCGGAGCCCGCGATCAGGCCGCGCCGGGGTTCGGGCAGGCCGAACTCGGCATGCTCGGCGGCAACGATGATGTCGCAGGCCAGGGCCTGTTCCAGGCCGCCGCCCAGGGCGAAACCGTTGACCCGGGCGATGATGGGTTTGGGAAAATGCCAGCGCTCGATCAGGCTGGTGGTCTCCGCCTCCAGCTTTTGCCAATGCGCGCGAACGGCTTCATCCGCCTCTCGCTCGCGGGCCCGGTGCTTCAGATCGGCTCCGGCGCAAAAGGCCCTTTCACCGGCCCCCGTCACCACGGCGAGCCAGATGTCATCGTCGCGCTCAACCTCGTCCCAATGTTGGGATAGCTCCCAGCGCAGCTCCGGGTTCAGGGAGTTCATCGCTTCCGGCCGGTTCAGGGTAATCCAGGCAACGTGATCCTTTACCTCGAAGATCGATTCAGTTTGATCTTGCGCGCTCATGGGGCTCCTCCTGTCGTTGCTATTGCTTTCAGACCGGCCTAGGCGCCGGGATTTTGCACCAGTTGCAGGCGCCAGCCGTCGGGATCGCGCAAATTCAAGTTGGTGCGGCCGGTATCGGGCACATGGCCGGGCGCGGAGGAGACCATGCCGGGGTAGTCCTTCAGGGCGGCATGGGCCGCCTGCACATCGTCGACCTTGAAGGCAATATGGTTGACGCCGATGACCTCTTCACCGATCACCTGGTGGATTTCAAACACCGGCTGGCCCTCGCCCGGCGGTTTCATTTCGATGGAGCCACCGTGATGGGGCGTCTCGCGCACGGTTTCGAAGCCCAGGGTCTTTAAGAAGGACACATAGTCGTCCAAATCCCGTACAATCAGTTCAATATGGTCGATGCCTTTGATCATGGCGGTCTCCAATGAAGGGAAAAAATCGCGATGCAGCTACAGATGCAGACTTGGTCGGAAGTGGAACGTTACCTCGAATCCTCCACCACCGCCATCATGCCCATCGGCTCGACCGAGCAACACGGCCCCAACGGCCTGATCGGCACCGACGCGGTCAGCGCCGAGGCCATCGCCCTGGCCGTGGGCGCGGCGGCGAATGTCATGGTCGCACCCACCATCGCCGTGGGCATGGCCCAGCATCACATGGCCTTCAAGGGCTCCATGACCCTGCGCCCGGCCACCATGATCCAGGTTATCGGCGACTATGTGAACAGTCTGGCGCATCATGGCTTCGATAAATTCTTTTTCGTCAACGGCCACGGCGGCAACAGCGCCACCATCGAGGCGGCATTTCAGGAAATCTACACCGCCTATAGCCTGGACGGCGGCAAGACTGGGGGCAACGAGCCTTCGGTCAGATGCCGCCTGCGCAACTGGTGGCAGGGGGAAAAAACCTACAAGCTGATCAAGGAATTATTCGGTGACAAGGACGGCATGCACGCCACCATCTCCGAGGTCTCGGTAACCCAGCATCTGTTTCCCGAGCATATCAAGTCCGCCCCCGACATGGGCCCGCCGGAGCCGTTCAAGAACCGTTGGAGCGACGCCGCCGATTACCGCGCCAATTTCCCCGACGGCCGCATCGCCTCCCATCCCTACCTGGCGACGCCGGAAGCCGGAAAGAAGATCTTCGAGGCGGCGGTCAAGGAAATTGGCGAGGAAGTCACGGCCTACGCCAAGGGATGAACCGTCCTGAACTTTCATTGCCGACGACATGGAAAGGATAGCAAATGACAGGCGCAATGATGGCGGCTTGGTTGGATATCACGCCGGAAGTGGAGGCGGAGTTCGCGGATTGGTATTTTCGCGAACACATTCCCGAACGGGTTACCCTGCCGGGGTTCCTCTCGGGCCGGCGCTATACCGCGTCCGGCGGCGGGCCGAACAAATATTTGGCGCTTTACGAGGGCACTGCAAAGGACGTTTTTGCATCCAAGGCCTATCGCGAGCGCTTGGATGTACCGACCGAGTGGACCACAAGGATCATGCCGCACTTCCGCAATTTTGCGCGCTCGGTCTTCGATGTTCGTCTGGAGCTCGGCAACCAGTACGGCGGCACAATAGCCACCGTTCGCTACGACGCCCCAGGCGAGCGTGGCGCCGGCCTTGCGGAATGGCTCGCGGGCGGTGCGCTGGCGGAATTGGCGGAACATTCAGGCATTTGCCGGGTCCGTTTACTGGAAGGTGATGAAGATCAGAGCAAGCCAAGGACCCAGGAAGCGCAAATGCGCGAGGGGGCCGGCGGCAATGCCTGGGCGCCTTGGACGGTCTGTGTCGAAAGCATCGGCATGGACTGGCTGCGCCCGGCGATGGCCGAAATGCTGCCGGATCAGGCGCTGGCCGATCATGGCGCCACGGACATCGTGACCGGATACTATGATCTGGTCTTCGGCATGGAGAACCGCGACTAAATTCCTTGTCGCACCGGCAAGGCCCGCTTGAATCGGCTCTGGGCCTTCTCTATATAGACCCTCATGAGACCGCGCATCGGATATCTGCAGCAAAGACCGTAGCTGCACCCAACCCGCCGGCCCGCCCGACACGGGTGCCTGGCCGGCGCTCGACGCGCGTCCGAATTCTTCCCGAACCTAAAACTCTCGTTATTGCGTGGACGCGTATGGCAAGACCTCGCCTCGAGGAAGATGGTCATGAATACGTTGCTATATTCGCTTCGCTCTCCCACCGGCGCTTTCGGCCATTGGCGCCGGGAAAGTGCCGCGATCGTCACCCTTGCCCTGCCGCTGGCCCTGACCATGCTGTCGCATATCGCCATGGTGACCACGGATGTGGTGATGATGGGCCGGCTGGGACCGCAGTCCCTGGCCGCCAGCACCCTGGCCAACCATCTCTATTGGCTGTTCGATATGTTCGCCATGGGCCTGGTGGGCGCGGTGGTGCCCATACTGGCGCAGCATTTGGGGGCGCGCCGCTTTCGCCAGGTGCGCCGGGCGGCGCGCCAGGGCTTTTGGGCCGCCGCAATCATCGCCGTGCCGTGCACGGCGGCGATCTGGCAGACCCAGGCCATCCTTGCCCTGTTCGGCCAGGACCCGGATTTGAGCCGGGCGGCGCAGGACTATCTGCGTGCCATGGTCCCCGGCTTCCTGCCGGGCCTGTGGTTCATCGTGTTGAGCGGATTTCTGGCCGCCCATACCCGGCCCCGGGCCACCCTGGTGGTGGCCATCCTCGGCATCGGCATCAATGGGCTGGCGGATTATGCCTTGATGTTCGGCCATTTCGGTCTGCCCGCCCTGGGCCTGGCCGGTGCCGGCTATGCCTCCGCCCTGGTCAGCAGCTTCATGTTCCTGGGCCTGTTGGCGTTCGTATCGTTGGATTGGCGGCTGCGCCGCTACCGCCTGCTGGGCCGGTTCTGGCGGGCCGATTGGCCGCAATTGCGGGAGATCTTTCATGTTGGCCTGCCCATCGCTGTCACGGTGCTGGCCGAAATCGGCCTGTTTACCGCCGCCGCCCTGTTGATGGGTCTGCTTGGCACGGCTTCCCTGGCGGCCCACGGCATCGCCGTGCAGTGCTGCGCCATCGCCTACATGGTAGCCGATGGCATCGCCAAGGCGACGATGGTGCGGGTCGGCCGCGCCGTGGGCGCCGGCGATCACGGCGGCGCGGCCCGCGCCGGCTGGGCGGGGATGTCCCTGGGGCTGGCCTATGGGCTGTTGCCGGCCGCCGCGTTCTGGTTTCTGGACAGCGCCATCACCGATCTGTATCTCGAAGCAAACGGGGCCGAATCAGCTTCCGTGACCGCATTCGCGGTATCCTTTCTGGCCGTCGCGGCCTTGTTTCAGATCGCCGATTGCACCCAGGTCACCGCCATGGGCGCCCTGCGTGGCCTTAAGGACACCCATGCACCCATGCTGATCGCCCTGGCGGGCTATTGGGGCCTTGGCCTGCCCTTCGGCGCCGTTTTCGGCATTTACCTGAAGCTTGGCGGCGAAGCCATCTGGAGCGGGCTGGCGGTCGGCCTGATGGTTGTAAGCGGCTGTCTTATCTGGCGTTTTCGCATTCTCTCCAACTCCCGCCGGGCAGGAAAAATGGCCGAAATTGCGGCTTCGGCGCTAAAATGAGTCTTTTTTTCGTGCCATTCACCATTGGATCATGGTAATGTGAGCATAGTTGATTATGTCAAACACAGACACGGTCAAACGAAGATGGGGATAAGACGTTACCGGGGGTAGTTTATGGTCATCGAATTTGTTCTAGGCGCGGCACTGGTGATTATGACAACGTCAGCTTTGATTTATTGGCTGGCCAGTGTCACCAAAGGTCTGCAGGCGACCTTGGCGGTCGGCGGGGTCATGACAATGGCGCTGCTGGTCCTGATGGCCCATACCGCCATGGGCGTGACGTTGACCGAAGCGCTTCATCTGCTGTTGGTGGTCGGACTTCTGGTCGCGCCGATTATCGCCATAGCATTCGCGGATTGGCGCCGGACGTCGTAGAAAACATTATCCAAACTGAAGTTTGCAGTGCCGCCCGGCGGCCCTCAGCGGTGCCGGCAGAGGTAATACCAGTCGTCTCAACTGCTGACTCTTATGGCGGGTTTTCATGAGCTTGCGGGTGTGATTCTCTTAACCACC
>JASLLM010000223.1 GCA_030747035.1 Alphaproteobacteria bacterium | reverse complement strand
TGGGAAAACCGCAGATTTAGGTGAGTGCGCCTCATTTGCGCCTCATAGAAAAAGGGGTTGGAAAACCTCCAACCCCTTGATGTATAACGAAAAACCTGTGTTTTTAGATTATCGTTTGGAGAACTGGAAGCTTCGTCGGGCTTTCGCCTTGCCGTACTTCTTACGTTCAACGACGCGGCTGTCGCGGGTCAGGAAGCCGCCGGCCTTCAAGACGCCGCGCAGGTCCGGCTCGTAGTTCAACAGGGCCCGGGAGATGCCGTGACGCACCGCACCGGCCTGGCCCGAAAGGCCACCGCCGACAACGGTGCAGACCACATCGTATTGGTCCTTGCGCTGGGCCGTCTCGAACGGCTGGTTGATGATCATGCGCAGGACGGGGCGGGCGAAATAAGTCTCGAACTCCCGGCCATTGACCGTGATCCGGCCGGCGCCCGGCTTTACCCAGACCCGGGCAATGGCGTTTTTCCGCTTGCCGGTGGCATAGGCACGGCCCAGATCGTCGATCTTGGGCTCCACGGGCGCCGTTTCGTCACCGCTGGCCGCTATTGGCGCGGCGGCGGGGGCATCGGCGCTTTCGGTATCGGCCGCGGCCGCGCCTTCAACCATTTGTTTCAGATCGGCCAGCGTACCCGTGCTCTTTGGCGCTGCGTCATCGCCTGTGTTTTCATCGGCCATGCTCAGGCGCTCCTCTTGTTCTTGTCGTTCATCGCGGCAACGTCCAGCACTTCGGGCTGTTGCGCCTCGTGGGGATGATCGGCGCCGGCATAGACCTTCAACTTGGTCAGAACCTGGCGGCCCAGGGGCCCCTTGGGGATCATCCGCTGTACGGCCTTTTCGACTACCCGTTCGGGATGCTTGCCTTCAAGGATCCTGCCGGCGGTGGTGCTCTTGATACCGCCGGGGTAACCGGTATGGCGGTAATAGGTCTTGTCGGCCAGCTTGTTACCGGTCAACTGCACCTTGTCGGCGTTGATCACCACGATGTGGTCGCCACAATCCAGGTGCGGGGTAAACATCGGCTTGTGCTTGCCCCGAAGCCGGGTCGCGACGATGGAGGCCAAGCGGCCCAGAACCACGCCCTCGGCATCGATCACGAACCATTTTCGTTCGATGTCTCCGGGCTTCGCGGAATAGGTTTTCATCATTCTTCCTCAAATCGTATCCGGGCGCGGCATCCAGGCAATTGGCCAAGGACCCAGTCCCGGTTCAGCGGCGCGCAGTATGTCAGGAAAAAATGCAGGGTCAAGTGCAAAAATCGCAATATTTTCAGTTCATTAGATATACGGTACTATAGTAGCGTATATGGCGATACCGATTGCGGCAGCCGTTGCGGTGGCGGCGCAAAGCGACTAGTTTCTAGCGCGTTTAGTCCGTCTTGGTAAGGAGTTAGCCGGTGTCACTCTATCAACCCCCTCAGAATGTATTGGCCTCGCGTCAGGCCACGATCGGAGCGCTGTTTCATGCCCGCGTTCCCGCCAACCCCGGCCGGCGGGCGGTGGTCGAAGGGGAGCGGGTGCTGACCTTCGCCGAGTTGGAGGCCCGTTCCAACCGCCTGGCCAATGGCCTGCTGGAGCTGGGCCTGCACCGGGGCGACCGGGTCGGTCTGTTGGCGCGTAATTGCCTGGAATATATGGAGATTGAACTGGCGGCGGCCAAGGCCGGCATAATCCTGGCCTGCCTGAACTGGCGCCTCGGTGACCGGGAATTGCAGCATTGCATCAATCTTGTCGAGCCCAAGGTGGTTATCGCACAAGCGGATCTGACGGAAACCCTTGACCGCCTGGAGCTGACGCCCCACCGGCGGATCGCCATCGGCCCGGAATACGAGGATTTCATGGCGGTGGCGGCGGATAGCTATCCGGATCTGGACATTGACCCCGAGGACGGCCTGGTCATCCTCTATACCTCCGGCACCACCGGTTTGCCCAAGGGCGCCCTGGTCAGCCACCGGGCCATGGTGGCGCGGGGGATGTGCTTTACCTCAGAGTTTCAGGTGCCCATCGGCGACAATTTCTGCGCCTGGCCGCCGTTCTATCACATGGCCTCGACCGATCAGGCCCTGGGCACCCTGGTGCGGGGCGGCACCGTGCATGTGATCGATGGTTACGAGCCCGACAAGCTGGTTGAAATCCTGCAAAACGAGGTCATGCACTTTTTCATCCTGATGCCCGGCATGGTCGGGCCTTTCGCGGAAATTCTCCAGGCGCAACAGGTAAAGGTGAAAGGCGTCTCGGTTTGTGGCGCCATGGCGGATCTGGTGCCGCGCGAGGATATTGCCGCCGTCACGCGGGCCCTGGACGCGCCCTACAACAATAGTTTCGGAGCCACCGAGACCGGGTTGCCGCCCGCCTCCTCCAACCTGATCCCCATCGGCGTGGCGCCGACCAACCTGGCCAAGCGGCAGTCGGCGTTTTGCGAATTGCGTCTGGTGGATCCGGACGACAAAGAAGTGCCGGTTGGCACGCCGGGGGAAGTGGCCCTGCGCGGCCCGACCCTGTTCAGCGGTTATTGGAACGCCGACGAGACCAATGCCGAGGATTTCCGCAACGGCTGGTTCCACATGGGCGATGTGCTGCGTCGTAACGAGGACGGCACCCTGGATTACGTGGACCGGGTGAAATACATGATCAAGTCGGGCGGTGAGAATATCTATCCCGCCGAAATCGAGCAGGTGATGCTGGCCGATACCCGGGTGCACGAGGCCGTGGTGGTGCGCCGCGCCGATCGAAAATGGAGCGAGGTGCCGGTGGCCTTCGTGGTGCCGGCGGACCCCGGCCTGACGGCGGACGATCTGATGCATCTGTGCAAGGAAAACCTGTCCTCCTACAAGCGGCCCAAGGACATTTTCTTCGTGGCCGAGGAAGAGCTGCCCCGCTCCACCACCGGCAAGGTGCAGCGCCACGAGCTGGAAGCAAGGTTGCCCGCGGAATAGATCGAGAAAGCTGGAGAAAACAGCATGTCTTGGGAAGAAGAGGTCCGGGAGCTGGAGGCGCGGCGCGCCATGGCGGCGGAAATGGGCGGTCCCGAAGGCGTCGCCCGGCAGCGCAAACGCGGCAAGCTGACGGTCCGTGAGCGTATCGACGCCATTTCCGACCCCGGGTCTTTCCGCGAATTCATGGGCCTGACCGGCACCGGCACTTACGAGAACAACAAACTCAGCCATTTCCTGCCGCGCGGCCTGGTTGAAGGTATCGCCAAGCTGGATGGCCGCAAGGTTATTCTGACCGCCGGCGATTTCACCGTGCGCGGCGGCTCCGGCGGCAGCAGGGGCGGCATGGGCCAGGAATTGCGCGCCGCCGAACGTGCCCTGGAATGGCGCCTGCCCTACGTGCGCCTGCTGGATGCGGCGGGGGGCAGTGTCCGTTCGTTCGAGGAGATGGGCCGGACTTATCTGCCCGACGGCAATGCCTGGGTGCAGCACGAGGTCTCGCTGCTATCCGCCGTGCCCGTGGTCTCGGCCGTTTTGGGCTCGGTCGCTGGCTTGCCGGCGGTGCAGGCGCCACTTGCGCACTTCTCCCTCATGGTCGAGGGCATGAGCCAGATTTTTCCCGGCGGCCCGCCGGTGGTGAAGGCGGCCCTGGGCTATGACATCACCAAGGAAGACCTGGGCGGCGATCACATCCATGTCCGGGAGAGCGGCTGCGTCGACAATCTGGCCAAGGACGAAGCGGATGCCTACGCGCAGATCCGCACTTTTCTCAGCTATTTGCCCTCCTCCGTGCACGAAATGGCGCCCAGGGGCGATACATCCGACGATCCGAACCGCTGCGAGGATATGCTGCTGTCCGCCATGCCCAAGGACCGGCGCAAGGTCTATAACGCCAGGAAGATCCTGCGTGCCGTGGTCGACCAGGATTCATTCTTCGAGATCGCGCCCCTATATGGCCGGGCCCGCATCACCGGCCTGGCGCGGCTAAACGGCTACCCCGTGGGCATCATGATCAACAATCCCCGCTTCAATGGCTCATCCACGGACGTGGCGGCGGGCAGCAAGGTCATGCGTTTGATGCAGCTTTGCGATACCTTTCATATCCCGTTGATATCCCTGGCTGACGAGCCTGGCTTCATGGTTGGCCTGGAGTCGGAGAAACAGGGCATCGAACGGGCCGGCGCCCGCATGGTCGCCATGGTCTGCAACAGCCGCATGCCCTGGGCCACCGTTGTTCTGGGGCGGGTCTATGGCGTCGCGGGGCAGTGCCACCATCGCCCCAGCGGCATGTTTCGCCGCTATTGCTGGCCCTCGGCCAATTGGGGCTCGATGCATATCTCGGGTGGCGCCTCGGCCGCCTATCGCGCCGAGATCGAGGCCGCCGATGATCCCGACGCCAAGCGGGAGGAGATCGAGGCCCGCTTGCAGGCCCTGGCCTCGCCCTTCCTGACGGCGGAAACCACAGGTCAGGATATTATCGATCCACGCGAAACCCGGCCCCTGTTGTGCGAATTCGTCGAAGATGCCCAACGCATCTTGCATTCGCAGCTTGGCGCGCCGCATATTCCCTATCTTCCGTAACCTAGAAAGAAAAAAGAAATGCCATCGCTGTTCGAGCCTATGTCCTTCACCCGTGGCCCCGCCATGAAGAACCGTTTCATGCTGGCGCCCCTGACCAATACCCAAAGCCATGATGACGGCCGCGTCTCCGAAGACGATCTGCGCTGGATCGAGATGCGCGCCGACAGCGGCTTTGGCTCCATCATGACCGCCGCCGCCCATGTGCAGACCAACGGCCAGGGCTTTCCAGGCCAGTTGGGTGCCTTCTCGGATGATCATATCGAGGGCCTGAGCCGCATGGCGGCGTTGATCAAGAAGCATGACAGCGTTGCCATTTTGCAGCTGCACCATGGCGGTAACCGTGTCTCGCCCGAAGTCATTGGCGGCACCCCGGTCTGCCCATCCGACGATCCTGAAACCGGCGCCCGGGCGCTGACGGCGGAGGAAGTGACGGAGCTGATCGAAGCCTTCGTCTTGGCCGCGAAACGGGCCGAGGCGGCCGGTTTCGATGGCGTCGAGCTGCACGGTGCGCATGGCTATATGCTGAGCCAGTTCCTCAGCCCGGAAATCAACAAGCGGACAGACGAATACGGTGGCAGCCTGGAGAACAGAAGCCGCATCATCTTTGAGATCATTGACGGCATCAGGGCCCGCTGCCGCCCGGATTTCAACCTTTCCATCCGCCTGTCGCCGGAACGTTTCGGCCTGCGCCTGGCCGAGATTATCGAGGTGGCCCAGCGCCTGATGAATGAGGACAAAATCGACTTCCTGGACATGTCCCTGTGGGATTGTTTCAAGGAACCGGAGGAAGAGGCATTCAAGGGCCGCAGCCTGCTGTCCTATTTCGCCGAGTTGGACCGGGGCAACGTCAAGCTGGGCGTGGCCGGTAAGATCAAGTCGGCGAAAGCGGCGGCCGCCTGTCTGGAACATGGCGCGGATTTCGTGCTGCCGGGCCGGGCCGCCATTCTGCACCACGATTTTCCCCTGCGGGTTCAGGCGGACGACGATTTCGAGGCCGTTGGGTTGCCGGTATCCGCCGACTATTTACGTGGCCAGGGTCTGGGCGAAAATTTCCTGGTATACATGAACTCCAACTGGCGGGGTTTCGTGAACCTATGACAAGAAGGGGGACTGCAGCATATGTTCAGGTTTGATACGTCCAAGATTGAATGGACCCATTTTGAGGGCAGTCCCCGCTTCGACTATCACATCGACTACGCCGTCGCGGTGCTGGGCGCGCAGCCGGATATTGGCGCCATTGATCTGCTGATCAAGTGGGCCCCAAACGCCTATTGCCACTATCACCGCCACCTTGCCGCCACGACGACGCTGGTGCTGGAGGGGGAGCAGAACCTTTACGAGGTCAGCGATACCGGCGAAACCATCCATAAGGTGCGCAAGGCCGGTGACTATGCCCATAGTTCCGGCGGCGATCTGCATATGGAATGTGCCGGCCCGGATGGCGCCTTGATTTTCTTCGGCTTTGTCTCGCCGGATGGCCGCCTGTTCGAGACCCTGGACAAGGATCACAACGTCCTGGCAACTGCGACCGTGGAGGACTGGGCCGCCGGCAACATTGAGGG
>JASLLM010000222.1 GCA_030747035.1 Alphaproteobacteria bacterium | reverse complement strand
ATCTGCATCTGGATTTGCTGGTCGCTCATCTCTTCGGCTTCGGCTTCAGTCGCCGAGCCGCTCGAAACCATCTTGGCGCGCAGCTTCTCGACGTTGATGCCCTGGCCGTCATCCTTGATCTGAATGATGATGTGACCGCCTTCATGGAAGGCGTTCAATACGACCTTGCCGGTCTCCGGCTTGCCCGCCTCGATCCGTTCGGCCGGCGTCTCCAGCCCATGGTCAGCGGAATTACGCACCATGTGGGTGAGCGGATCCTTGATCAATTCCAGCACCTGGCGGTCCAACTCGGTGTCCGCGCCCAGCATCTGAAGATCGATCTTCTTGTTCAATTCATGGCTCAGATCACGCACGATCCGGGGCAGTTTGGCCCAGGCGTTGCCAATCGGCTGCATGCGTGTCTTCATCACGCCTTCCTGCAGCTCCGTCGTCACGTGGCTAAGACGCTGCAGCGGCACCTTGAATTCGCTATCGGCATGCCCGCGCACCATCTGCATCAGCTGATTGCGGGTCAGAACCAGTTCCGAAACCATGGTCATCAGGTCTTCCAGCACATCAACGCTGACGCGGATGCTCTGGGAGGCAACGGAGCTTTCGCTCGATTTCTCCGCCCGTGGCTCCTGTTTGGCCGCCGCGGCAGGCGCGGGGCTGGCAGCGGTCTCGGGTTTCTGGACAATCTCGGTCGGCTCAGTCTCGGTCTCCCGGAAGGCCCGTTCCAATTCGTCCTCGGTCGCTTCACCCTCTTTCAGGGCACGCTCGGGAGTGCTTTCCTCGACTTCGACCGGCGTCTTGATTTCGCCCTGAACTTCCTCGCCTTTCGCCATGGCGTCCAGCTGTTCGATTAGGTCGGCGTCATCGCCCTCGGGCTCCGCTTCGGTTTCTTCGAGCGCGGCCAGCAAATCCTTGATCCGGTCAAGAGAACCCAAAATCAGGGAAACAGCCGGCGGCGTCACCACAAGCTCGTGATCGCGGACCTTGCCCAAGACATTCTCGGCGGAATGGGCAACGGCCTCCAACCTTGGCAGACCCAGGAAACCACAAGTCCCCTTGATGGTATGGACAAGCCGAAAAATATTGTCGATCAGATCGGGGGCATTGGGATCTTGCTCCAGCTTGACCAGTTCCACGTCAAGCGTTGCAAGGCTCTCGGATGTCTCCGTTAGAAATTCGCTGAGTAGCTCGTCCATTGCGGCCACCTTATCGGTTGTTGCATCAGGACCGGCAACGGGACACTCCTCCCCCGGGGCGGTCTGGCAAAAAGATGGGCGAAATAAGTTAAAAAGCCGTGAAGCAAAAAAGCGCCGCGCGATGTTTCTTTATTCGGCGGGAAGCAATTCCACCGAAAACGCGACTTCGTCCACATGCGGCATGACGGAAATGCTGGAACCCGCCGATTGCGCCAGGCTGGCCGCCAGGCGGGCCGGAGCCGACTTTGGATTTAGGACGCTGCTATCGCTCGCCGTGTCAAAGGCCACTTCCACGCCGTCGCCGAGACGGGCGCCCGTTCCATTGGAACGCACCTCGGCGTTGATCACGGCACGGCCGTCCCTTTCACCGCGGGCGAGCGCGACACGCACCTGCCCGCCGCGGGGAATCATGTCGTTGGCGATCAAGATCAAATTCAACAGGATTTTCACCCCGGTTTTGTCGGGTCCTAGGTTGCCTTCGTCGGGTACGCTCGGCCAATCCAACTCACCCCGGCCATCGGCGAGAAAATCCGCCGCCGTCTGGCGCGCCTCGGAAATGCTGATCGCCACGCCGTCGCCACCCGCCGCGCCAAACGCCAGACGCATGAATTTCAGGCGGTTCGCGGCCAACTCGGCACTGTGCGCCAGCAATCCGATCGCCTGCTGCCGCATTTGCGGGTCCAATTCATCCTCGAGAATTTCCACGCCATTGCCAACCGCACTGACGGGCCCGACCAAGTCATGACATAGTTTCGAGCAAAGGAGCGAAAGGAGCATCAGATCTGGCATATCTCGTACAAGGTCCATGTTTTGGCGCCGGCGGTCGAAAGCAAATTCCTGGCGATCGGATCAGAGACGCCGGGGCCCGGTTAGGATATGATTTGCAGGCATGAAACTAACCAAAACCATCTCCCGGGTCCATGGCGACTTGGGCCGGAATTCTTTCCGTGCCGAATTGCGCGGCAAAAATAGAGGGCTAGATGTCTTCAGAAGCGAGTAACGGCGGCTCAATCAACCTTCTGGGGCGGCCGCCGGGCGCGGGCCTGGGCCGGGGCAGGATCACTTTTCCCGGCCGGCATGCCAGTTCCGATGATCTGGCCGAAGTCCGCCGGATAATTGGTACGGCAGCGGCGGAACCCGTGTTGCTGGTCGAATATCTACACCGAATTCAGGATGCCGAGGGCCAGATTCGCCACGGCCTTCTCGCCGCCCTGGCCGAATGTCTGCGCCTTTCGCTTGCAGAGGTCTATGAAGTCGCCACCTTCTACCATCGCTTTGAAGTGGTCCGGGACGATGCCCCACCCGCGGTTCCGACCGTGCATATTTGCGACGGTCTGCCTTGCCAAATGGCCGGCGCGGAGGCTTTGGCGGCGGAAGCGGAGGGAAAATGCCGCGTTATCCGCAGCGCCTGCATGGGACGCTGCGACTGTGCGCCCGTGGCCGCCATGGGCGCGCAATATTTGGGCCATGCCGACGATTCGGCCATCGAAGCGTTGCTGCAAGCGCCTGAGGTGACGGATGAAATTGAACCAGCGGTCGATTTCACGGATTATCAGGCGGCCGGCGGCTATGCCTTGCTGCGGCAATGCCTGGCCGGTGAGCGGCAGCAGAACGATGTCATCGCGCGTTTGGAGCTAAGCGGCCTGCGCGGCCTGGGCGGAGCCGGTTTTCCAACCGCCCGCAAGTGGGCCCTGGTGGCGGCCGAACCCGGCCCCCGCTACCTGGCGGTCAACGGCGATGAAAGCGAACCGGGCACCTTCAAGGACCGCCATTACCTGGAATCCGATCCCCACCGCTTTATCGAGGGCATGCTGTTGGCTGCCTGGGCCGTGGATGCGGCGGAGATTTATATCTATCTGCGCGATGAATACGCTCATTTGCACCACTTATTGCGGCAAGAACTGGAGATGGTCTCCGCCGAGGGGCTGTGCGACAAGACAATCCACCTGCGCCGGGGCGCCGGGGCCTACATCTGCGGCGAGGAATCGGCCATGCTGGAAAGCATCGAGGGCAAACGCGGACTGCCCCGTCAGCGCCCCCCCTTCCCCTCCCAGGTGGGATTGTTCGGCAGGCCTACGTTGATCAACAATGTCGAGACCCTGTTTTGGGTTCGCGATGCCGTCGATCAGGGGCCGGCATGGCCGAAGATGCGTAGTTTTTCCGTTTCCGGCCGGGTGCGCGAACCGGGCGTGAAACGGGTGCCGGCGGGCATCTCGGCCCGCGCTTTGATCGATGAACATTGCGGCGGCATGGCGGAGGGGCATCAGTTGGCGGCCTTTATGCCCGGCGGCGCATCGGGGGGAATCTTGCCCGCCAGCCTGGCAGATCAGGCAATGGATTTCGGCAGCTTGGAGGAACATGGCGGGCTGATCGGCTCGGCCGCCCTGATCGTCCTCTCGCAACAGGACGAGATCGCCGGGGTGGTTGGCAACCTGATGCGTTTCTTCGCCCATGAAAGCTGCGGCCAGTGCACGCCTTGCCGGGTCGGGACGGAAAAGGCCGTCGCCATGCTGGCTGCGGGCAAGGCCGGCCATGACGAGGCTGAGTTCGCCGATCTGGCACAGGTCATGGCGGATGCCTCGATCTGCGGCCTGGGCCACGCGGCGGCAAATCCGTTACGTTGTGCCCTGCGCCACTTTCCGGGAACAATCGCATGAGCGGCGCGGTCACATTTGAATTAGACGGCGAAATGGTCGAGGCCGCGCCGGGCGAGAGCATCTGGCAGGCGGCGGCGCGTCTTGGCAACACCTTGCCGCATCTCTGCCACAGCACCGAGCCCGGCTATCGCGCCGACGGCAATTGCCGCGCCTGCATGGTCGAAATAGACGGCGAGCGTACCCTGGCGCCATCGTGCCGGCGCCTGCCCGAGGCCGGCATGGTGGTGAAAACCGCATCCGCGCGTGCCGTCAAATCGCGGGCCATGGTGATGGAGTTGCTGCTGGCCGACCAGCCGCCGCGGGCGGAGACACATGATCCAAAGGCGCATTTCTGGCATTGGGCCGAGGCGCAGGGGCTGCAAGAAAGCCGTTTCCCGCGCCGTGCCGCGGCTCCACCGTCCGATACCAGCCATCCCGCCATGCAGGTCAACCTGGATGCCTGTATTCAATGCAGCCTTTGTGTTCAGGCCTGCCGCGAAGTGCAGGTCAATGACGTCATCGCCGTGGCCGGACGCGGGGCGGACAGCCATATCGCCTTTGATTTCGACGAGCCCATGGCAAGCAGCCATTGCGTCGGTTGCGGTGAATGCGTGCGCGTCTGCCCAACCGGTGCGCTGTTGCCGGCCACGGGTCCCATCGCCGCCGAGCGCACGGTGGATTCCGTCTGCCCCTATTGCGGCGTCGGCTGTCAGCTGCGCTTTCATGTTCGCGAGGAACGCATTGTCGGTGTCGAGGGCCGCGACGGCCCGGCCAATCAGGGCCGCCTGTGCGTCAAGGGACGTTTCGGCTTCGACTATATTCATAGCTCGGAGCGGCTGAGCAAACCGCTTATCCGCCGCGACGGCATCGCCAAGGACGACGTGGCTATCGATCCGGCCAATCCCTTGAGCCATTTTCGCGAAGCCAGCTGGGAGGAGGCCCTGGCCCGCGCGGCGGAGGGCCTGAAATCCATACGCGACGGCCATGGCGGGTGGGCGCTGGCCGGCTTCGGCTCCGCCAAGGGTTCGAACGAAGAGGCCTACCTGTTTCAAAAACTGGTACGCACCGGCTTCGGCAGCAACAACGTGGATCATTGCACCCGGCTGTGCCATGCCTCCTCCGTCGCGGCCCTGATGCAGACCATCGGTTCGGGCGCGGTGACGGCGCCGTTCACTGATGCCCTGGCGGCGGAGGTGATCCTGGTTATCGGCTGCAATCCGCCCATCAACCACCCCGTGGCGGCGACCTATTTCAAGCAGGCCGTCAAGAATGGCGCCAAATTGATCGTCATCGATCCCGACGGCCTGGCCTTGCGGCAATACGCGACCTGGATGCTGAATTTACGCCCGGCGACGGACGTGGCGCTGTTGAACGCCATGCTGCATGTGATTATCGAGGAAGACCTGGCCAACCATGACTTCATCGACAGCCGCACCGTCGGTTTCGCGGAACTGGCGGCGCATGTGAAGGCTTTCTCGCCCGAGGCCATGGCGGATGTGACCGGCGTGGCGGCGGCCGCGGTGCGCGAGGCGGCGCGGGCCTTCGCCACCGCCCGTACGGCGATGATCTTCTGGGGCATGGGTATTTCCCAGCATATTCACGGCACCGACAATGCCCGCTGTCTGATCTCCCTAGCTCTGGCGACGGGACAAATCGGCCGCGAAGGTACCGGTCTGCATCCCCTGCGCGGGCAGAACAATGTTCAGGGCGCCTCCGACGCCGGTCTGATCCCCATGGTCTACCCCGACTATCAGGCGGTCGGCGATCCCGCCGCCCGGGCCCGGTTCGAGGCATTGTGGCAAACCGAACTGGACCCGGAGCCGGGTCTGACGGTGGTCGAGATCACTGATGCCATACATAACGGCGATATTCGCGGGCTTTATATCATGGGTGAAAATCCGGCCATGTCGGACCCCAACCTGTCGCATGCCCGGGCCGCACTGGCCAAGCTGGAGCATCTGGTGGTGCAGGACATCTTCCTGACCGAGACGGCGTGTTATGCCGACGTCATCCTGCCCGCCTCGGCCTGGCCGGAAAAGGACGGCACGGTGACGAATTCCAACCGGCAGGTCCAGATCGGCCGCCAGGCCCTGCCGCCACCCGGCTCGGCCCGGCAGGATCTGTGGATTATCGGGCAAATGGCGCGGGGATTGGGCCTGGATTGGCAATACGACAGTGCCGAGGACGTGTTCGAGGAAATGCGCCAATGCATGAATTCAATCCACGGCATGACCTGGCAACGGTTGCAGGATGAAGATGCCATCACCTATCCCTGCCCCCGGGAAGGCGATCCGGGCCAGCCGGTTATGTTTGGCGAACAATTCCCGACTGCCGACGGCCGGGGCAAATTCGTCGCCTGTGACCTTGTCGCCCCCGATGAGCTGCCGGACGAGAGCTATCCCATGGTGCTGCTGACCGGGCGGCTGCTGGAACATTGGCATACCGGC
>JASLLM010000221.1 GCA_030747035.1 Alphaproteobacteria bacterium | reverse complement strand
CGAATCACAAACACCCATTCAATCAAAGATCAAAAAGCAAAACGTCGATTCAGAAGATCCCGGAAACGCTCTAGAGGCTACTCTCACCCTCTGGGTGGCCGAGACAGCGGCGGTTCCTCGGAGCCGCCGTTGTGGATTCCGGATTGGTCTTTTCATCCTTCCCCGTTGCTGCGATGCTGGCCGTTCACTTTGGGGAAGTGAAGCATGCGCATCCAACGCAACGATATCTGGCGCCGATGTGGCGGCGCCCTGGTGGGCATTGGGCTGTCGGCCTTCGGCCTCTATAGCCTGACAATGGTGCCCCAGGCCCCCAATGCGGACTTGGCCGACCGCGCCCTGTGGTGGGGCATCACCCTGAACATCGCCGGCATCGCCGCCTTCCTGGTTTCCTGGCTGGCCCCCGACCTCTCCGGTATCTGGTGCCGCTCGCCAAGATTTCCGGCAAAGAAATAGCACTGCCTACCGCCAGCACGCCGTCATGGCGCATTTTCATTTGGCGCTTCTAGGGCAAGGCGGGCTATACCCTGAGGCAGTGAGCAAAGTCAGTGAGGAAACAGTGGTATGAGCGGGTATTCGCCGGAACAGTTGGAGGAGATGCAGGGGCGCATGCTGGGCCAGGGCTTCGGCCAGGTTCTTGGCGCCGAGATCGAGGCCATGGAGGAAGGCTATTGCCGCATGCTGCTGCCCTGGCGCGACGATCTCTCGCGCGGCGATGCCCGGGTGCATGGCGGCGTCATCGCGGCCCTGATCGACAAGGCGGGAACGGCGGCGGCCTGGTCCTACCTGGACCTGCCCGAGGGCACCCTGGGCGCCACCGTGGCCATGAACGTCAATTTCCTGGAAGCGGCGGTGACCGACATGATCGCCGAGGCGCGCACGGTACGGCGCGGCGGTTCCATCGTGGTGATCGATATTGAAGTGAAAAGCCCCGAAGGCGCGTTGTTCGCCAAGGGCCTGGTGACCTACAAGATCACCAAGCCGAAAAATACTTGATGTTTTAGATTAGATTCAATTGCTAATTTACTGAAATCTAAATCAAACCAGCCAATGGCGATGACGGGTCGGCGTACTGTTTTTTCGCCATGCGTCCGGCCAGGTAGGCATCGCGCCCGGCGATAACGGCGTGCTTCATGGCCCGGGCCATGCGGATCGGATCCTTGGCCTCGGCAATGGCCGTGTTCATCAAGACACCGGCGCAGCCCAGCTCCATGGCCTCGGTCGCATCGGACGCGGTGCCCACGCCGGCATCGACGATCACCGGCACATTGGCGTTCTCGATAATCACCCGGATGTTGACCGGGTTCTGCACCCCCAGGCCGGAGCCGATGGGGGCGCCCAGGGGCATGATGGCGCAGCAGCCGATCTCTTCCAGAACCTTGGCTTGGATCGGGTCATCGGAGCAGTAGACCATGACCTGGAAACCTTCCTTGATCAGCATTTCCGCCGCGCGCAGGGTTTCGGGCATGTTGGGGTACAGCGTCTTCTCATCGCCCAGCACTTCCAGCTTGACCAGATCCCAGCCGCCGGCCTCCCGTGCCAGGCGCAGGGTGCGGACCGCATCCTCGCCGGTGAAACAGCCGGCGGTGTTGGGTAGGTAGAGGTATTTTTTCGGATCGATATGATCCACCAGCATTTCCTGCTCCGGGTCCGTGACATTGACCCGGCGCACCGCGACGGTAACGATTTCCGCGCCCGCTGCCTCCACCGCGCGGCGGTTTTCGTCGTATGATTTGTACTTGCCGGTGCCAACAATCAGGCGCGATTTCAACTTTCGCCCGGCCACCATCCAGCCGTCGTCATCCGAATCGCCGGCCGTATCCTCCGCGCCGTCGGCGCTGGC
Source organism: Alphaproteobacteria bacterium (assembly GCA_030747035.1). GTDB lineage: Bacteria > Pseudomonadota > Alphaproteobacteria. The sequence goes on along the minus strand of JASLLM010000221.1, from coordinate 4,533 downwards.
GTCGCCGCCGCCGATAAAGTGGACGATTTCCAGGCGGTCGCCGTCAGATACCATGGTCTGTCCGTAGGCGGAGCGGGGCACGATTTCCAGATTATGCTCCAACGCGATTTTGCGCGCATCCAGGCCCAGATCCTCCAACAGCGCGGCAACGGTCAGGGAAGCGGAAATTTCGCGGTTTTCACCGTTAATAACAACGCGCATTTAGCGCTCCTTGTTTGGCAACTGTCGTTCGTACTGGCTCATTCGATGGCTAATTTGGATTATGGGGAGGCTGGACAAAGCTTTCAACCGGGAGGGACAAAAAACCGCAGCGAACGCCCACGGGTGCCGGGCCTCACTGGCTTCCCTATCCCTCATCATGGCAGTATATAGGTGGTGATCCCGTTGTCATTGGTGAAGTGCCATGCCCAAAAAAATATTGGTCCTGAACGGTCCCAACCTGAATATGTTGGGGAGCCGCGAGCCGTCGGTTTATGGCCACAAAACCCTTGCCGACGTGAACGCGGCCATCCAGGCCCGCGCGGCGGAACTTGGCGTCGAGGCCGATTGCCGGCAAAGCAACAGCGAAGGGGAACTGGTGACCTGGATCCAGCAGGCCCGGGGCCCGGGACCTGAAGCGGCGGACGCGATCATCATCAACGCCGGCGCTTATTCCCACACCTCGGTCGCTATTCTCGACGCTCTGCGCGCGGCGGAATTGCCGGTCTACGAAGTGCATCTGTCGAACATCTACCAGCGGGAAAGTTTCCGCCATCATTCCTATATCTCCGCCGCTGCCGTCGCTGTGATTTGCGGCCTGGGACCGGACGGCTACCTATATGCGCTGACGGCGGCGGCGAAGGCCGCCGGCTAGCGCGGAAAAGAGGCTAAAACCATGAAGAATAAAGAGGTCGACAAGGATCTGATCCGCGAACTGGCCGCCCTGATGGAGGACGCCGGGCTGAGCGAGATCGAGATTGAACGCGATGACGACCGCATGCGCCTGGTCCGCGCCGGAACGGCAGCCGCGGCGGCGGCCGTTGCCCAGCCCGCGCCGGCGGCGGTGACGGCGGCACCCGCCATCGCGGCAGCGGCCCCGGGCGTCGCGGCGGCCCCGGAAAATGATTTGGCGGGGCATCCCGGCGCGGTCGTCTCGCCCATCGTCGGCACCGCCTATCACGCCCCTTCCCCCGATGACGCACCCTTTGTCCAGGTTGGCGACAAGGTCGCGGCCGGCCAGACCATCCTGGTTATAGAGGCGATGAAGACCTTCAACGAAATTCCCTCGCCCCACGGTGGGGTGGTGCGGCAAATCCTGTTCGAGAACGCCTCCCCCATCGAATACGGCGATGTTCTGATGATCATCGACTGACGGCGGCATGTTCGAAAAGGTTCTCATCGCCAATCGGGGGGAAATTGCCCTTCGCCTGCACCGGGCCTGCCGGGAAATGGGCATCCGCACCGTGGCGGTGCATTCCACCGCCGACAGCGACGCCATGCATGTGCGTCTGGCAGATGAAAGTGTCTGCATCGGCCCGCCGCCCGCCATGGAGAGCTATCTGAACATGCCGTCCATTTTGGCGGCGGCCGAGATAACGGGCAGCGATGGTATCCACCCCGGCTACGGTTTCCTGTCGGAGAATGCCGATTTCGCCCATATTGTCGAGGAGCACGGCTATACCTTCATCGGCCCCTCGGAACAGCATATCCGCACCATGGGCGACAAGATCCAGGCCAAGCAGATGGTCCGCGAACTGGGCATACCAGTGGTGCCGGGCAGCGACGGCGCGGTCACGGACGCGGCCGAGGCCAGGGCCCTGGCCGACGATATCGGTTATCCGGTATTGATCAAGGCGGCATCGGGCGGCGGCGGCCGGGGCATGAAGCTGGTCCGCGAGGCGGCCGAATTCGAAACCGCCCTGGCGGCGGCAAAGACGGAAAGCAAGGCGGCCTTCAACGACGACGCGGTCTATATCGAAAAATATCTCGAACGCCCGCGCCATATCGAGGTACAGGTCATCGGCGACGGTACGGGCAAGGTGGTGCATCTGGGCGAACGGGACTGCTCACTGCAGCGCAACAACCAGAAAGTCCTGGAAGAGGCCCCCTCGCCGGCCCTGAACGAAGCCGCGCGCAAGAAAATTGGCCAAACGGTGGTCGATGCCCTGTCCAAGATCAAATACACCTCGTTGGGAACCGTCGAATTCCTGTACGAGGACGGCGAATTCTATTTTATCGAGATGAATACGCGGCTGCAGGTGGAACACCCGATCACCGAGGCCATTACCGGCATCGATATCGTGCGGGAACAGATCCACATCGCCGCCGGCGCGCCGCTGTCGTTCAGCCAGGAGCATATCAGCTTTGCCGGCCATTCCATCGAATGCCGGATCAATGCAGAACATCCGACCACATTCGTGCCTTCCCCGGGCCGGGTTGGTGATTTTCACGCACCGGGCGGTCTGGGTGTACGGGTCGATTCAGCCCTCTACGCCGGCTACCGCATCCCGCCCAACTACGACAGCCTGATCGCCAAGCTGGTGGTCCATGGCTACAACCGCAATGACTGCCTGATGCGCCTGAACCGGGCCCTGAGCGAATTCGTGGTCGGCGGCATCGAGGTCAATATTCCCTTGCACACTGAAATGATCCAACAGCAGAGCTTCATCGACGGCAACTACCATATCCACTGGCTGGAGGAGTTCCTGGCCCAGCAATCGGAGCAATAAGCGCGGCAACCCAGTGCCGCGCAAGACCGAGGAATCCGCATCATGAGCGATCCATACACTGACGCGACCTTCAGCATCGACGATAACGGTGTTGCCCAGTTCACGATGAATAGGCCGGATGTCCTGAACGCCCTGACCGACGAATTGAAGGCCGACTACATGCGCATGCTGGACACAGTTCAGGGCAATGACGCGGTCAAGGTGCTGATCATCACGGGCAACGGTCGGGCCTTCAGCGCCGGCGGCAACGTCAAGGCCATGGGCGATCCGGAGCGTTCCAAGCCGGTCAACGGCCGCAGCAGGCTTTTGAAGCTGCATGACTGGTTCGTGCGCCTGCATAACCTGGATTGCCCGGTGATCGCGGCAGTGGACGGCATGGCCTATGGCGGCGGCTTCGCCCTCGCCCTGCAGGCGGATTTCGTCCTGGCCAGCGAGCGGAGCAAATTCTGCGCCGTCTTTGGCCGCATCGGACTGGTGCCGGATATGGCGGTGTTTTACACCCTGCCCCGGGCCGTGGGCATGCAGAACGCCAAGGACCTGATGTTTACGGCCCGCTCCATCGATGTGCGGGAAGCTGACGAGATGGGCCTGATCTATTCCATTCACAGCCAGGAAGAGCTGTTGCCCGCCGCCAAGGCCCTGGCCGCGCGCCTGGCGCAAGGTTCGAAACAGGCTATCGGGGTGACAAAAAGGGTCGTCAACCGCAGTTTCCAATCGGACTACGCCACCATGGCCGAGATGGAAGCGAATGCCCAGGCCATCATGGCCTCCACGGACTTCCACAAGGAAGCCGTGCGCCGCTTTCAAAGCAAGGAAAGCCCCCTGTACAACTGGGATGCCATGGACAAGGATCTGGCGGCGGATTGACCCTGGGCGGGCCGGCCGGGGTCATATTCGGGGCAGGCGATGAAAATCACCTCCGATATCGTATTGAAAGCCTATGCTACCGGTATTTTTCCCATGTCCGAGGGGCGGGACGAGCCGGAAATGTTCTGGGTCGACCCGGAAAAACGCGGCATCCTCCCCCTCGAAGATTTTCACCTGTCCCGCCGCCTGCGCCGGACGGTGCGCCAGGAGCCCTTCACGATTCGCATCGACAGTGCCTTTGATCAGGTCATGAGCGCCTGCGCCGAGCCGGCGTCGGGACGCTGGACCACCTGGATCAACCTGGAAATTCAGGAGCTTTTCACCGAACTGCATGAGCGCGGGGCCGCCCATAGCATCGAGGCCTGGGAAGGCGATGAATTGGTGGGTGGGCTATATGGCATTGCACTGGGCGCGGCGTTCTTCGGCGAAAGCATGTTCAGCCGGCGGACCGATGCCTCGAAAGTCGCCCTGGTGCACCTGGTGGCGCGGCTGCGGCTGGCCTCGTTCCGCCTCCTCGATACACAGTTCATCACCGAGCATCTGCGCCAATTCGGCGCCGTGGAAATAAGCCGGGCCGACTATCACTCCCGGCTGTCGCGCGCCTTGTCGGAATATTCCGATTTCAGCCTTTCGGGCAAATCGCTGTCATCGTCGACAGTCCTGCAATCGATCGCCCAGACATCATAGACCGGGTGTTCGAGGGCCGAGAGTGCCGGAGAGGAAGCGAACATCCAGCCCGAAAACAGGGGCAGCCGCCCGTCCTCCCCGGGCCGTTCCTCCTCTATTTCAAGGAAAACACCGACTTCCGGCGTTTCCTCCGGCGGCCGCTTGCGGCAGGCATGGGCCAGGATCCGCAGAGTACCGAACTTGACCTCTTCGCCCAGCGGGGCGGTGAACGTGGTGATACGGGTAGTGATCTTGTCCAGGCCGCGCAACAGGGCGCCGGTGACATCGGGCA
>JASLLM010000220.1 GCA_030747035.1 Alphaproteobacteria bacterium | reverse complement strand
CCTGTGGATAACCTTGTGGCTCATCTTGTGGAGATCTTGGGTAAAAGTCTCCGGCTCAGGCAATTTGCTCAAGGAAATTCAACACTCTATCCAAATGCCAGGAACGATTGCCCGCCGCATGGAAGCCGACATGGCCGCCGTGACGGGGAAGCACCGGAACCAGACATGGATTGCCTGTCCAGGGATAGTCCAGATAGGGGCCAACGGGCACAATAGGGTCATCTCGGGCATGCAGCAACAGGGTTGGCAGCCGTATTTGCGCCAGAAATCCCAGTGCCTGGCAACTCTCCCAATAGTCGTAAACGTCACGGTAACCATTTCGCGGCGCCACGAAGTTATCGTCCAGTTCGACAAAGTTTCTCGCAGCCCTGATCGCCTCCCGCTCGGCCGGGCTCAAGGCGGCCCCGGGCGCCAGGCATTCCCGGCAAAAGTCGCGCAATAATTTGCGGTTATAGAGGCTGTTTCGGGTTCGCAGCATATTGCGGGAGGTAACCGCCAGATCGATCGGCGCCGAGACCGTCGCGACGGCCCGAACGGGCAAATCCGTGCCGTATTCGGCAGCGAACTTCAGGCTCATATTGCCGGCCAATGAAAAGCCTACGACCACGACCCCGTGCGCAACCATCTTGGATGGCAGGGCCAGGATCGCATCGCGCAGGTCGGCGGAGCGTCCGGCATGGGATTGCAGGCTGCAAGTCGGCCGCGATGGCCCGGCACCGCGCAAATTCAGGCGCAGGGTACTGTAGCCGTGGGCCAGGAAGTACCCTGTCGCCAAAATGATGTAACTGCTGTCCTCACAGCCGGCCAGACCATGGATCAGGATCACCAGCGGTTTTTCGGCATCGGCCCCGGCATTGTACAAGGCCCATAGTTGGTCGCCGCTGTCGTCGGGCATGGGAAGCAATAACCGCTCTCCCGGAATTGGCGGCGGCGCCCGGACAACCCCGATCAGAGAATTGCGCAGGGTCTGCAGATCGCCGCCCCACCAGGGCGGGCGCGGGCGAAAGCTGTCCCCGTCAGAACCGGTCGGCACGAAACGGTGTGGCATCGATATCGGAGGGGCGGTCCTGTACCAGATCGGCAATGATACGCCCCGTAACGGCGCCCAGGGACAGGCCCAGATGGCCATGGCCGAAGGCGTAGAAAACCCGGTCGAAACGGTTGGAGCGGCTAATCACCGGCAAGGAGTCGGGCATGGAGGGCCGATGGCCCATCCAGGGTTCGCGGCCCGTGTCGTTGAGGTCCGGAAACAGCCGCTTGGCATGGGTCAGTAACGCTTCGGCGCGGGCATAGTTCGGCAACGCCTCGGTGCCGCCGAATTCCACCGTGCCGGCCAGGCGCAGTCCGTCATCCATGGGCGTGACGCCAAAGCCCAGGGAACTGATCAGCATGGGCAGCCGCACCTCCACATTCGGTTGCGGCAGCATCATGTGATAGCCCCGCTCCGTATCCAGGGGCATGTTATTTCCCAACTCTTTGGCCAAAGGCTTGGAAAAGGCGCCGGCAGCGATCAGCAGATCCTCGACCTCCACGTTGCCATGATCGGTGTGGACATGGGTCGGGCCAGCCGCGCCGATGGCGAAACCCTTGGCCTTGGCGCGGATAAAGCGGCCGCCATCGGCCTCGATCCGCGCCGCCAACAGTTGCGACAGGGCCAGGGGCGAGGTGGCATGGCCCGACTCCGTGGCCAGGGCACCGCCGGCCATCTCCGGCCCGATGGCGGGCAGCAGTTGCCGAATCTCGTCAGGCCCCAGCATTTCCAGGTTCACGCCCCGCCGGCGGCGAACCTCGTTGTCCGGCGCCGCTGCCGCCACATCCGCTGGATTTGGGTAAAGATACAAACAGCCCTGGCGGCGGATCGGCACCTGATCGGAGGGCACGTCATCCAACAGAGCGGTGTAATGCTCCAGGCCCGGCATGGTGATGGACGACAGGGCCAACGAGATTTCCTCCACCCGCCGGGGCGTTGTATTGGCGATGAAACGCAGCAGCCACGGCGTCAATTTCGGTAGATAGCCGGGGCGGATGGTCAACGGCCCCAAGGGATCCATCAGCCAGCCCGGTACCTTCTTCCAAACACCGGGCTTGCCCTCGGGCATGACGGCGGAGGTGGAAAAAATGCCTGCGTTACCGTACGAGGTGCCCATGCCGGGATCAACATGGTCGATCACCGTCACCGTGCAGCCGCGCCGTTGCAGCGTTCGGGCGCAACAAAGACCGACCACACCGGCGCCGATTACCGTGACGTCGCGTTGCTGCTGCTCGGTCATGCAGGCGGCCTAGTTGGTCGAGGTCGAGGTGCTGGTGGAGGATGAGGTCGAAACCGACGTCGCCGTTGTCGTCGTGGTGCTGCCGGAATCGACCGAGCCATCGCCCTGGACCCGCAATTGGAACGTCACGGCCTTCTGCGCCGCCGACAATGCCGCGGCCACACCGGCCAGCCCGACAGCGCCCTTGACCACACGCCCTGGCAGACCACCCCATTGCTTTTGATATTCTTCCTGTAGGGCTTGCAGCGATTCCAGCGCTTCACCGACACCGGTCTCGGTACCATTCTGGCTCTGCGCCATGGCGGGGGTCATCGCCATAATGGTCAGGCAAAATGCGATGGCGGTCGTTCGCATCATGTAAACAGCCGAAAACGGTGATCGCCGTCCCGCTCAATATCCTGCAACAAGTCCACCTCCCAGGTTAGATAGGCGCGCATGCGGTCTTCCACCCCGCCGGCATGATCATAGGGCTTCAGCCAGGTGTCGTCACGTTCATCCGCCAAGCGCTCCAAACCTTGTTCCAGATCATGCCCCGCCGCCCGCCAGGCCGCCGTGCCGCCGGCCAGGACCGCTACCGGCATGGCCGTCAGCAGCGAGGCCTCCGGCGCCGCCAGGCGGGCCACGATGGCGTCGGGTGAGGTCAATACCAGCAGCTCCTTTTGTCCCAGCTTGGGCATGCTGTCAGCCAACCGGGCCCGCACTGCCCACCAGGCGCCGGGCACATGGCCCTTGTCGTGTACCCGGCTGGGTGCCAGATCAATCACCAGCACTTCATCGGCCGCCATGCGGGCCGCCAGATCGTCTGGCGAAATCTCGTTCTTGGCCACCTGTCCAATGCCCTCGGGCCCCTGTCTTGGTGCCTCGGTCGTCATCTCGAAACCATCCAGGCCGCTTTCCAGAACGGCCACATCCCAGCCCATCTGCACCAGCCAGGAAGCGGTCATGGTGGCGCGGACGCCGGTATCATCCACCAGCACCACGCGGGCGCCCAGGGTGCCGACCCATTGGTCGATGCCCTGCACCAACTGCCCGCCCGGCGCATTCGCCACGCCGACGGGATGGCCCGCGGCATATTCCGCCGGGTCGCGTACATCCAGGATATAGAGGCTCCGCTGGTCGGCTTCGGCCTGCCATTGTGACAGGGTGGCACGGTCGATGCGCGGCACTTCGAAACGGCTGCCGGCGGTCTCGGCACAAGCCTGGGCTTTTGCCTGGGCCGCTTCCGAGGGCCGGGGCGCCATGCGGGTCTGCCCCCGTTCCAACTGATAGCCGGCCAGATGCCAGCCCATGGTGCCGTTTTCAAGGGCCATGACCGGATTTGGGATACCGGCGTTGATCAACGACTGGGCGCCGATGATGCTGCGGGTCCGCCCGGCGCAGTTGACCACCACGGTGGTATTGGGATCCGGCGCCAGGTCATGCACCCGGCAGGCCAATTCCGCGCCCGGACAATCGATCCCGTCGGGAATGTTCATGACCTGATATTCGTCCATGGGACGGCTGTCCAGGATCACCAGATCCTCGCCCCCATCGCGCATGGCCTGCAGAGCCTCGGCCTTGATATGCGGCGTGCCGTAGTGATGTTCCACATATTCACCGAACGCCTTGCAGGGCACATGGACGCCCGAAAACAGCACATAGCCGGCGGCCTCCCAACCGGCAATGCCGCCCTCCAGGCAGGCCACATCGCTGTAGCCCATGTCAGCCAGCTTGGCCGCCGCGCGCTCGGCAAAGCCACCGCCGGCATCAACCAGAACAACCCGTGTGCCAAGACGCGGCACCAACGATCCGGCCAGCAATTCCAATATGCTAAGCGGCATGGGCACCGTATAAAACAGGTGCGATTGTGAATGAGCGCCTTCCTCGCGCACATCCAACAGCGCCAGTTCGCCGCCATCGGACAGCATGGCCTTTAGCTCGATCGCCGTCACATACTTCGTCATCCCCATCACTCCCCATTATTCGGCTGGCTGCACACTCTCTTTCGCATTGGTGCCCCGTCCCCTTTCCACCACGGCCGAAACCAGACTCAACAACGGCGGGATGATCAACAAGGTCAACACCGCCGACAACGACAAACCACCCAGCACCACCGAGCCCAGGCCCCGGTATAATTCCGAGCCCGCGCCCGGGAACAGCACCAACGGCAGCATGCCGAAGACAGACGTCAGGGTGGACATGAAGATCGGCCGGATCCGGTTGCGCACCGCCTCGACAATGGCCGCATCCGCATGCATGTTTTCATTCCGTACCAGGAACAATGTCTGATGCACCACGAGAATGGCATTATTGACCACGATGCCGATCAATATGACGAAGCCCAGCATGGTCAACATGTCCAGCGGCTGAAAACTGAATAGATTTAGCAACGCCAGGCCCAAAACGCCGCCCGCCGTGGCCAGGGGCACGGAAAACAATATGATCAGGGGATAGAGGAAACTTTCAAACAGTACCGCCATCACCAGATAGACGATAACCACGGCCACCGCCAGATCGACCACCAGATGGTCCCAGGCGGCGGTCAACTTGTCCGCCGTGCCTGAAAGCCGCATCTTGACCATGGGCGGCAGCCCCTCGCTGCGCAATTGGTCGATGACCTTGACCTGCAGGATATCCATGGCCGCTTCCAACGGCAGGTTGGGCCTGGGATGAACCTCCAGCGTAACCGTGCGCTCCCGGTCCACATGGCGGATTTCCGTCGGACCGGCGGTGATCGAAATATCGGCCAACGATGCGACCTGCAAAATGGCGCCGGTGCGGGTTACGATAGGCAGATTTCCTATGCCCTGTGTTTCCGCGATCTGACCGTCGGGGCCGACGATCATCAGGTCGATGCGGCGGCCATCCACGGTCACTTCCGCCACCCGCAAGCCGTCATTGAAGGCATCGACCGTCATGCCCAGTTCCCGCGCGGTGACGCCGTTATCCGCCAAGCGGACAGGATTGGGCAGCAGACGGATTTCCGGCGCGCCCAACTCCAGGCCCGGCTTGGGCTGGGTATAGTTGCCCTGGCGCCGCGGCAACGACTTGGAGATCAGGCGGTCGGCCCGGCGCGCCACCTCGAGAATGACGTCAAGGTCGGGGCCGGAAACATCAAGACTGATACTGCGGGCACCGCCGATGGTGCGGCCAAAAATGGACCTCTTGGAAATACGGCCGCGGGTGCCCGGCTCCTTGAAAATCGGTGCGTTCAGCACCGGTATCAATTCGCCGACCCGGCGCGGATCCATGGCGGATGCGGCAACAATGGTGGCAGCGCGGAATGATACGAAAAAGAAATTGTTGATTTTTGGCGGTTCGCCGGCCTTTTCCTCCGGCCCGGTTTCCGAGGCCCACAAGGGCTTCACGGTCTTTTCCAACTCCTTGGCGATGGCCGTCGTGGTGCTCAAATTGTATCCCGGCGGCGGCACGATCCAGCCAAGTATCAGGTTGCGGTTGCCAGTCGGCAGATAATCCAGCTTCGGCAGGAACAAAATGGTGACGATGGCGCCGGCGCCGCAAAGCAGCGCCACCACGGTGATGGCGAGCTTGCGGCTTTTCACCACCCTGTGGGTAAAGACCATGACCCCGGCGCTGAAGGCCGCCGCGAAGGCATCCAGCAGAGGCAGGCGCAGAGGGGATTGCAGACTCTTCATGCCCTCGCCCAACAGCCGCCGCGACAGCGCCGGCACCACCGTCACCGAGACCAGCAGCGACAACAGCACCGAAACCGAAATGGCGACCGCGATATCCCGGAACAACTGCCCCACCTCCAACTTCATGACCAGAAGCGGCAGGAAAACCAGCACCGTGGTCAGGGCCGAAACCAGGATAGCGCCCCAAACCTGCTGAGCGCCGAGATAGGCCGCGGTTTTCGGGTTGGCGCCGGTCTGGCGGTGGCGGTAGATGTTCTCCAACACCACGATGGCGGCATCGACCACCATGCCGACCGCGAAGGCGATGCCGGCCAGCGAGATTACGTTCAACGATCGTCCCAGCATGGCCATGGCGACGAAGGCGCCGACCACCGAGACCGGGATCGCCAGGGAGACCACCAATGTCGCCCGGCCCGAGCGCAGGAACAACAACAGGATCACGGCGGCCAGGACACCGCCGAGGACGATGTTGT
>JASLLM010000021.1 GCA_030747035.1 Alphaproteobacteria bacterium | reverse complement strand
AACGAGGGATACTCAGCTCTTCTATCAACCAATTGGCAATTCCGAGAAAAGCACTGATCATGTCTGGTAAACCGATCCAGGCCCCGCGACGCATCGCCATTATCGGCTGTTCGGGTGGCGGCAAGTCGACCTTGGGGCGGGATCTGGCGGATCGGACCGGATTGCCGCTGATCCATCTGGACCAGGAATATTGGCGGCCTGGCTGGAAAATGCCGCCGCCCCAGGATTGGGCCGCCAGGCATGCCACGCTAATCGCCCAGCCACGATGGATCATCGAAGGCACATTTGCCGCGACCCTGCCCGAGCGCGCGGCGGCGGCGGACTTGGTCATATTCCTCGATCTGCCCCGCGGGCGATGTTTGCGACGCGTGTTATGGCGGGTGGTTTTGAGCCATGGCCGGGTGCGCGCCGACATGGCGCCGGGCTGTCCGGAACGATTTGACGCCGCGTTCCTGCGCTATGTCTGGACGTTCCAAAAACGCATCAATCCGCGCATAGAAGCGGCCATCGACGGCCACGGCCACGTCAGGCTGCGGGCACCGCGCGAAATCAACAGATGGCTGGACGTGGCCTTTTAGCTTGCCGCCAATTTGCTGTAGCCGTCCCGGGTCTGCGGCGTCTTCATATCCAAAATCCGCCCCGCGATCAGGGTGCGCAGAACCTGCGCCGTACCGCCGCCGATGGTGAACATGCGGGCGTCACGGACCATGCGCTCCAGCGGATTGTCGCGGGAATAGCCCGCCGCGCCGAAGACCTGCAAGGCGTCGTTGGTCACCTTAATGGCCATTTCCGAAGTAAAAACCTTGGCCTGGGCCGCCGCCAGGGGTTCTGGAAAGCCATTGACCAGATTACCGGCGGCGCCATGGATCAGGGCGCGGGCGGCGGTTAGTTGAATGCTCATATCCGCCAACATCCATTGCAGGCCCTGGAATTCGGCGATCGGCCGGCCGAACTGTTCCCGTTCCTTGGCATATTCCAAGGCCTTTTCGTAGGCGCCCTGGGCCACGCCAAGGGCGACCGTCGCCGCACCCACCCGTTGGGAGTTGTAGGCCGTCATCAAATCGGCAAAACCCTTGCGCAGGCCGCGCGGCGGCATCAGCAGATTGGCGGGCGGCACGGCCATATCCTCAAATATCACCTCCGCCTCCGGAATGCCGCGCAGGCCCATGGTGGGCGCGCGGTCGCCTATTTTCAGGCCCTCGGTCTCGTCCCGGATGGCGATAAAGCCGCCGATGCCTTCTTCATTGCCATCCTCGTCGTAAACCCTGGCGAAGATCAGATGCAGGCGCGATACCCCGCCCCCAGTGATCCAATGCTTCCTGCCGTTCAGGATGTACTGGTTGCCCTTCCTGTCGGCGCGGGTGGTCATCTCGGTCGCGGCACTGCCCGCTTCCGGTTCGGTAATGCAGATGGCCGGTTTATCGCCGGAAAGCACCAGATCGGCGGCCAGGCGCTTCTGCTCCTCCGTGCCATAGGTCATGATGGCGCCGATGGCGCCCATATTGGCCTCCACCGCGATGCGGCCCGATACGCCACAAACCTTGGCCATTTCCTCGACCACCAGCGCGGCTTCCAGATAGCCCAGACCCTTGCCGCCATAATCCTTTGGGATGGTCAGGCCGAAAAAGCCGGCATCCTTCAATTCCGTGACGTTGTCCCAGGGATATTGCTCCGTGCGGTCGACTTCCGCCGCCCGGGCAGCGATCCCTCCCCGCGCCAGTTCCCGCGCCTGCTCGCGTAACGCCTCTTGCTCCCGATCAAGCATCATTTTCCCCTATAGCTGCCGTGCCGCCTCGGCAAGAATTTCAAACGACTGTTTTCTGGCCCCATGATCGAAGATAGAGGCGGCGACCATCACCTCGTCCGCTCCGGTGCGTTCGATGAATGGCGCCAGTTCGGCCGTGATACGCTCCGCCGTGCCGACAAAGGAGCAGGCCTGCATGGCCGTCACCCGCGCCTTCTCGGCCGGTGTCCAATAATCGTCGATATCATCGATGGGCGGCTGCAAGCGGCCCCGCGTGCCCCGGAACAAATTGGTCACCTGCTGCTGCGGCGTGGTGAACAGATATCTGGCCTCGTCCTCCGTCTCCGCCGCGATGACGTTGACGCCAACCATGGTGTACGGCTCGGCGAGCTGCGCGGATGGCTTGAAGTTCTCCCGATAGACATCCAGGGCCGCCATCAGGGCATCCGGCGCGAAATGGGAAGCAAATGCATAGGGCAGCCCCAACATGGCCGCCAATTGCGCGCCAAATAGCGAGGAGCCGAGGATCCACAGCGGCACGTTGGTATCCGCCCCCGGCACAGCCTGTATGGTCTGTCCCGGCTGCACCGGCCCCAGCAAGGCCTGCAATTCCACCACATCCTGGGGGAAATTCTCGGCCACCCCCGGGTGGCGGCGCAGGGCCCGCATGGTCAACTGATCCGTTCCCGGGGCCCGGCCCAGACCAAGGTCGATACGGCCCGGATAGAGGGAGGCGAGGGTGCCGAATTGTTCGGCAATCACCAGGGGCGAATGGTTCGGCAGCATGACACCGCCGGCGCCCACGCGGATGGTGGAGGTGCCTTCCGCGACATAACCGATGGCGACGGAGGTCGCGGCGGAGGCGATACCGATCATATTGTGATGCTCCGCCAGCCAAAAGCGGCGGTAGTCCAGGCGTTCCACGTGCTGGGCCAGGTCGCGGGCGTTGCGCAGGGCATCGCCGGGGCTGGCACCTTCGCGCACGGGCGCAAGATCAAGTACGGAAAATACGGTCATCTAATAGCTGCTCTGCCTGTCATCATGCCTTGGCGGCCGGCCCCTGCCCGGAAATCATAGTTGCCTCGAAATCGCGGCCCCCGTCAACCGCCAAGGGAACCGCGCCCCTGGCCGGCAAATTTCATTGCGGCGTTCGCGGGTGATGGCCTACCCTGGAAGGCGGGGCGGCCGACAAGGGAATGGGGCAACACGATGGCTGAGGATTATCAAGGTCTGGCACTGACCACGGACAGTGCCAAGGCGGCGGCGTCTTATAGTGACTGCATGCGCGCCTACCTGGGTTTTCAAACTGATGTGGGCCTGCACTTGAAGGCAACACTGCAGGCCGACGGCGAGATGCCCATGGCCTTGATCACCCGGGGCTATTTCTTTCATCTCTTTTCCATTCCCGCCCTCGAACGCAAGGCCGCGGACAGCGCCAGGTCGGCGGCCGAGGCCATGGCCACGCGCGGCGGGACGCCACGGGAAAAATGGCATCTGGCCGCCTTGCAGGCCTGGAACGTGGGCGACATGACCGGCGCCACGGATCTGTGGGAGCAGATCCTGCTGCATCACCCTCATGATGTCATGGCGCTGCGCCTGTCGCATTTTACCCATTTCTATCTCACAGGCGGCGCGGCCATGCGCCAGTCGGCCCGCCGTATTCTCGGTGCCTGGGAGGAAAGCCGGGCCGACTTTGGCTTTGTTCAGGGCATCGCCGCCTTCGCCCACGAGGAAGCCGGCGACTACGAGATGGCGGAGGCTTACGGCAAGCGGGCGGTGGAGATCAATGCAAAGGATATCTGGGCCACCCATGCGGTCGCCCATGTATACGAGATGCAAGGCCGCCAGGACGAAGGCATCGCCTGGCTGGACGGTCTGAGCGGCAATTGGGACGATCTTAACAATTTCCGTTTTCACACCTGGTGGCACAAGGCCATGTATCACCTGGAAAAGGGCCAGTTCGAGACGGTTCTGGGACTCTACGATGGTGCGTTCTGGGCCGAGCCCAGCGACGAATATCTCGATTTCACCAATGCCGCCGCCATGTTGTGGCGTCTGGAATATCAGGGTGTGGACGTGGGCGAGCGCTGGAGCGCCCTGGCTGACGTGGCGGAGCAACACAGCACCGACGCGGTGATGGCCTTCGCCGATGCCCATTACATGATGGCCCTGGCCAAGGATGGCCGGGACGAGGCGGCGGCGGCGATGCTGGCAGCTCTGTCGGAAAAGGCCGGCACCAGCGGCGATCAGGCCCGGGCCACGGCCGATGTGGGCCTGCCCGTCTGCCGGGCCACCCTGGCCCTGTGCAAGGGCGAGGCCGGCGAAGCGGCGCAAATCCTGCTGCCCCTGCGGGATCATATCCAGCGCCTGGGCGGCAGCCATGCCCAGCGGGACGTCTGGGCCCAGATGATCTGCCGCGCCGCACTGGATGCCGGCCGCTACGAGGACGCCCGCGGCCTGCTGGCCCAGCGCACCTCGACCAAGGCCAACAGCCCCATCGCCTGGCGCTGGTATGCCGAGGCCCTGGAAGGCTGCGGCGACAGCGCGGCAGCCGCCGTGGCACGCTCAAACGCTTAGGTTAAAAGCAATGGAAATGCGCTGGCGGGTGCCCAGATAGGGCCGTACGGCGTGAGACAGCCAGGATGGGAACATCAGGATCCGCCCTGCCTTGGGCGGAATGGTCTCGCTGCTGCCCATGGCCAAGCCACCGGGCGCGTTAATGGCCAACAGGGGTGCGTACATGGCCGGCGCGACCCCGCGCGGATCCTGGATTTCGAACTCGCCGCCCAGGCTGGGATCGTCACCGACGCCACCGTCATCCACATAGTAGGTGCCGGACCAGAAGCTGCCAGGGTGGGTATGGAATTCATTGCCGTGGCCGGACCCGTTGACGTTGGCCCAGGCGTTTAGTTGCCAATCGACCGTCACCGGCTGGCCTTCGCGGTCGCAGGTCATGCGGGTCGCCATGGATTTCGCCACTTCCAGCACCTCGGTGGCGCAGTCGCCGCCCCATTCCGCCAGGTCCCAGGTTGACTGCCAGCCGCCCAGGTTGGAATGAGAGGTTGAGGGGTGGGCTGCCATGCGCGCCTCGATCGCTGCCTTGAGGCCTTCGTTGATGCGTTCACTATCGGGCAGCTCCGCCAACGCCACCGGGGTCGGGAACAGGCCGTGGCCCTGGATTTGAACTTCGGGTGTTTCATTCATGGCTAGGCTTTCTTGCCGGCGAAGGGCATCGGTTTGGCATCGGGGTCCAGGGGCCAGCGGGCCAGTGCGGGCGTGTCGAGCCCATCGGTTAGACCGGCGCGCAGGCGTTCCACACCGGCCCAGGCGATCATGGCGCCATTATCGGTGCAAAGATCAACGGGCGGGGCCGTCAGCGTCAGGCCACGCTCCCGGCATAGGGCATCCAGGCGTTGGCGCAGATGGCTGTTGGCGGCGACGCCACCGGCGATCACCAGATGACTTAGGCTGGGATGCTTCTCTTGGGCCATGAGAACGGCATTGCCGGCCCGGTCCACGACCACATCGCCCACCGCCGCTTGAAATCCCGCCGCCACGTCCTCAATGGCCAGGTCTGGATTATTCTCCAGCAGCCGACGCACCGCGGTCTTCAGGCCGGAAAAGGAAAAATCACAGCCCTCCCGCCCTAGCATGGGACGGGGCAGCGTGACGGCAGCTGCATCGCCACGCTCCGCCGCCGCCTGTACCGCCGGGCCGCCTGGATAGCCCAGGCCCAGCATCTTGGCCGTCTTGTCAAAAGCCTCGCCCACCGCATCGTCGATAGTGGTGCCCAGGCGCCGGTATTGAGCAAGCCCTTCGATCAGGACCAATTGGCAATGTCCGCCTGAAACCAACAGCAACAGGTAAGGAAAGGCCAGATCATCGGTCAGCCGCGCGGTCAGGGCATGGCCCTCCAGATGATTGATCGCCAGCAACGGCTTACGAATGGCGGCGGCGATGGCCTTGCCCGTGACCAGTCCGACCATGACGCCGCCGATCAGACCCGGCCCGGCGGTGGCGGCAACACCGTCAAGATCGGAGAATTTCAGCTTGGCCTCCGCCATCGCCCGGGCGATCAGGCCATCGATATGTTCCACATGGGCCCGGGCGGCGATTTCCGGCACCACGCCGCCATAGGGGCGATGCTCCGCCACTTGACTTAGGACAATGTTCGAGCGGATGCGCCGTGCATCATCGACCACGGCGGCGGCGGTTTCATCGCAGGAGCTTTCAATGCCCAATACGATCATCGTTCGATCACAATCTTCCCAGGCGCATGTTTTGGGCGCAAAAATGCTTGCACGCAGCTTCAGGAGGCCTTAGCACCGCCACTATGAACCCGCAACCCAACATCCGTATCGGAACTCGTGGCTCTCCCCTGGCATTGGCCCAGGCGGAGGAGGTCAAAACCCGCCTGCTGGCAGCCCATCCAGGCTTGAATTCGGACGCCGTGGCGATCGTCGTAATCGCCACCACCGGCGATCAGATTCAAAGTAAACCGTTGAAGGAATTCGGCGGCAAGGGCCTGTTCACAAAAGAGATCGAAGAGGCCCTGCTGGCTGGCGACATAGACATGGCGGTGCATTCCATGAAGGATGTGCCGACCGAACTGCCCCCCGGTCTGGGCATCGTCTGCCTTTTGCCCCGCGAGGATCCGCGCGACGGCTTCCTCTCGCCCATCGCCAGCAGCCTGGCCGAATTACCCCAGGGCGCGGTCGTCGGTTCGTCCTCCCTGCGCCGGGTGGCCCAGGTGCGTCATGCCCGCCCCGATCTGCAGGTGGTGAATTTTCGCGGCAATGTGAATACCCGCATGCGCAAGCTGTCCGAGGGCGTAGCCCAGGCGACGTTTCTGGCCTGCGCCGGCCTGAACCGGCTTGGCATGGCGGATCGGATCACTGCGCCGGTGCCCGTGGACGTCATGCTGCCGGCGGTGGCGCAGGCGGTGATCGGCATCGAAACCCGCCTGGACGACAATGTGACCGGCGATTATCTCGCCCCCTTGCATCACACTGAAACCGCCCATTGTGTGGCGGCGGAACGGGCGCTTTTGCGGGCCCTGGACGGCTCCTGCCGGACCCCCATTGCCGCGCTGGCGGAATTGCAGGCCGGTCGGATAACGTTGCGGGCGCAGATATTGCGCGAGGACGGCAGCGAGGCCCTGGAAACCCAACGGCAAGGACCGGCGGAGGAGGCGGCAGCCATGGGCCGGGACGCGGGCGAGGAACTGCTGGGCCGGGCCGGGCCTGGTTTTTTCGCCGGCGAATGACCATATGCATCTGATCGTGACCCGCCCAGCCGCCGAGTCCGAGGCTCTGGCCAGGCAATTGAGAGACCTGGGCCATCAGGTGCTGATTGAACCCATGCTGACCATTCGGCCGATTGAAGCTCCCGACCTGGACCTGGGCGGCGCGGCGGCCTTGCTGTTGACCTCGGCCAACGGCGTCCGCGCCCTGGCGCAACAGACGGAACGGCGCGACCTGCCGGTTCTGGCGGTGGGTGCGGCGACGGCGGCGGCGGCCCGGGAGGCGGGATTTGCCGATGTCGCCGCGGCGGGGGGAGATGTGGTCGCCCTGGCCGTCCTTGTGCGCCAGCGCCTGAAGCCCGAGGATGGCGTGCTGGTTCACGTGGCGGGCAGTGCCGTGGCCGGTGATCTGGCCGGTGATCTGGGCGCCGACGGTTATCAGGTGCGCCGATGCGTGCTGTATGGCGCCGAAACCAGCACGCGTTTGAGCGCGCCATGCCGGCAGGCCCTGGCGGCCGGCGAGGTTGACGGCATACTTTTTTTCTCGCCGCGCAGCGCGGCTACCTTTGTTAAACTGTTGCTATGCGATGGTTTGGGCGAAGCCTGCCGTGAGGTGGATCTTTACGGATTAAGCACCGCCGTGGCGGAAGCGGCCTCGAAAGTAACCTGGCGGCGCCAAAATATCGCCGCAATGCCGCGCCAGGATGAATTGTTGGCGCTGTTATAGAACGACGGAAAATTGATGGTAGACGATAAGCAATCATCCGACGAACCAGATAAGAACGAACCGGGTTCCCAGACGGATACGCCAGCGGAATCGCCATGGGAGGGGTCCTCGGACGCGGCAGTTGACGCCGGCGACGATGCCCTGGAGGAAACCGCCGACGATGCGTCCGAGCCGAAAAAAGGCGGTGGCGGGCGCGGCCCCCTGGTGGTTCTGGGCATTGTGGTTTTGTTGGCGGTGGGGCTCTATTTCGCCTGGCCCGCCCTGCAGCCGCGTCTGCTGGCGCTGTTGCCACAGCCGGCGGCGGAAGCCATGGAAAGCGTGCGGGCCCTGGACAAAAGGGTGGCGCAGTTGGAGGCGGCAAACGCACGCCTGGACGCCGCGGTCGCGGCCGTGAAGGAGACATTGGGCGGTTTTGCCAAGCAATTGGGCGACCTGAGCCAAGGCGTGGTGGATGGAGACATGCTGGCGGCCCTGAGTGAAAAACTTGCCGCCGTGGAAGATACCCTGTCGCAACTGGGTCAGGAGGCGGGCGAAGGCGGTGCCGCGGCCCTGGCCGCCCTCAGTTCGGAAATGGAAGCCTTGAAGGCACGCCTGAGCGAACAGGCGGATGCCGGAACGGCTGGGCAAACGAACGCGCCGAATGAAGAGTTTACCGCCCTGGCTCGGCAAGTGACCGCCCTTGGTGACGAAAACAAGGCGTTGCGCCAGGACGTCGCGGCGTTGCAGGCCCGCCTGCAACAGTTGGAGCAATCGGTGCTGCAGTCAGAGCAGCGCCAGAGCGCCCGCCTGAAATCCGGCGTGGGCGAGGGCTTGGTCCTGGCCTTGGGGCAGTTGCGGCAAACGGTTTTATCCGGCACACCCTACGACGCCGATCTGGCCGCCGTGGCCTCCATAATGGGAGAGGACCAGGCCTTGCGTAAGGCTGTTGCCGCCCTGGCACCCTGGGCCAAGCAGGGCGTACCCACCATGCGTGCCTTGTCCGATGGCTTTCCCGCCATGACCCGGGCAGTGTTGCAGGCGGAGCCCGGCGGCACCGATAGCTTCTGGCGCCGTACCCTGCGCAGGGTCACCTCCCTGGTCACGGTACGCCGGGTCGGCGAGGTTGAAGGGGCCGAAGCCGATGCGGTGCTGGCCCGCGCCGAACGCCGCCTGGCCGCCGGTGAACTGGCGGCCTCGGCCGCCCTGGTCGAAGGCCTGCCGGAACCGGGCAGGGCGGCGGCGCGGCGGTGGCTCGATCAGGCCAAGGCGCGGCTGGGCGCCATGGCGGCCCTGGCCAGCCTGCAAAGCCGTGCCATCGCCGGGCTGGCGGACGGCTGATGTTGCGGGCGGTTCTTGTATTCCTTGGCCTGGCCGCGCTTGGCGTGGCCGGTGCCTGGCTGGCGGATCATCCGGGCCTGGTTTCCATGCAATGGGGCGGACGGCAGATCGAGACCTCCATCGCGGTGGCGGCAACGGCGGTGTTTGTCCTGTTGATCGTGGTTGCCGGGCTGTACCGCTTTTGGCGCTGGCTGGCGACCTCGCCCATGGCGTTGAGCAATCTGCGCGCCGAAGGGCGGCGGCGCAAGGGCTATGAAAGCCTTTCCTCCGGCTTGGTGGCGGTGGCCGCGGGCGATGTGGGGCAGGCCAAGAAATTGGCCCGGCGGACGGCACAATTGCTGGACGAACCATCACTGACCCTGTTGCTATCGGCGCAAGCGGCGCAATTGGATGGTGACGAGGCCGCCGCGAAGGCACATTTCCAGGCCATGCGCGAGCGTCCCGATACGGAGTTTCTAGGCTTGCGCGGCCTGCTGGTGCAGGCCCGGCGGGCCGGTGATCAGGCCGAGGCGCTGACCCTGGCGCGGCGCGCCTTCGCCCTGCGTCCCGATACGCCCTGGGTCGGGCAGGAGCTGTTTTCCCTGGAAGCCGCCGCCGGGGACTGGCAGGCGGCGGAAAAAACCCTGAGCCACACGGTAAAGCGCAAATTGCTGCCAGCGGACGAGGCCGGCCGGCGCCAGGCTGTTGTGCTGTTCGCCCAGGCGCAAGCGGCGGCCGATCTGGGCGAGAGCAAGCGGGCCCTGGAACTGGCCCGCAAGGCCCACGTCCAGTTACCGGACTTCAGCCCCGCCGCCGCCCTGGCCGGACGCCTGCATGGCGCGGCGGGAGATATGCGCAAGGCCCGCAACCTGCTGCGCGAGGGCTGGCAGAAATCCGCGCATCCGGATCTATTGGCGGCCTGGCTCGACATTCATCCCGCCGAGGAGGCCGAAGACCGGCTAGCGGCGGTACAGAAACTGATCGCCGGTCACGAGGCGGACCCGGAAAGCCGCCTGGCCCTGGCCCAGGCGGCCCTTGACGCGGCGGAATACGATACCGCGCGGGAACAGTTGCGGACATTGATGGAGCAGGCGCCATCGGCCCGCGTCGCCCGGCTGATCGCCGATCTCGAAGAAACCGAACGGGGCGACGGCGCGGCGGCACGGGAATGGCTGCGTCAGGCGGCCAAGCTGCCGGCGGATGCCACCTGGGTCTGCCAGGGCTGCGGCCGGCAGAATGGCGACTGGGCCTCCCATTGCCCTGATTGCGGCAGCTTCGATGCCTTCACATGGCGGCAACCGGCGGGCGCCGGGGCGGTCCTGCCCTATACGCCGGCCCCTGCCGAAGCGGAGACCGGGCCCGTGGCGGAAGTTGAAATTCTGCCCCCCGATGTAGAGCCGCCCGCCGCCGATCCAAGGTGACCTCAGCTCTCCGCCGGTTTCGCCTTGGCCGCGATCGGCAGCAGTACCAGGGCCAGATTGGCGGCCAGCAGACCGGCAGCCAGGAAATAGAAAACCGAGACCAAGCCCCAGTTATCGGCGATCATGCCGCCGATGATGGGCGCCGCTGTGGCCAGCATTGCCTGGCTGCCGAACATCAATGATGTGGCGGAGCCGCCCAGGTTCGGCGGTGTCAGGTCCATCATCCAGGAATGGATGACCGGGCGCACCGCGAACAGGACGAAGCCCAGGACGGAAATGCCCACGACGAATATACCGGTGTTGCCGATCAGGACCAGGGAGGCGACGACAACGGTTGAGGCCGACAGGCCGGCCAGCACGATGGGCCGGCGGCCGATGCGGTCGGACCAGGCCCCCGCGATCGGTGCCGCCACCACGCCCGAGGCCTGCATCGCCGCCAGGGCAGCGCCGAGGAAAAGCGGTCCGGCACCCAGTTCGTTGCTCAGATACAGCGGCAGAAAGGCCAGCAGGCCGGCCTGGGTCATGGTGCGCAGGGCGGCGACCAGGCACAGGCTCAACACCGCGCGGTCCCGTATCAGGGCGGTCAGACCGCGCCAATAGGCCGCCAGGCTCATGCCCTCGCTGACAGAGGCACCATCCTGCCGCATGGCCGTGCTCTGCCGTGGCAGGACCGCGAACAGCAACAGGGCGATGGCCAGGGTGGGGACGGCGGCGGTCATGGCGGCCTGGGGCCAGCTCAACCACAGCAGTACCGCGCCGATGGCCAGGGGTGCGAGGGCATCGCCGCTATTGGCGCCCAGGGCGTGGATCGACAGGGCATAGCCTCGGGTCTCGGGAAAGCGTCTGGAAAGGTACGAGATGGCGGCCGGGTGCCACAAGTTGTTGGTACAGCCGATCAGAATCACCAGGGGCAGCAGCCCCCAAACACCCTGGGCCAGGCCAAAGCCGCTCATGGCCAGGGCGCCGACGCACAGCGAGGCGACCAAAATAGGCACCCGCCGGCCGGTCACGTCCACCACCAGGCCGCTGAACAGGTTGGTGCCGAAGGAACTCATATGCACGGCGGAGACCAGCAGGCCGGCCTCGGTATAGCTCAACTCCAACTGCCGCGCGATGAAGGGCAGCAGCAAGTAGAACGTGCCCAACAGCCAATGCGTCGCCCCATGGCCCATGCCGACCAGAACAATCGGCCCCTGCTGTCGCCAATGCAGGCCGGTCAGGCGTTGAACTACGGACATGGGCAGGAATCTCTTGCAATGGGAATTATGGTGTCTTGGGCGCCATCATCGCATACCTGGATGGCCGGTGAAACCAAGGCCCGGATCCTTAAACAAACCATATTGCAAATCCCCCGCCCCCGGCCTATTGTCCCGCCGCTTTCGCGTGCCGTTCGATACGGCTATAATATGCCCCGGAGCCGCCTTAGCTCAGTTGGTAGAGCATCGCATTCGTAATGCGGAGGTCGGGTGTTCGAGTCACCCAGGCGGCACCATTTTTTCTCTTCCCAACCATTATCGGCGCTGATCTTGCGCCGCAGTCAATCGTCCAGGCTGCGGGCCTCGTCCACCAGCATGATGGGGATGCCTTCGCGGATGGGATAGGCCAGGCGGGCCTGGTCCGAGATCAGTTCCTGTGCCTCGCAGTCATAGCGCAGCGGTCCCTTGGTCAGGGGGCAGACCAGAATTTCCAACAGTTTCGGGTCGACGCCGTCTTCCGTGCTCTCGTTATCGCTCATGCTCAATGTATCCTGTGATCGTCATCGTCCTGATCCTCCCCGCCGCCGCCGCTGGCCCGTTGCAGCAGGGACATTTCCACCAGCGCAGTCATGATACGGCCACGCTCGTACAAATCGTGGGCTTCCAGCAAAGCCTGCTTTTCCGCCGCGCCAAAGGGGCAGATCATGGCCAACGAGGTGATCAGGGGCCCGGTCTCGGCCTTGGCGATGGCTTCCCATTCCGCCGGTATCTGGGCCAATTCCAGATAGGCACGCAGGGCCGTCAACAGCCGGTTTCTATCCACGCCCGGCGCCTCGTCCTCGGCCCATCGGTCGGCGGCGAAGCGGTCCCAATCGGCCACGACCTGGCGATAACGGGTGGTGGCGGGCAACTCCTCGATAACGGCGAAGCGCGACAAACCGGTCAAAGTGATAAGAAAGCGGTTGTCCTCGGTTTCCTCGAAAGAGGTAATGCGCCCGGCGCCACCGATGTCATAGAGCACTGGGTTGGCTTCCGAGGCGCCAGAGCCGTCCGATTTCAAGGGTTGGATCATGCCGATGATGCGGTCGCCGGCCATGGCGTCACGGATCATGTCAAGGTAGCGCGGCTCGAAAATATTCAGCGGCAGTTTGGCATGGGGCAGCAAAAGCACGCCGCTTAATGGAAAAATCGGAATCCGTGCCGGCAACGCCTCTGCACTGCCCTCTTCTTGATCCCTGTCGCCGGTCATCCTGGCCCCATCCCCAGGTCAGGAAAACAAGATCGAGCTGAGCCGGCGCCGGGCCGATACGGTCAGTTCATCCGCGTTGCCGAATGCCTCGAACAGGGTCAGGAGCTGCTTGCGCGCGGCCTCGTCATTCCAGGCGCGGTCCCGGCGGATCGATTCAAGCAATTCATCCACCGCTTCCTCCCGCTGGCCCGCCGCCAACAGGGCCTTGGACAGCTCCATGCGCGCCTCGTGGTCGTTGCCGTCGGCTTCCAGCCGGGCCCGGAATGGCGCCGTATCGCCCGCGTCGGCCGATTGCTCCGCCAAATCCAGCGAGGCCCTGACCGATTGGATGGCCGGGTCACTGGCCAGCTTGCCATCCAGGCCATCCAGCATCTGGCGGGCTTCATCATGATCGCCGGCCGCGATCAGGCATTGGCACAGACCGGCGATGGCGCGGGCGTTCTCCGCATCGGCGCGCAGGATCTGGCCGAATATATCGGCCGCCACATTGACATCGCCTGACGCCAGGGCTGCTTCACCCTGTTCCAGCGCCCGTTCGATGGGCGAGGGACCGGCATCACCGGTCAGACGTTCGATAAATGATTTGATCTGGCTTTCCGGCTGGGCGCCGACAAAACCGTCAACCGGCTGGCCATCCTTGAAGGCGAAAACCGCCGGAATTGACTGCACGCGCAACTGCTGGGCCAGTTGCTGGTTCTCATCAACATTGATCTTGACCAGTTTGACCTGGCCGCCGGCGCCCTTGACCGCCTTTTCAATGGCCGGGCCCAGGGTCTTGCAGGGACCGCACCAGGGGGCCCAGAAATCGACGATGACGGGAACCTCGCGGCTCGCCTCAATCACATCCACCGCAAAGCTGGCGGTATCGCCATCCTTGACCGCGTCCGCGGGGGCGGACATCTCTCCAATAATCGGTTCCATCATTCGATCCTGTCGTTAACCCGTCCGGGCAAGATATTGGCCCGGATGCAGGGGCATACAAGGCCAGGCAGCGCCCGGCGTCAAGCGCTTCAACAACGAAATCACGCCCTATTCCAGTATTAGAGCCGTGGTGTCTGTGGGTCGTGGCCGCAGGCTTGCACGAAGCGCAACAGGTCGGCGGACAGAATAGTCGTCGTCATGGTGTTGACCAGGGGGTGAAAGTTGAGCTGTTCGTGCCCCAGCATTTCCTGGTCCAGGACAACCTTGACCCTTGTCTCGGGGTCATTGATCAACGCGAACGGCGTCACCGAGCCAGGCTGAACGCCGAGGAATTCCGCCAATCTGTCAGCCGAGCCGAAACTAAGCCGGGCGGCGCCGATTTTTGCCGATAGCTGCTTCAGATCAACCGGCTTATCCTCCAACGTGCAGACCAGCCAGGTCTGCTTTTTCTTGTCGCGCAGAAACAGGTTCTTGTTGTGCGCGCCGGTGATCTGGTCCCGCACATCCTGCGCCTCGGCAACCGTATGCACGGCGCGGTGATGCGCAGTTTCATGGCCGATGCCCAGATCATCCAGGCGTCGAAACAGCTCTTCCGGGCTGGCGGGCATGCTCTATCCTTCATATTGGAGAACTGGCGAACTCCGGGAGCGGCCAGTCTAGCGTGATAAATATGACTTGGCACTTGCAAGATCGGCGAAATGTCGTATATATCGCCCCGCCCGGCACCACTCCGGGACTATCCCGGCGCGGGCGTAGCTCAGGGGTAGAGCGCAACCTTGCCAAGGTTGAAGTCGTGAGTTCGAATCTCATCGCCCGCTCCAATTTTCCCTTTTCTTGCACGCCTTTAGGCGCGTCGTCGAAATGACGGGCCCAATACGTCCGCATCGATCCAAATCAAGATTTCCCTGCTCTGATCTCCTACAATTCGTACAATGCCGCCACGCAATCGGTCATTTGCCGTTGCGCCAACCCGCTGTTCGGCTTGGGCAATGTAGGTCTGACGTGGTCCGGCCGGTCAACCGGGGCGATCCGCCGTTGTGGGTTATTACGGAACTGGAGGAGATTTCATGACTTATTCTGTCATCGCGCGCTGTCCCGATACGGGGATGTTCGGCATCGCCATCGCCACCCGCCCCATCGCGATCGGCGCCAAGTGCCCATTCCTGAAACCGGGCGTGGGCGCGCTTGTGGTGCAGGCCAACGGCGATCCCCGTTTCGGGCCCCTTGGCCTTGATCTGTTATCCATGGGATACGGCGCGGAAAAGGTGCTGCGCGAGCTGTCGGATAACGATCCGCACCGCGAATGGCGGCAGGTCGCGGTGGTCGACCAGGAAGGCCGCACCGCCGCCTGGACCGGCCAGGATAGCGAGGACTGGAAGGGGCATGTGATAAGGGAGGATTTCGTCTCCCTGGGCAATCGCCTGACCGGCGAGGCGACAGTGACCGCGATGGTCGAGGTCTGGGAGCGCACCAAGGGCGAGGACCTTGGCGATCGGTTGATGCAATGCCTGGAGGCGGGCCGGGATGCCGGCGGCCAGGTGGGCGGCGAGTTTTCCTCCGCGCTGAAGGTGGTGAACAAACGCAGCTACGCCTGGATCGATCTGCGCGCCGATCTGCATGACGAACCGGTGGGCGAATTGCGCCGCCTCTATGAACATTACAAGCCGCTCATCCCCTATTACGACCGGCGCCCCGGCAATCCCAACATGCCGCGGGACGATGTCTGGCGGCAAATGGAACGGTAAGCATGGCGGCGGCTGATTTCTCCGGCGCCGCCATTACCGGCAAATTCCAAGGATGATTAACGGTTCGCCAAGTCGACCATGGTGTTGAGCAGCAGATTGACCCCCGGCAGGGTGCGGTCCAATTCAATGCTTTCTTCAACATTGTGGCTGACGCCGGCGGTGCAGGGGGTGAAGATCATGCCCATGGGCGCGATCTTGCCGATGGCATAGGCATCGTGGCCGGCCTGGCTGCGGATCTCCATATAGTTGATGCCCATGGCATCGGCGGTGTCTGCCAGGGCCTTGATGCAGTCGTCGGAAAACGGATTGTCGCCAAAGCTCCAGCTATCGATGATTTCCATCTTCACATTTGCTTTTTCGGCGGCCTCGGCCATGGCGGCCTTCACCTCCGCCAACATCTGGTCGGCGATCTCCGGTTCGGGGTGGCGGAAATCCACGGTTAGTTGCGCCGATTCCGGGATGATGCCGGGCAGGTTCGGGAAACAGCTGATATGTGGCGTCGTGCTCTTGCCGCCCTGGGGATGGTGCTTCCAGCCGATGGCGTCCACCGCGGTGATCAGATGGGCCGCGCCGACCAGGGCATTTTGCCGCTCGTCCATGGGCGTGGGGCCGACGTGGGCGGTGTTGCCGGTAACCTGGATTTTCAGGCCATGGGATTTGAAACCGGCGACGACGATGCCGGTATCGATGCCGATACGGTCCAGCACCGGGCCCTGTTCGATATGCAGTTCAAGATAGGCCTCGAATTCGCTCTCACCCAGTTCCCGCGTGCCGTCATAGCCGATGCGCCGCAGTTCGTCGGCGAAACGCAGGCCGTCCGCGTCCTGCGAGGCCAGCACCGTCTCAAGGCTCAGATCGCCGGCAAAGGCGAGGGAGCCCTGCATGGGCGGGGTGAACCGGGCACCCTCCTCGTTGCTCCAAACCACCAGCTCGATCGGGCGCTTGGTCTCGACACCGAGATCGTTCAGGGTACGGATCACCTCCAGGCCGCTCATGACGCCCAGCACGCCGTCATATTTGCCGCCGCACATCTGGGTATCCAAATGGCTGCCCGTGGCGATGGCTGGCAGGGCGTCGTCGCGGCCCGGACGGCGGGCGAAAATGTTGCCGACCTGATCCACCGTCACCGTGCAACCGGCCGCCTCGGCCCAGGCACAAAAGGTATCGCGCATTTCCTTGTTGGCGTCCGAAAGGGGCAGGCGGCGCAGGCCGGTGCCGCGCAGCTTGCCGATCTGGCCCGAGGCCTCCAGACTATCCCAAAGTCTCTGGCCGTTGATCTCCATGGCGTTCTTGTTCATCTCTCCCTCCCCTCGCCGCTCAGCGCCAGATGGCGGCGCGCCAGCGCAAAGCAATCCAGCCCGTGCATAGAATGCCCAACACGGCGTAAATCGCCACGGCATTGAAAAATCCGGACCAGTCAACCAGAACGCCGGCGGCCAGCAGACCCACGGGCAGGCCATAAACCGCCAGCATGCGTACACCCTGGATGCGGCCCCTGAACTGCTCCGGCGTAATTTGCAGCAAAGTCACCGACATGGAAATCATGGCGGTGCTTTGCAAGATGCCGCTCAACAGCAAAATCACGAAACCGGGCCATTTCGCCTCCTGCCAGGCGAAAATTACCATCAAAATGTACCAGGCCACGATGGAAAGCACCATGAAGCGCCCGGGCCGCCGGGCACCGCCCATCATGATCATGACGATGGATCCCAGCAAGGCGCCGCAGGCGTAACCCGCCACCAGATGACCCAGACCGTTCTGGTCAATGGCATAGATCTCCTTGGCCACGTAGGGCAGCAGGCCCATGGAGACCGGATAGGCCGTCAGATTGACCAGAAAGGCCAGGGTCATCAGGGCCAGCACCTCCGGCGTGTTCCAGACGTAGGCCAAGCCGGCCTTCAGTTCCTGCCAGGAAGACGTCGGCCGGGAAGCCGGCGCTGCGGCCCTGGGGCGCGGCCCGGCCACACCGAAGGTCAAGGCAAGCGAGATGCCGTACAGCACCACCACGCCGACATAGGCCGGGCCGATGCCAAGGGTGGCGAACAGGCCGGCCCCCGCCAAGGCACCGGCGATGCGGGCTGAATCCATGGTCGTGCGTGACAGGCCGATGGCCTTGGCCAGCAGGCCGCTGGGCACCGTATCGCCGATCAGCGAGTTTCGCATGACCAGATCCGAGGGCCGCACCAGCCCTGCCAGCAGGGCAATCGCCAACACGAAATAGGGGTTCAAGGTGCCGCTCAGGGCCGGGGCCATCAGGGTCAGGGCCAGGACCGCGTAGATGGTCCGCATGGTGCACAGTACCGCCCGCCGGCCCACGCGATCTGCGACGACGCCCAGCAGCGGTGAAATCAAGGTGCCCAGGAATTGCAAGGAACCAAAAGCGGTCAGCAGCAGAACCGAATCCGTCTCCACCAGCACGTACCAGCCGAGGATCAGGGTCTCCATCTCAAAGGCCCAGGAGGTCAACAAATCCGCCGGCCATTGAAAACGAAAGCTGCGCACGGCGAATGGCGCCAGCGCCGAATTGCCGCTAGCGTCTTTCGGCCGGCTCACGCCGTGACGGCCCTTTGTTGGCGCGGCAGGGTCAATGGGATGGCGCAATCCGCCGTATGGAGGTCACAGGGGTGTTTTCCCGATTGGCGCGGTCGAGAACATCGGAAAATCCATGCAGAGAAACCTGCATATCGAATGCATTGGCATGCAGGAAACGCCAATCGCCGACAAAAAAACCAACATGGCCGGGGAAGAACACCAGATCGCCCTCTTCAAGCTGGGAAAAATCCTGCCCGTCTTCCATCGCGATGGGGATGCCTGGTGCGCCGGAGCCGCTTTCCTGCAAATCACTGTCACGGGGCACGGCAATCCCTGCCATGCCCAGGGCCAATTGCACCAGCGATGAACAATCCAGGCCCATCGCCGTGCGTCCACCCCACAGATACGGCACGCCGATAAACTTCATCGCGGTACCGACAAAATCCTGGGTGCTGTAATCCAGGGAGACCAAGTGCCTGGAGTGCAGCCAATGGCCGGAGGCGATGCGGCAGAACTTGCCCTCCACATCAACCACCTTGACCCGGGCCGACATGGAGATGATGCCGGCCACGGGCCGTTTCAGATCCGGCTCGGTGTAAAGATGGCTGTGCAGGGCCGCGACTTGATGGTCGGGGGCCGGCAGATTGTCCGCCAGGTCCACCGCCGGAACATAGCCGACATAATTGTCGGTCAAATTTTCTCCCCAGCACCAGCCATCGCGCTCCTCGTAGACCTGAAAAATTTCGCCATGGATCAGTTGGCTCTCCAGGCCGGCCTTCCGATCCGGCGAGAACCGCATTGGCGCGCCGTCCCGGACAACGGTGCGGGGGCTGCCCTCGACATAACGCGCCGCCGTGACCTGGCCGCGCAGCCGGTTCGCGGCTAGGTCATCGCGGGCCGGAGTAATACGCGGGTCCATGGCAACAAAATTCCATTTGCTTCGCTAGCATGCCACAGGGTCAAACCGAGTCCGATGCGCCAACAACCCATTCGGCAAATTCGCTCAGAAACACGGAACCCTTGACCGTGCGTTGAATCAAAACATTGCGCTTATCCGCCTGATCCCGCCGGCGGCGGGTGAAATCCAGGCGGCCCAAGGTATCCAGGGCCCGCACCACCGCCGGTTTCGAGATTTGTAACGCCGCCGCCAGCCCGCGCACCGTGTGGGGCGGAGGCTCAAGGTAGACCTGCAGAAACAGGGCCATCTGACGGGCTGATAAATCTGGTCCCTCGGAACGCACCGAAGACAACAGGGTCTGGTGCCAAAGTTTCAATGCTTGCTGGGATGTCAGCGTCGCCGCCATGGGCATTCTCCCACGATCATGTCGGTTCCGAACCGAAACAGCAGTCAATAGGATAACGGGGGCGGGATCAACCCTTTTTGCCGTGGGGTTCGGCCGGCGACGACAAAACCAACTATTGGAAGCGCTGCCGGATCACCGCAAACAGGGCCCGCATGGCCAAGCCTTCACCGCCCGCGGGGCGGCCGGGGCGGTCCTTGTCGTTCCAGCCATAGCTATCCATATGCAACCAACGGCTCGGATCGCTGACAAAGGCCTGCAGAAACAAGGCCGCCGTTACGGCGCCGGCGAAGGGGCCTTCCGAGACATTGTTGTAATCGGCCACCTTGCTTTTCAGACGCTCGGCATAGGGGGCGAACAGGGGCAGACGCCAGGTCGGATCATCCAATTCCTGGCCGGCCTGCTGCAAGGCCGCCGCCAATTCATCACTACCGGTGAAAATTGCCGGCAGATCCGGGCCCAGGGCGACCCGCGCCGCACCGGTCAGGGTGGCGATATCGATAATCAGTTCGGGATCATCCGCGTCCGCCTCGGCCAGGGCATCGCACAATACAATTCGGCCTTCGGCGTCCGTATTGCCTACCTCCACCGTCAGGCCCTTGCGGGTATCCAAAATATCGCCCGGCCGGTAGGCGTTGCCGCCGACGGCATTTTCCACCGCCGGGATCAGGACACGCAGAGACAGATGCAGCTCCGCCGACATGATCATGGCCGCCAGGCCCAGCACCGTTGCCGCGCCGCCCATGTCCTTTTTCATCTTCAGCATGCCGGCGGCGGGTTTTAGATCCAGCCCGCCGGTATCGAAACAGACGCCCTTGCCGACCAGGATCAGGCGCGGCGCATCCGCTGGCCCCCAGCGCAGATCGATCAGCCTAGGCGCCCGGGTCGAGGCGCGGCCCACCGCATGGATCGCCGGGTAATTGGCGGCCAACAGATCATCACCGACGATGACCTCTCCCGTGCCGCCAAACTCCCCGGCCAGGGCCAGGGCCGCATCCGCCAGTTCCTGCGGTCCCATGTCTGAGGCCGGTGTATTAATCAAATCCCGGGCCAGAAAGCCGCCCTTGACCGCACCAGCCAAGGCCTTGGCGTCGGCGTTTTCCGGCAGGCATAACCGGGCCACGCCCCCCTCCCCCTCGTCATCCCCGCCCCGATAGCGGTCGAAACGGTAGCCGGCCTGGGCCCAGGCCAGGGCCGCCAGATCGGCCTGCGCCGTGGTCAGTTCGCCCTCGATACGATAATTTCCTGCCGGCAGGCCCTTGGCCAGGGTGCCGAAGGCCCAATAATCGCGGGTCTGTGCCCCACCCTCGCCCAGGCCCAGCAGAACGCCAGCCAGATCGCCGGACTCACCCGGCAACAAGACATACTTGCCGGCCTCCGCCGTGAAACCGCTGCTTTCACACCAAGCCGTCATGATATCGGGCCGATCCGCCTGCCAGGCGGCCAGATCGGCGCTGCCAATAGGCCAGATGGGAATGGCGGTGGGATCGGGATTGGCTTCAATGTTGGCGATCACGGTGGGCTCCATTACATTCAGGCTTCAAGCCTCTCCTTGTACAACAAAGCGTGGAACGGTGCGATGCCCCCATATCGCCTGATCATCGGTGACAAAAACCTGTCTTCATGGTCGCTTCGCGCCTGGTTGCTCATGCGGCAATTCGGTCTGCCGTTCGAGGAAGTCGCCATCCGGCTTGATCAACCCGATAGCCAAAGCCAAATTGGACAATATTCGCCGGCCGGACGGGTGCCGATCCTGCAGTGCGGCGAGCAAACCATCTGGGACAGTCTGGCGATCACGGAATTTCTGGCGGAACGGCACCCCGCGCTGCCAATCTGGCCACGGGACGCGGCGGCGCGCGCCCGGGCCCGGGCGGTGGCGGCGGAAATGCACGCAGGATTTGCGGCCATGCGGGAAGAACTGCCCTTTGACTGCCGCACGAACCTGCCGCTGCCCGCGCTGTCGCAGGCGGCGCGGTCGGACATCGCGCGGATCCAGGAGATCTGGCGCACGGCGCACCGGGAACGGTTGGGCGGAGGGGTATTCCTGTTCGGTGAATTTTCCGCCGCCGATGCCATGTTCGCGCCCGTCGCGGTGCGTTTCGTCCAACATGGCGTGACGCTGGATGAACTCTGCCGGGACTATGCCGCCGCTCTGTTCCGGCTTCCCGCCATGGAACAATGGCTGGCCGACGCCGACGCCGAGGTAAAGCAGCTATCAGGGTAGGGCGCCGACTTCCTTATAATAACGCCTAGCCCCCTTGTGCAGGGGGATGCCCAGGCCGTCCAGGGCGCTTTTCAACTGGATCAGACGGCCGCCGGGATGGCCATTGTCCAGCACCCGCCGGGTGGATGGATGCCACAAGGCACGGGTCATGTCATAAACCAACTGCGCATCCAGGCGGTCGGAAACCAGCCATTGGGCACCAACGCTCAAGGTTTTGGTCTGGCCGACGTTGCGGTATACCCCCGCCGGCAGGATCGCCGGGGCAAAGAAGGGATACTCCCGCCGCAGACGCGTTGCCGCCGCGCCATGGATCGGCAGCAAGGTGATATTGGCCTGCTCCGCCAAATCCACCATGGCAGGCACCGGCGCCCCGCCGATAATGAAAAAAGCATCCAGTTTGCCCAGGCGCAGCCGGTCCGCCGATTCACCCAGATCAAGATGCATCGCCTTGTAGCTGCCCGCCGCCAGGCCATGGGCCGCCATGATGACATCGGCGTCCACTGCCGTGCCCGAACCCTGCACCCCCAACGAGACGCGCCTGTCACGCAGGTCCTCCACGGCATAGATGCCGCTGTGCTTGCGCACCGCCAATTGCACCAATTCCGGAAACAGGGTGGCGACAACCCGCAGGCCGTCGAACTGCGCCGCGCCCTTGAAGGGCCCCAGGCCGAAATAAGCCATGTAGGCGATGTCCGCCTGACTCAACCCGGATTCCACCGTGCCCTCCGCAATCAAGGCCACATTCTGGACCGATCCCTTGCTGGCCTGGCCAACCGCGATCAGCCCCGGTACCCCGCAGGAGCCGCCGTCGTCGCAATCACGGGAGCCTGGAGGATTGGATATGGCCGAGGCGATCAACGAGCCGATGGGAAAGTAAGTGCCATCCGTGACGCCAGTGGCGATGCGGAAGTAGCCGCCATCCCCGGCCCGGGCGGCGGATATGGCGAGCATCAGGATGCAGCCGCAGATCAGGACGCCAAGCCGCATGGCCCGCCGCGCCGTGATCGGCTCCGCGGCCAGTCCAAACCAACCGGCCCGAATACAAACCGTGCTGTTCCACATGGCGCATCTTATACGACCGTTTTTCCACCGCCGCCAGTGGGATGAAGAACACCCGGGACACATTTCTTGGATATTTGACAGTCCGGTGACAAGCACGCATTGTCGGCCCAGCATGAAAATCGATTTTGACAATATGCGCCAGATGATGGTCGGCCCGATCCCGCATATGGCGGCGGTGGGCCTGGATCTAATCTCGCTCGATGACAGCGGCGCTGTCGCCAAGGTGCCCAATCGCCCGGAATTCGTCGGTGATCCCGACACCGGCGTGGTGCACGGCGGCATCGTTACCGTCCTGCTCGATAGTCTGAGCGGCATGTGCATCATGCCGTTGATGGACGAGGGCACGATGATGGCAACACTTGATTTGCGCATCGACTATTTGAAGCCCGCGGCGCCGAAAAAGGACATTTTCGCGCATGCCCATTGCTACAAGACCACGCGCAATATCGCCTTCACGCGCGCCATTGCCTATCAAGACAACGCCGATGATCCGATTGCCAATGCCACCGGCTCCTTCATGCTGACACGGGCTGAAAGACCCGGGTCCAAAAAGGCCGGCTCGAAGATCGGGTCGAAGCCGGCATGAGCATCAGCGAGGGTATCAGCGCCGCCCGCCGCAGCGGCGATCTGCAGCCATTGATCGAGGCGGTGCCGTATTTCCGCTGGCTGGGATTGCGGGTTGACCGCGAGGGGGACGAGCTGATCACGGTGATGCCGTTTCAGGACATGTTGATCGGCAATCCGCTGTTGCCGGCCCTGCACGGTGGCACCACCGGGGCACTACTGGAAAGCGCGGCGATGATTTCACTGATCGGCGCCATGGACACACCACGTCTGCCGAAGATCATAAATATCACAATTGAATATTTGCGCCCCGGCGGGGCGGCAGACAGCTATGCCACCGGCATCGTGACCAAGCGGGGCCGCCGCGTCGCCAATGTGCGGGCGCAGGCCTGGCAGAAGGATCGCGGCAAATTGTTCGCAACCGCTTCAACCCATTTCCTAATCACCTAACGAAAACAGTGGAGTGCACGAATGGCAGCGAAGAAATCAGCCCGTTTCACCGCACAGGATCTGACCGGCATCATCGCGCCCATGACCACCCCCTTTACCCGCAAGGGCGAGGTGGACGAGGCCGCTTTCCGAAAACAGGTGAACTTCCTGATCGGCGCCGGCGTGCATGGTCTGGCGGTCGGGGGAAGCACCGGGGAAGGACATACGCTTTCAGCCAAGGAGGCAACGCGCCTGGTCCGCGTCGCCCTGGCCGAAGCCAAAGGCCGGGTGCCGGTGGTCGCGGGAATTATCGTGGATTCCACCCAGCAGGCCATCGAACGGGCCGAGGCGGTGGCCGATCTGGGCCCCGCGGCGCTGCAAATCACGCCGGTGCACTATCTGTTCCGGCCCGATGACAGCCATATGCTGGAGCATTTCCGCACCGTCGGAAAAGCCACGAAAACTCCCATTCTGATCTACAACGTCATTCCCTGGAGCTATCTGTCACCGGCTCTGCTGATCCGCATCATGAAGGAAGTGCCCCAGGTCGTAGGCGTGAAGCAGAGCGCCGGCGACATGAAGCTGCTGGCGGATTTGCTGCTGGGCGCGCCTAAGGGGTCCCGGATCATGACGGCGGTGGATGCCTTGATGTATCCCTCCTTTGCCCTGGGCGCCCATGGCGCCATCGCGGCCATTCTGACGGCGGCGCCGGCGGCGGAGGTTAAGCTTTGGGATCTGGTACAGGCCGGCGAGCATGCTGCCGCCCGGCATCTGCATGAGCAGCTTTTGCGCTTGTGGAACGCCATGATCGACGACAACCTGCCGGCGGCGGTGAAGTTTGCCCTGTCCGAGCAAGGCGTTCCCGGCGGCCTGCCCAGGGCACCCATGCCGGCCGCCTCCCTCCAGCAGCGGAAAGCCATCGCCAGGGCCCTGAAAAAGCTGCTCTAGATCGGTTTCTATATTGAATTACTCGTAACCGGCATAGCGAATGTAGTTTTGGCATTCTGCTTTGGATATTTGTTCGAGGATTTGTCCGACCCTGTCCCATAGAGCATCGACGGTCCTTTCGGCGGCGGCTCGGAGAAGCGCCTTCAGCTTTGAAAATAGCTTTTCAATCGGATTCAGGTCCGGGGAATAGGGCGGCAGGAATATCAGATGTGCGCCTCGGGCCCTGATGGCGTCCTTGACGGCCTGGCTTTTGTGGCTGCCAAGATTGTCCATAACGACGGTGTCGCCAGGGCGCAGGGCCGGCGCCAGTTGGGTGGCGACATAGAACTGGAAGATTTGGCCATTCATCGGACGGTCGAAGATCAAGGGCGCGATGATGCCGTCATGGCGCAGGCCGGCAACAAAGGTGGAGGTCCGCCAATGGCCATGCGGGGCGCGCCCGATCAGGCGTTCGCCACGGCTACAGCGTCCATGGCTGCGGTGCATATTGGTCTTGGCCCAGGTCTCGTCAATGAAGACCAGGCGCTTGGCATCAAGACGATGTTGATTGGCCTTCCACCGCGCGCGTGCCTCGGCGACGTCCGGTCGGTTCTGTTCGTCGGCCAGCACGGTTTTTTTTGAAGATGACTTTGTGTCGATCGAAGAACCGCCACAAGGCATTGATGCTGCTCGCGGCCCTGCGTTCATCGGACAAGCGTTCGAGGATCTCCGCCAAGGTCAGATCAGGTTCCGCCGCAATCAACGCAAACAGCCACTCCTCATGTGCATCAAGTCGCCAACGATAGTGACCACGTGGTCGCGCTGCCGGCACTCGACCCGTTCGCCGCCAATGCTGTACCCACTTCACAGCCGTCGACGGACTAACATCAAACACACGGGCCGCAGACCGGGCCGACTGTCCCTCAGACACCGCCCCGATCAACCGTTCACGTAAATCCTGAGAGTAAACCCGTGCCATCGAACCCTCCTGCGATTCATCGCAATAGGGAATCACGAATGGCAGAAAAAGTGAATCCTCAAGAATCAATTTGATTCATTCAATCTAGAAATTGGTCTAGTCAGGAAGGCGTCCTCACAGAACCAGAAGCGCGGACGCTTCTACACGAAGCTAATTTCGATGTTCCGAAATTCATCCTAGTTAAAGATGCCGACGAAGCTATCGCCAATTGCAACTTCCAAGGATGGTCGAGCGTAGCGATGAAATTGATTGCGCCAGGCATAATTCATCGCAGCCAAGTTGGCGGTGTTCTTCTTAATCTAAAAGGCGAGGGGGCCATACGGTCAGCTATAAGAACCTTACTCAGCCGGTGCCCTGAAGCCTCACGACCCAAAGCTCAGCTCCTTTTGACTCAAATGATAGAACCAGGGTTAGAAATTATTTGTGGCGGCCTCCGTGATCGACAATTCGGACCCGTAGTGATGGTCGGATTTGGTGGGACTATGGTCGAGGTAGTCGACAATGTAATATTCCGGCTGGCGCCACTAGACAAAGATGACGCCAAATTGATGATTGCAAATATCTTGACCCCTGCACTTTTAAATGGTTTTCACGGCGCCTCATTAATCCACCAAAATGCACTGACGGACATAATCGTTAAACTTGGCTCTCTTATGACAGAGCTGCCAACCCAGCAGACCATGGAGCTTAACCCTGTAATCATGTCTTCGGGCTCTCCCCAAATAGCGGACGCGCGTGCCACATTTATAAATGAGTAATTTTAACAACGGTTACTTGCCCGAGAATTTAGGCTTCTCACCTCGAGCAAATGCCGCCACTCCCTGCTCGTTATCGTCCGTTGAATAGGTAGCCAGTAGCGCCTCTGTCTCAAATGCTAGTGCGGTTTCAAGATCACCCACCGACACTCTATTAAGTACTTTCTTCGCCAGCGCGATCGATACGGGCGCGTTATTGGCTATTGTCTTGGCCAATTCCACTGCACGCTCCGTCAGCGTCTCCGGTGCAGTGACCTCCTCTATGAGGCCGATCGTCAAGGCCTTTGCCGCGTCGATATGTTCACCTGTATAAATCAGCCTCTTAGCCCAAGCTATACCGACTGCTCTTGGTAGCATGAGGCTGGCACCGCCTGAAATGAAGCGTCCAATTGTTGTTTCCGGAAATCCGAGGCGAGCTTCAGCGCTGGCAATTCGAAGATCTGCAGCAAGCGCAATTTCGACCCCGCCACCTAATGCATAACCGTTTATTGCGGCAATGATCGGCATCGGTGCTCCAATCATTTCACGCGCAAGTTGCTGATTGTTAGCCTCAATGCGACGCCTTGACTGAATTTGGCTTTCACCACGCCAAGCAACTTCTTTTAAATCCGCGCCAACACAAAATCCCCGACCAATC
Source organism: Alphaproteobacteria bacterium (assembly GCA_030747035.1). Classification (GTDB taxonomy): domain Bacteria; phylum Pseudomonadota; class Alphaproteobacteria. The sequence continues at coordinate 4,973 of JASLLM010000021.1, read as the reverse complement.
CCAGATATGATTACTACACGCACCTTGGGGTCGTTGGTGGCAGAGCGAAAAACGTTTACCAACTCCTCCCACATTTGTTGATCAAGTGCATTTAACACTTCAGGACGGTCCAACAGAACCATAGCGATCCCGTCGGTGATGCTTAAATTTACGCGCTTGCGCTTCATCGGGATAAATTCCCCTCGGTTTGCCAATGGTCGTTTAAACAAGGAAATATAATCATTGAATTTTAATAATTTATAATCGTTTCGAACAACCCGAAAATAGAATGAACCAATGCGCACTTTGCGGTGCGCGCCAAAACTGCAAAAAGTTGATAGGCTAATCAAATACACATCCTGATCGCCATTCTGACCGCACTAATGTTGCTCGTAACATCACTCCAGGCTGCTGAAGTAAACCCACAGGTCAAAAAATTACAAGAAGGGCTTATCGAACTTGGCTCGGTTTCGCCTCAGTCGACGCTGGCGAAGGCCGGCGGTGGGACGAACCCCTCGGTCTCCGCTTCGATCAAACGGGCAGCATTGAGCGCGGTGCGGTCCTCGAGATACTCGGCGAGGATCTGTACTCCGACCGGCAGCCCCTCGTCCGATCTGCCAGCCGGAATCGTGGTAGCGGGCAGATACGACAGGATCGGGACCCCGGACCAGAAAATCTGATCGAAGTAGCTGATTCCAATGCCGTCGACGTCGATGACCCGATCGAACCGATCGCGCGGATCATGGGCCCAGGCGGGGGTCGGTGCGATCGGACAAAGCAGTACGTCGTAGCTTTCGAAGAAGGACGACCATGCTCGCCGAATGGCCAAGCGCTCGGTGTCGGCGGCAAGCCACGCTCGATGGCGTTGTACGAAAGCTCGGGCAACCAGTGCCCGGTAGCTCTCATCGTCCGCACCGAGCGACGTTGCCAGCTGCAGCTCCTCTTCGAACTCAGCATCCGACAAGGCGGTGGAGAGGGCGCCGCGCAGCAATCCGAGATAGACGCGGTGCGCAGCACGGGAATCGAACGGCAGCGCCGCATTGCGGTCCACCGCCGCCCCTGCCTTGGCGCAAGCATCGGCCACCCTGTCAATGGCATCTTTCACGGTCTCGCTGACGCGGCAAATCGGCTCCTCCGTGATCACTGCGATCCGGAAGTCCTCCAGTCTTTGATGTCGGGCCGGCGGCAGCTCGAGGCGCCAGCCGGGAGCATCGCGGGGCTCTGGAGCCGCCATTGCTTCCAGTCCCAGTTCCAGATCCTCCGCAGACCGCGACATCGGACCGCAGACTAAGAGGTCGATCGGTTGCTCCGGATCGCCGATGCGGTGACCGGTGTCGGGCACGATCCCAAAAGTCGGCTTGTGCGCACAGATGCCGCAAAAATGCGCGGGGTTGCGCAGCGAGCCTCCAATATCACTACCCGCTTCCAGGTAGGCGTAGCCGACCGCCATCGACACCGCCGACCCGCCTGACGATCCGCCGGGCGTGCGGGCCAGGTTCCATGGGTTGTTGGTGCGTCCGTAGAGAGCGTTGTTGGACTGCCAGTCCTGGAGGTTGGTGGCCACATTGGTTTTTCCCAGGATCACGGCGCCCGCTGCGCGCAGACCGCGTACCGCCTCGGAGTCGGTCTCGGCAATGTGGTTGGCGCGCTCGGCCAGACCCCAAGTCGTGGGTGTGCCGGCGACATCATAGGCTTCCTTGACTGTCACCGGCACGCCGTGCAACGGACCCCAGCAATCTCCGCGGGCCTGCGCCTCGTCCGCTGCCCGGGCCCGATCGCGGGCTTCGTCGAACAGTCGCACGCAGACCGCGTTCAGCGCGCCATCGAAGTGCTCGATACGCTCGATGCAACCCTCCAGCGCGTCGACCGCGCTCAGCTCACCCTTCTGGATCGCCGCCGCGAGCCGGCTCGCCGGCCAAAATGAATGAATGGACATGGTGCCTCTCTCTATGTTTCGCCGGCTTCCCCCTGACAGCAATCATCGATATTACTGCGACATGACTGGCACTGGTAGTGGCCATGAACAAACACGCGGGGCACTCTCGCACCACAGCGAGGGCAGGGGTCGTCGGTTAGCCGCTCAAGACCCTCTGCGGTGGCGACGCTTGAGATCATCTTTGCTGATGACACCGTCTTCATTACGATCCATACGGGCAACGATCCAATCAATAACCCGCTTATATTCAGCATCGCTCACCTGACCATTGCCATTCGCATCAAGAAACTGAAAGGCGCGAACAATTCGCCGATTATGCCGTTCGATCCAAAGCGGCTTATATTCTTCAAGCGAGAGCTGGCCGTCATTGTTGGTGTCGTATTTTGCCAGATTAGCTTCCTGTTTAGTCTTGATTTCAGCCTTTGTCACTTTGCCATCATCATCGGAATCGGCTTCATTCAACCGTTCACGCATCATCATATCGCGATGGAACACCCGTTTGCCTTTGGCTTGGTGGTGATGCATTTGATCCCCCTCATAAGCACCTCCCGGCGGCGGCACTAGAAAGTAGGTCCCCGTTGAGGCGACCACGGCAATTAAGAACCCAACCAACATTGATTTCACTTTCATGGGGAACTCCCTTGGCTCATTTGCGAAAACAGATAGAAATTAGCCGCTGGCTTTGACTGGCCCGTGATAAATCCACGACTGCATGCCCGTGTCGGCTTGGATGCCTTGCCGGACGGCAAGCATCCCCTTGTGCCATTGATTCATCTTCGCCTTCGTATCGAACTCAACGACTATCATGCCAGCGTGGTCGCCGATCTGAACGAATGACCAGTTCGCAACAATTTTTTGTTTTTTGTATACCTTCAATTCTGGCTCTGTCGTTGTTCTAAAAATTTTCATGAATCTGGTCCATGGAATTGATGAAGGTACTTCCAGAACCAATACACGCATGTAACTCATAGGAATTGCCCCCCTTGGCTCATTTTCGAAAACAGATACGGGACAATGTTGTCACGGCCCTGACCGGTCTGTCTATGACCAGCAGGCGCTGGTGAGGTATATTGGTGCGTCCAGTTCGACGCGAAGACGCTCTAGGGCCTCGCCAAAGCCGCTGGCCAGACGCAATTCGTCTGTCGTCGGACAGGCGAGTTCCGAGTGTGAGAAATGATCAAGCATGTCATCGAAGTCGGGATTGTTCTGGCGGTCCTATGGTTTTCCGGCCTTTTCTTCATGAGGAAATTCGAAGAAATATTTGGATATCGCCGGGAGGTCTTAGCGTTTTTCGCTGCTTTGGTAGTAGCCGTTTTTGTAGGATTTCTCTTGGCTAATTCTTCCACGGCCGCCTTTGTTGTTGTTTTTTTATCAGTCTGGTGGTTTTCCAGCGAGCCTATCGCGAGGATATTCGAAAAAATTTTTGATAAGAGACGGGACGACTTGGCGTTTTTCGCTGCCTTCGTCCTTAGCATTTTAGTAATGTTTGCTTTGGTTGCTCTTGAAGAGCCACGTTGAGTTCGACGCGAAGGCGCTCTAGGGCCTCGCCAAAACCGCTGGCCAGACACAATTCGTCTGTCGTCGGACAGGCCAGTTCCGAACGCGAGAAGTGATCGAGCATGGGCTCACGAACCATCAAAGACTTCCCCACCGATCCGATTGAGATCGAGTGCAAGCAGTGCGGCCGCCATAGGCGTTATCGGAAGGCGACATTGATTGAAAAGTACGGCAGCGACGTCGTGCTACCCAACCTATTGCGACTGATTACCAAGGCGACCGGTTGGGATCGGCTGGTCCCAAGGGAGTAACACGGATGGCAAAGCACCAATCCTTCAGCGTAGAGAGCGACGAAGCCGCATTGGCCGACCTACATCGCCGACTGCGCGAGACTCGCTGGCCCGGCGAGCCGCGCGAGGCGGATTGGCGTTATGGCACGAACCTCGGCTACCTCAAGCGCCTGGTCGACTACTGGCTGCACGACTACGACTGGGCCATGGCGATAGATCGGATCAACGGTTTCCAGCAATTCATTGCCGATGCGTCACTGGGTAGTGATACGCTCGATTTGCATTTCATCCGCGAACCGGGTTCGGGTTCCGGCCGTCTGCCGCTGTTGCTATTGCACGGCTGGCCCGGGTCAATCGCCGAGTTTCTAGATTTTATTCCGCCCCTCGCCTACCCCGACCGCTTCGGCGGTGAGGCCGATGACGGTTTCGAGGTGATCGCACCCTCCCTGCCCGGCTTCGCCTTCTCGGAGGCGCCGCCAGCCCCGACGGGTCCACGGGCCGTAGCGCGATTGCTGCTGCGGTTCATGACCGAGACCTTGGGCCACGAACGTTTTTACATCCAGGGTGGCGATTGGGGTGCCATTATCGGCACCCAGATGGCGGTCATCGCACCCGAGGCGGTCGCGGCTCTGCACGTAAACGCAGTGCCCGTCCGCCCCTATCTTGGCCCCGGCAGCCAGCGATTGACCGAGGAAGAGCAAGACTGGCTGAAGGCCGCGCGGGCAGTGCGCAGCCACGAGACCGGCTATCAGGCTATTCAAGGCACCCGGGGACAGACCCTGGCCTATGGCTTGACCGACTCGCCGGTTGGGCTGGCGGCCTGGATCGTCGAAAAATTCCAGCGCTGGAGCGACCCCGATGCCCCAAAACCACCCTTCTCCCCCGATCAACTGTTGACCAACATCATGCTCTATTGGCTCACCGGCACCATCAACACCTCGACCTGGCTATACCGCGGCATCCGCGAGGAGGGCAGCTTCGCCCTGGAAGCCGTCGAGGGCGTGCGGCCACCGATGGCCCTGTGCCTGCCGCCAAACGATCTGTTCCCGCCGCCGCCGAAAAGCTGGATCGGTCGCCTAGGCAACGTGGTGCGTGATACCCGGTTGGAGGCCGGCGGCCATTTCACGGCGCTGGAAAACGGGCCAGAACTGCTGACCGACCTGCGGGCGTTCTTCCGGAATTATCGATAGATCGGCGTTACCATGAGAGCATTGGCAACGTCACACCCGCCGACGCCTACTTCGGGCGCCACACCGCGATCATCGAAAGGA
>JASLLM010000219.1 GCA_030747035.1 Alphaproteobacteria bacterium | reverse complement strand
GGATATTTCGCCGGCTGGATATAACGCTTCAGCGCGACGACGGAGGGCAACTCCATGGAAAAGCCTGGCGAGCGGATGACCCGGTCATAGGCGGACAGCACCTGCACCCGATCTAGGAACACCGCCTTCACCACATCCTGCCAGGACCAGAGCGACAGGGGGTAATAGCTCAACGGTTGATAATCCGCGTTGAGAACCAGAGCCGGGCAACGTTCGAGTGAGGCCTCCATATCCACCGTGCCTTGATCAATACGAACTCGCGATTCAGCAATTTTCGCAATTTGACGCCGATTATGCCAGCCTAAATTACCAAATGCAGCGTGGAGGAGTGGCAGACCCACCAAGTATCGTGTTCTACCCGGCGGTGTCGCGCTTGGCGATGTGCCGATAATGCAGCCACAAAGTGCGGGCGGCATAGGTGCGGTAGGGGCGCCAGGGCTCCGCCAGAGGCAGCATTTCCTTGAGTGTCGGCCGTTCGGCTAGATCGAGCAGGTCGCGCGCCGCCTCCATCAGGGCAACATCCGCCGCCGGCCAGATATCGGGCCGTTGCATCACGGCGAGCAGATAAATCTCCGCCGTCCAGCGGCCTATACCTTTGATCTGTATGAGGTTTTCGATAACGTCTTCGTCGTCTATGGCGCGCAGTTTGCGGAAATTCAGGCTGCCGGAGGCGACCGCCTCGGCCAGGCTGCGGGCATAGGCCGCTTTCTGCCGTGACAGGCCGAAGGCGCGCAAGGCATCGTCATCCAGGGCCAGAACGGCGCCGGGATTGACCGTGCCCAGGCCGCGCCGCAGCCGGCCCCAGATGGCATTGGCGGAGGCGATGGAGACTTGCTGTTGCACGATGATCTTCAACACCGTTTCGAAGCCGCCGGGCCGTTTGCGCGAGGGCGGTTCGCCAAGGCGGCGCAGAACTTCGGCGAAACGCGGCTCCAACAAGCCAACCTGATGGAAGCCGTCCTCCATTCCGCTAGTCGTCTGCCGCCGCCGGCGGTCCGGGGGGGCGGCTACTGTTCAGCAATTCAAGCACCTTGGACAACAGGGCCCTGGTCTGCTGTTGGTAGCCGGGCAAATCCATTGCCCGCCAATCGTAGAACCCCGTACCGGTCTTGGCGCCAAAATGACCGTCGGCGTATTTCTTCTGCACAACCGGGCTTGGCTCCCGGCTCAGATGCAGGGTTGGGATCAACTCCCGCTGCGCCAGGGCATGGGTATCCAGGCCGGAGATATCCTTTTGTTCGATCATGCCGGTGACGGCCATGCGGGGGCCCAGCAACTGTTTGGCGGCCAGATCAATGTCGGCGGCGGTGCAAATGCCACGGTCGATCAGGCTATAGGCCTCGTGATAGATGGCCTGCTGCAGGCGGTTGATCAGCAAGCCGTCCACCGGCTCCGACAAGGTGATGGGTTGCTTGCCCGCCTGACGCAGCAAGGCCACGGCCCGCTCGATGGTGGCGCCGTCGCTTTGCGCCACCGCCGCCACCTCGACGATGGGCGTGACATCGGCCGGTTGGAAATAGTGCATGCCGCAGAATTTTGCCGGAAAACGCAGGGCATCGGCCAGGACCTGCAGGGGCAGGGACGAAGTGTTGGAGGCAATGATGGCGGCGCCCTGATAGGCTTCCTCGATCCGGGCATTCAGCTCCTGCTTCAGATCCATCACTTCCGGAATGGTCTCGACAATCAGCTCCGGCGCCGCATTGGGCAATTCGCCCAGGACGTCAACGCCCGGCGCCACGCCGCCGACCGCATCCGGATTGCGGCTCAATATCGCCGTTTTCAGGCCGGCCCGTGCGAATGACAGGGCAATGCCCTTGCCCATGACGCCGGAACCGGCGACCAGCACCGTGATCTCTGACATGCTATTCTCCCTGCAAGATTTTGTTGCCACTCTGATAACCCAATAGGCCCACCCTTGTCACCGACTGCCGTCGTCAGATTTGCTCCCAGCCCCACCGGACCGTTGCATCTGGGCAATGGCTTTTCGGCCCTGTACAGCTTTGCCGCCGCCCGGGCGTTGGCTGGGCGTTTCCTGTTGCGGGTGGAAGATATTGACCGGGGCCGCTGCCGGCCGGAGCACGAGGCTGCGATGCTGGCCGATCTGGCCTGGCTGGGCCTGGAATGGGAACAACCGGTGCGCCGGCAATCGGAGCATATGGATGACTATGCCGCCGCCCTTGAAACCCTGGCGGCGGCGGGTCTGACCTATCCCTGTTTCTGTACCCGCAAGGAGATTGCCGCGGAGATCGCTGCCGCGCCCTCGGCCCCCCATGGCCCGGACGGGGCGCTGTATCCCGGCACCTGCCGGCGGCTATCGGAAGCGGGGCGCGCCGATAGGATCGCCGGCGGCGCGCCCTATGCCATCCGCCTGGATAGCGGTCTGGCGGCGGCGCGTGTTGGGACGGAATTGTCCTGGCACGACCGTCAGGAGGGTCGGCAGGCATTGCAACCGGCCCTGCACGGCGATGTGGTCCTGGCCCGCAAGGATACGCCTACGTCCTATCATCTGGCGGTCACCGTCGACGATGCTCTGCAGGGTATCAGCCACGTCACCCGCGGCGCCGATCTGTTCGCCGCCAGCCATGTGCACCGGCTGTTGCAGGCCTTGCTGGATCTGCCCACCCCCGAATACGACCATCACCGCCTGTTGCGGGACGACGAAGGCATCCGCCTGGCCAAGCGTCATGGTGCGGTCAGTCTGTCGCAATTGCGCGAAGAGGGCTGGGATCCGGCGGAACTGCGCCGGTCTCTGGGTTTTGCCGATCTTTGATCCGGTGTTTACGGTGGGACGCGGGGGCTCTGGTGACAATGACTGTCATCCGGTAATCTTGATCGGCTCGGTCGTCTCGACATTGGCTGGCCTGGCGGGAGCGAGAAGGAGATAAGCCATGGCACTGACCCTGGAAGAAGCCAATCGTATTGCGCAAGGCGCCTTGGCCAAGGCGGAAGAACTGAAGATCAAAATCAACGTTGCGGTTTGCGACAGCGGTGGCCGGTTGCTTGCCTTCCAGCGCATGGACAATGCCATGTGGGCCGGCGCTTATGGCAGCCAGGGCAAGGCCATCGCCTCGGCGTCTTTTGGCCGTCCCAGTGGCGAGCTTACCGAACGCGCCGAGCATCCGACCTTCCGTGGGATTGTCGCCGCTGAAGGCGGCCACATGATCATGGGGCAGGGCGCCGTGCCGATTATTCGGGATGGGGTTGTCGAAGGCGCCTGTGGCGTTGGCGGCGGCACCGGGCAGGAAGACGAAGATTGCGCCCGCGCTGGTGTGGACCTGCTTTAATGGCCGCCCAGGCCGATCCGGGGTATTGGGCGGCGCGGATCGAACCTTTAACCTCTAGACCACCGCCATCTGCGCCGGAGGAAGGGTAACGGGGGTGGCCACTCTCACCAGAGGCCTTGGGCACCGATCCGCGCCTGAAATTGAAACTAGCACCCAAAGACTTAGCGAAACATTGACGGCCATCACACTTTGGTCGAATTTTTCTACTGTGTTTAGAATTGATTAACCAAAAAAACAACGGCGACCGGCATATCGCCGGCCGCCGTCAAGTGCAGAGACAGGCCGGTATTCGAACCGCCGATGCCGAAGGGGGAGGGGTACTCGACATCGGGCCTCTGAGCCGCTAATCACGAGGGCTATCGTGGTATGCCATTAACAGATGGGTCCGCCGGCGGATTTAGCGAGTGATCACCATCACCTATCGCGGATATCCATGGCCGGGCCCTAAGACGGATTGAACGAGGAACAAGATGCAAGCTGCCGACAGCCGGGAAGAGATGATCGCCGTGGAAGATTTGTTGCGGTTATGCGGCGGCGCGCTGGCAGCGGCCGACGAGCTGCTGGCCAGGGCCCGGCGCGGCGTTCGCGATATGGTCTCGACGGACGGCGCCGTGGATGCCGGCAAGATCGAGGCGCGGCAGTTCGCCGTGCATGGCCTGGCCTGGCTGGCGACCTATAACGAGGCGCTGCGGCAAAGCCTGGCGTGGGCGGAGAATTTATCGGCCGAAGGCCGCTTTGGCCGCCTGGAGCAATTGCTGCTGCAATTGGGCTTTGGCGGTTATCTGACGGAAATGGCCAACGGTATCGCCATGAGCCAGATCGAGGTGGTGCGGCCCATCGATCTGGGCCTGGACGGTGATGATCTGGCGGTCTTCCGCACGGACGCGGTGGAGCGGCTGATTTCCCAGGGCAACACCCAGGCCGGCCGCGATCAACTGGCCCTGATGCTGGTAGAGGCGGCCAGCAGCGCCGAGTTCGGCGAATTGGGCCTGGATGAAACGCTTTCATTGGTGCGCGAGCAATTCCGCCGCTTCACCGAGGAAAATGTCACTCCCGATGCCCATGGCTGGCACATGCGTGACGAGCTGATCCCCATGGACGTGGTCTCCGGCATGAGCGAGATGGGTGTTTTCGGCCTGACCATTCCCGAACAATACGGCGGCCACGGCATGGGCAAGACCGCCATGTGCGTGGTATCGGAGGAGCTTTGCCGCGGCTATATCGGTGTCGGCTCGCTGGGCACCCGTTCCGAGATTGCCGCCGAATTGATCCTGCATGGCGGCACCGAGGAACAGCGGCAGAATTGGCTGCCCAAGATCGCCTCCGGTGAAATCCTGCCCACCGCCGTCTTTACCGAGCCCAATGTGGGGTCCGACCTGGGCAGCGTTGGCACTCGTGCCATTCGTGACGGCGAAACCTACAAGGTTCAGGGCAACAAGACCTGGATCACCCATGCCGCCCGGGCCGATATGATGACCCTGCTGGCGCGCACCAACCCCGATCAGCGCGGCTATCGCGGCCTGTCCATGTTTTTGGCGGAAAAGCCGCGCGGCACGGTCGATGATCCTTTTCCGGCGAAAGGCATGTCGGGCGGTGAGATCGAGGTGCTGGGCTATCGCGGCATGAAGGAATACGAGATCGCCTTCGATGGTTTCGAGGTCGGGGCGGATAATCTTCTGGGCGGCGAGGAAGGCAACGGTTTCAAACAGTTGATGGCGACGTTCGAATCCGCCCGTATCCAGACCGCCGCCAGGGCCGTGGGCGTGGCCCAGAATGCCTTCGAACTTGGCCTGAACTACGGCATCGAACGGCAGCAGTTCGGCGGCGCCATCGTGCGCTTCCCCCGGGTCGCGGGCAAGCTGGCCTGGATGGCGGTGGAGATCATGCTGTCGCGGCAATTGACCTATTATGCCGCCCGGCAAAAGGATCAGGGCCGGCGCTGCGATCTCGAAGCCGGCATGGCCAAGCTGCTGGCGGCGCGGGTGGCCTGGTCGTCCGCCGACAACGCGGTGCAGATCCACGGCGGCAACGGCTTTTCCCTGGAGTTTCCCATCTCCCGGGTGCTCTGTGATGCCCGTATTTTGAACATATTCGAGGGTGCGGGCGAAATTCAGGCCCAGGTCATCGCCCGGCGCCTGTTGGAAAGCCATAATTAACCCGGCATCCTATAGTGTTGCACCGATTGGGCTTTCCAGGGTTCCGCTGATTTGCTAAATGCGTGCAACCGAGACTGGATGGGTGGCCGAGTGGTTGAAGGCACTGGTCTTGAAAACTGGTAAATAGTTGTTAGGTCATTGAATATACTATATATTACACAATGAATTGACTTACCAACAGGTTACCAACAATATGGCGCCATGCCAAGGGTAAGCACCTCAAAAACCCGACATAATCCCGAGGACCTAACCACCATCCGTGGTTACCCCGATACCCTGAAACTGTTCCGCATGCCGGCATCCAAATTCTGGTACGTGCGGATGTTCATCTACGGCAGGGGTATCGTTAAGAAATCCACCCGATGTGAGAAACTCAGCGATGCCAGGGAATTTGCCATTTCCTGGTACGAAGACCGCCTACTGGAGAAGAAGCAACACAAAGCAATCGGTTCACAGTCCTTTGCGGTGTTTGCCGCCAGGTTACAAGAGACGCAAAAACGACAAATCTCCAGAGGCGAACTGGTTCCTGAAATGGCGGCGTATGACAAGCAACGCTTGGACAGGGATGTCCTGCCTCGTTTCGGTACAACCCATATCGCCAAGATCGACTACAAATCCGTGGATGAGTTTATCGATGATCTGAAGAACGACAGAGACCTCGCCCAATCCACCTTGAAGAAATACGTAGTGCTCATTCGCAAGGTGATGAAGGAAGCAGAACGTGAGGGTGTACTCGACCACATTCCCTCTCTACCCACCGTTAAACGCAACGACACCCCTCGACCCTGGTTCTCACCTGAAGAGTATCAACAGGTACTCAATGCCTGCCGTGAGTTGAGAGATAATCCACCTCCCAGGTACCAGTTCGATTTTGCAGAGATGTATGACTTCATCGTTTTCATGATCCACACCTTCCTCCGACCTAGAGCGTTTCCGGGATCTTCTGAATCGACGTTTTGCTTTTTGATCTTTGATTGAATGGGTGTTTGTGATTC
>JASLLM010000218.1 GCA_030747035.1 Alphaproteobacteria bacterium | reverse complement strand
GTCGGTGCGGTTGTCCGGGTCGGGAAACACGGAAAAACCAGGACTGACGGTGAATTATGCGCAGAGCAGAATATGCGAACGCTTCCATATTGCACTACGACGCCAGGCCCAAGGTGCGTAAACGGACTTGCGCGGCCTTGCGTGACCTTGGCTTTCGCCGAATTGCCAATGTGGATAATGCTGACGACCTTGCGGATGTGATGCGGGGACGGCAGTTCGAACTGATGGTCTTTGCCGCTGACGGCCTGGATGCGGGCGCATCCGATATGGTCAGGCAGGCAAGGCAATACGATGGCAGCTCCGATCCCTACACACCCATGATCGTGGTGTCGTGGAGCGGTGCATCCGAAAAGGTGCGGGATGCCCTGAACTCCGGCACCGATCAATTCCTGATGTGGCCGTTTTCGACCGAGCAGCTTGGCGCCAGGGTCGCCGCCTTGATTCATGCGCGCAAGCCGTTCGTGGAGACGGAGGACTACCTCGGCCCCGACCGGCGCGACCGCAAGGGGCGCAGCGTCGGCCGTGATACGGTTGAGGTGCCCAACGCCTTGCGCGCCAGGGTGGAGCGGCGGCCGGATTTGGCGCCAAGCGAGGACGCCTTGCAGGCCGCCAGGGGCAGTCTGGAGCGAATCAAGATCGGTAATGTGGCCCAGCGCATCGGCACCATCGCCAAGGTCCTGCGGCAGCGCGCTGACGATGTCCGATTTCTCGAGACCAGGGCGCCGCGGGAATTTGCGGCCATTCAGAAATCGCTTTCGGTCATCCGCAAGTCCCTGGAAGTGACGGAATTGGATCACCTGCAGTCATTCTGTGATTCAGTGGAACGGGTCGTGCTGCAACTGAGCCGGTCGGCACCTGAACTGGACCCCAAGGGATATGCGCTGTTGGAGCAGACCGCCCTGGCCCTTCGGGTGGCAATGGAAGTCGATGAGGATACGGCAAATGCCGCCGTGCGGCTGTCGGGTGAAGTCGCGGAGGCGTTCTAAGGTTTTTCGCGGCATGGCAGCATCAATATGGGCTGCTTAAACTTATCGTTAAACATTTGACGTCAAGCTGGCCCAACGCCCGGCGTGGTTGTTCTTGCGCCGGTTTGCCCAGGTCGGTGCCGGGGCAGGATTTTGATTAACATCGGTAGGGCGCAAGGCGTTGCTCAATGGAAACTGATCCATACGTCAATTCGACGGTCATAATCTACGATACCAAGTTATACGTGCGTAAACAGACGCGCTCGATCCTAAATATCTTGGGTTTTTGGAAGATCGAAGAATGCGAGACTACCAATCAGGTGCGCCATGCCCTGGTTGGACGCAGGTTCGATCTGGCCATATTTGCCGTTTTGGACAAGAACGACGGCGTTTCGAACTTGGTCAACGATATTCGGCGTTTCCGCTGCGGCGACGATCCGTTTCTGCCCATTATCCTGACGGGATGGGACGCGCGACTGCGGCTGGTTCGGTCGATCATCGATTCCGGCGCCGACGATTTCCTGGTTGCTCCCTACTCCACGACCAACCTGGGCGACCGGATCAACGCCCTGGTCAGCAACCGTAAACCGTTTATCGTGACGGACGCATATTTCGGTCCCGATCGCCGTACGGAAGAGGTCCGCGCCAATGACGCCGGGACCGTGGTTGTGCCAAACGCGCTGCGGGCACGGGTCGAGGGGCGGCCCGACCTGGGACCGCAGACCGATGTCATCGGCGAGGCGTTGATGCAGTTGCGCAAGGTTAAGGTGCGCAATATCGCCCGCCGGATTTGGGCCATCGCCGATATTCTGTACAAAGGTTATGACGATCCCACGCTGCCTGATTGGATGGATAGGGAGTTGCAGCAAATCCTGAAATCCGCGCGCGCCTTTCATGATGCGATTTCGCCGCGCGAGGTGGCGGAATTGGGCAGCCTATGCGATTCCGTGATTCAGATCGTCAATCGAATCCGTAGCGAACGGCCCAGCGAAAGGGATCTTGAATTGCTGGAGCAAAGCGCCCTGGCGCTACGCGTCGCATCACAACTTGGCGGCGACAGCAGCGTCGCGGCCAGCGAAATATCCTCCGCCGTGGCGGGCGTGGGCGGCAAGAACGCCGATCTGGTCAGATCCGTAATCGGCTGATTCCGACACCAGCGGCTATTTGCGGCCGGCCTCGCGGGCCCGCAGTGCGAAACGCTGCACCTTGCCCGTGGCCGTTCGCGGCAGTTCTTCGATAAACTCAACGGCACGCGGATATTTGTAGGGCGCGATCGTCGCCTTTACATGATCCTGCAACGCCGCGACAAGGTCCGGGCCGGCCAATTGCGGATCACGCAATACCACATAGGCCTTGACGATCTGGCCCCGCCGTTCATCGGGGCTGGCGATCACGGCGCAGTCGGCAACATCGGCATGTTCCAGCAGGACCGCCTCAATCTCCGGCCCTGAAATGTTATAGCCGGCGGAAACGATCAGATCATCGGTCCGCGCCTGATACCAGAAATAGCCATCCTCATCCCGTTGGTAACTGTCGCCGGTCAGGTTCCAGCCGTCATGAACGTAGGCCGCCTGCCGTTCCGGGTTCGCCATATAGCGGCAACCCGTCGGCCCGCGCACCGCAAGCCGGCCAATTTCGCCGGGAGCCGCCGGTTCACCCTCGTCGTTCAATACCGTCGCCTCGAAGCCGGGAATTGTCAGGCCGGTGGCGCCGGGGCGGATGTTCTCGCCCCGTCCGGCAATGAAGGTATGCAACATCTCGGTGGCGCCGATGCCGTCATGAATGCTAAGCCCGGTTGCGGCGTGCCAATCATCCCACGTCGGTTTCGGCAGGGTCTCACCGGCGGAATTGCATATCCGCAGGCTCGGCAGGCCGGCCCCCTTCAGCAAAGGCGTCAGGGTGCGGTACATGGTCGGAGCCGTGAACAGCACCGAGATTTTGTGTTCATTGATCGCCGCGATCAGGCTGTCGGGCGTATAGCTCTCCTCCAACAGCACGGATGCGCCCGCATGCAGGGGAAACAACAGCAGGCCGCCCAGGCCGTAGGTGAAGGCAAGCGGCGGCGTGCCGGCGAAAATATCATCCGGACCGGCCTGAATGATCTGCGCCGAGGAGGTCAGGCAAACCGCCATGACGTCACGGTGGAAATGCATGCAAGCCTTGGGCGGACCCGTGGTGCCGGAGGTGAAGGCGATGATGCAGACATCGTCGGCGGCGGTATCCACATTGTTGAATTCGGCCGGCTTGTCTGCCATGCGCGCTTCCAGTCCCTCCGCCGAGGGATCGTTGAACAGGACGATGTCGGTCAGATACTTCGCGTCGGCGCTGGCCTGGCGCAACTCTTCGGCCAGGGTGCTATCGCACAGGGCAGCACGCACCTGGGCGAAGTCCGCCATGTAAGAGAGCTCCCGCGCCCGCAGAAGGGGCATGGTGGCAACGGCAATGGCCCCCACCTTCATCACCGCGAACCAACAGGCTGCATACATGGGATTGTTGGCCGAGCGCAGCAATACCCGGTTGCCGGGCCGGACGCCCAGGTCGTCCACCAGCACATGGGCGATACGGTTGGCCCGGGCCAACAGTTCACCGTAGCTCCAGGACACCTTGTTGTCGAATACGGCCCTGCGCTCCGCAAATGCCGAGGCGCCTTGATCCAGCAATGCGGAGGCGCAATTGATGCGGTCCGGCAGGGCGGCCAGTTCGGGCAGGCCTGAATAGTCAATATCCGGCCAGGCCTGCCGCGGTGGCAGGTTGTCCGCCGCGAAGTGGTCTACATGGGCGCTGGGGCCGCCCGGAGCCTTGGATTTCGGCATCGTCATGCTCGCTATTTCGCACCATGTTCGGTCATTGCCATGGTTATGGCAATGGTTTCCGAGGCCGGACTCGGTCGGCCGTCATGGTCGAAGGCACGGACAAAATAGCGGTATTGCTGGCCGCTCAATGCTAGACGGTCAACATAACGGCAGCCCTTCACCGCCTCCACACAGCGCACCTCACCATGTTCATCGGCGCGGTAGATGTCATAACCGGCGACCGCGCCGTCCGGGCTCTTGGCCGGTGACCAGGTCAGCTTGACGCGGCCATCATGGCCTGTCCCCGCCAGCGCGGCGCCGGTATCGGGCCAGTGGGGTGCGGTGTCTCCGGCCTGCCCTTCCGGCGCCTGCAAATGGTTCTTTGGCCACAGGAAACAGGTAACCTCCCTGAAGCGTTCATCTAGGTCCTTGCAGACGTTGCAATAGACGCAGCGGATGATCTCGTCCTCCCGCCCCTGCATGACCTTCAGGGTCCAGTCCGGATCCGCCAAAAGCTGCCGCGCCATCCCGATCAAGTCCGCCTGACCGTCGTGCAACAGCGCCTCCGCCTCGCCGGGCGCGGTGATCTTGCCGGCCGAGATAACGGGTGTGCCGTGGCCCCTTTCGTTCAGATACGCCTTTATGGCGGCGGCTAGATGGGCATGGGGCAGGGCGGGATACCAATCACCGGGCATGCAGCGGTCGCCGGAATAACCGGTATAGGGACACAATGGCTGGCCGGGGCGCTGTTCGGCATCCTCGAACTTGCCGCCGACGGAAAGGGAAATATAGTCAGCGCCAAGCTGGGCCATGCGCAGGGCAATCTGCTGTGCTTCCGGCAGGGCGTAACCGCCCTTGATGGCTTCCTCGGCGAGAAAGCGGACGCCGACGGGGAAATCGTTCCCCACCCGGCTTCGAACCTCCGCCAAGACATCGCCGAATAGCGCCAACCGTCCCTCCAGGGTATGGCCGCCGTAGCGGTCCTTGCGCCGGTTGCGGCGGGAGAGGAACGAGGCCAGGGTATAGGCATGGGCGGCATGCAGTTCGACCCCGTCGTAACCTGCTTCCCGGGCGCGCAGGGCGGCCAGGCCGAAGTCGTGGACAATGCCGTCGATATCCTCCCCCTCCAGCGTCTCGATGGTCTGCCGCCAGCCGGAGCGCGCCACCTTCATGAAATGAATGATCTGCGGCACCACCTTGGAGGGGGAGGTATCATGAACGCGCCGGGTCAACTCGCGGTGGCCGGGAATGAAAGCGTCGTCGGACAGACGCAGCAGCGGCCCGGACTTGGCGCCGTGCACCGCCGTGGCCTCCACCACGATCAGGCCTACCTGGCCGGCCGCATAACGGACGTAGCGGGCGATGATATCTTCGTTGACCAGGCCGTCCTCGCCCGACAACCGGGTCACCATGGCGGGCACGACGACCCGGTTGGGCAGTACCATGCCGTTGATATTGAGAGCCTGCAGCAAGCGCTGCCGTGGCGCGGCGCCGCTCATGATGCCGCCCCGGCGGAATATTTCAGTTTGCCCAAAAGCTGGTGCAGGTGCCTAACCTCGTCCTCGCTCAAGCCGTCCAGCATGCGGTTTACCCAGGCCTCGTGCGCCGGGGTCATGGTATCGAACAGCGCCTTGCCGGCGGCGGTCAGGGCGGCCCGGGTGCGGCGCCCGTCGTCTGGGTCCGGCCGGCGTTCCACATGCCCCTCGGCCACCAGCCGGTTCACCAGACCGGTCAGGTTGCCGTTGGAAACCATCATGCGGTTGGACAGCTCGGTCATTGTCAGCCCGTCGGGGTTGCGGTCCAATTGCGCCAGCAAATCGAAGCGCGGCAATGTGGTGGCGAAATCCTGGCGCAGCCTGCGGCGGATCTCGCCTTCGACCAGATTGGTGCAGGTTAAAAGACGCAGCCAAAGGCGCAGTTCCGGTTTGTCGCGGCGGTCCAGGCCGGATTCCAAATCATCTGCCGAGATGGCCCCCGCCATGGCTACATCACTTCCCCGCCCGCGACGGCGATGGCCTGCCCAGTGATGGATGCCGATGACGGCAGGCACAGCCAGCCAACCGTGGCCGCGACTTCATCGGGTTGGATCAGACGGCCTTGGGGATTGCCGCGCGTCAGAATGGCCCGGGCCTCATCCTCCGACTTGCCGGATTCCTGGATGTTCCGGATGGCGTTTTGCGCCATCTCGGTCTCCGCATAGCCGGGACAGACCGCATTGACGGTGATCGGTCCCTTGGCCAGTTCCAGGGCCAGGGCGCGGGTCAGCCCGATCAGGGCATGTTTCGAGGCGACATAGGCCGCGACGAAGGGATAGCCCCGTAGCCCGGCCGTGGAAGATAGATTTATCATGCGGCCATAGCCCTGCGTCTGCATGTCGTCGAGAACCGCCTGGCAGAGCAGGAATGCCGCCTGAACATTGATGTCGAATGTTTCGCGCCAGCTATCGAGCTGCAGTTTGGCCAGCGGGGCCGAGGGCGCGACGCCGGCATTGTTGATCAGGATTGTTATGGGACCCAGTTCGTTTCGGGCCGCCGCCACAGCTTCCGAGATGGATTCTGGCTCGCGCAAATCCATCTCCTGCACGGCAACCGCACTGCCGCCGTGCCGGGAGAGCAGATCGCGTTGCCGCTCGAGCGCCGCCCGGTCCCGCGCGGCAAGGGTTAGGTTCGCCCCCAGATCCGCCAGCTCCATTGCTATGGC
>JASLLM010000217.1 GCA_030747035.1 Alphaproteobacteria bacterium | reverse complement strand
ACGGCGGCATCGGCGATACGCGGATCGGCCAGAATATGTTGCTCGATCTCGGCGGGGTAGATGTTCTCGCCCCCGGACTTGATCATGTATTTGACCCGGTCGACGAAATCCAGGCTGCCGTCGGGGTTGCGGCGAAAGACATCCCCCATGTGGAACCAGCCGCCGCGAAAGCTCTCCGCATTGGCTTCGTCGTTGTTCCAATAGCCGCTGAAAAGGGACGGCCCGCGAATGGCAAGTTCGCCGGGGCTGCCATCCGGTACGTCGTTGTCATCCGCATCGACAAGGCGAATTTCGCAGAAATCGTTTTGCCGCTTCGACAATGACGTGGGTGCCGTTCCCACCGCGACATAGTTGGCCGTGGCCGGCGGCATGCCGGTTTCCGTCGAACCAAAGGTGTTCAGATAGGGCGCGTCCAGCAATGCGGTGATCTCGGCCAGTTGCTGCCGCGGCACCAGGTCAGCCATGGCACCGATCATGCCGATGCCCCTTGGCTGCACGCCGGCCCGGCGCAGGACGGCGATGAACTCCATTATCATGCCGGGGATCAGCGGCAGATAGTGCATCCGTTCGTCCCTGATGGCCGTAATCAGTTCGTCGGGCTGATAGCCATCCACGACCATGACCTTGCCGCCCCGCATCAGGGTCGCCAAGGCGAAATCGTTGGCGCCCATGTGAAACAACGGCGTCCAGGCGAGGAAGGTATCCCTGGCCGGCGCGCCGGTCTCGGCGCCATAGATGGCGGTACGCGCGATCATGGCGCGATGAGAGATCAAGGCGCCCTTGGGCAGACCCGTGGTGCCGGAGGTAAAGATGATGATCAGGCCATCTTCGCCAGCCGCCTCCGCCAGGGGCTCGTCCGGGGCCGCTTCGGCCAGGGCCGTTTCGTAGGGTTCGCCGAGACACAGACAATCCAGGCCATCCAGCCGCTCTAGATAGTCCGGCTGGACGATTAGCATATGGGGCGTGGTCAGATCGATGCAGTGGCGCAGCTCAACGGGCGAGAGGCGCCAGTTCATGGCGGCGGTGATGGCGCCGATCTTGGCCGCCGCCAGTTCCACTTCGATAAAGGCCATACAATTGCGCGCCAGCAGTCCCACTCGGCCGCCATGGCCGACGCCCCTGGCGGTCATATGCTTGGCCAGGCGGTTAACCCGTTCATTCAATTGGCTGTATGTCAAATTTTCATCACCCGCCGATAGCGCGATGTCATTGGGATATCGCTGAGCCTGGGCTGCGAAGATCCGTCCCACGTTGCCGCCGCCGGCCCGCTGGATTTGCGTCATCGCCATCAGGTGGTTTCAACCAGGGCCAGAACCCGCGCCGGACTGCCCGAGCCCTGGCGGATCTTCAAAGGCGGTGTGATCAGCACGGCGCCCTGGGGCGGCAGGGCATCCAGATTGGTCAGGGCGGGCAGGCCGAAGCGGTTATTGCCGTGCATGTGATAGTGGCAGGGGTAGGGCACGTTGGCGTGCCCCGCCTGGCCGGCGTCGGTGCCCACCGCTTCACAGCCGAAGCCAATGACATCCCGCTCCTCGATCAGCCAGGGGATCAGATCCTCGTGCGGGCCCGGCGTATGGGCGCCGTCCTCGGCCATGTTCATGTAGGCCACGGGGTCGCGTTTCAGGGACCAATCCGTGCGCATCAACAGCCAGGAACGGGGCGGGATCTTGCCATTAGCCGCTTCCCAGTCCTCTACTGCCTCCTGGGTCAACAAATAGTCCGGGTCTGCAGCTGCCGGGGCCGAACAATCCACGACGCAGGCATGGGCCAGGAATTTCTCCACCGGGATGGTGTCCGTGGCGTTTTCCGGCAGATCCTTGCCCGAAACCCAATGGATCGGTGCGTCGAAATGGGTGCCAGTGTGCTCGCCGCAGGAGAGGTTGTTCCAATAGCAGAACGGCCCCCGGTGGTCGTAGCGGGATATTTCCTCCATGCGGAAGGGCCAGGACTGGCCGAATTCGGGCGGCATGACGATGGTGGGCACGTCCGGCTGCAAGGTCATGGTCAAATCCACCACCTGGATGCCGCTACCCAGTATGCCGCCCATCAGTTGGTTCAACAATCCGCCCGTGGTCATGCTTTGGGATCCTTCCCGCTATGACTTGATCTCACGTTCGATCTCCTTGGGGTTTTCCGCCAGGCGTTCGGCGATCTCTTCCGCCACGGCGCCGACGGCCAGGTCCTCCAGACCTTTTTTCAAGGCGTCGACTATCCGTCCCGCGACCATGTTGGGGGGCAGTTTGGGCGGCGGCACCATTTGGTGCCATTCGTCGTCAAGCGGCCCGACAAAGGTGTTGAGCACCCGGATGCCGCCCGGCGCCAGTTCGGCACGCAGGCATTGCGCCAACGAACGGGCCGCCGCCTGGCTGGCCGAATAAGTGCCGAAGGTGGGATTGTTGATCTGCGCATAGGCGGACAGAACATTGACCCAGGCACAGGCGCCGTGATCGCCATCGGCGCCCCGCCCGCGCATGGCCGGGCCGAACGTTCCGGCCAGGCGCAACAGCCCGAAATAATGGATGTCCATTTCCTCGCGTGACAGGTTCATGTCCATGCGGTCGACGGCACCTCCCGGCCGCAGGTGGTAACTGTTGTTGACCATAATCTCCACCTTGCCGCCCAGCACCGATGCCAGCTCCTGCACGCTGTCGGTATCGGTTACGTCCAAGGGGAACAGGGTCACGCCGTCGATTTTTCTCACAGCCTCAAGGGCCGGGCTGGTCTTCCAAGGCTCGGCATGGCCGACAAATATTTCCCGCGCGCCCGCCGTCTTGAAGGCCTGCGCCAAGGCCAGGCCAAGCGCGGTCTTGCCGTTGACGATCAGCACCCGGCGGTCTTTCGGATTCATGGTCATCTCCCGCAATTGCACATCATCTTCCAGGTTTGGACCGGGTTCTTCCGGTTGGGCATTCATCACCGCATGGCCGCTGCGGTCCAGATCGAGGGACAGGCGGACCCGCTCACCCTGCCGGCAGTCTTCGGCCAGGTGTGCGACGACCGATGGACCGGCATCCGATTGCACCAGGCCCAGCCGCCAGGGCAGGCGGTCGCGGAAAAACAGATCATTGGCGGCATGCACATTGGTTTCCGCCAGCAGCCTGCCGCCGGCCGCCACATCGCGCCAGGGCAGATCGTCGCCCAAACAATGAGCGCAAACCTGGCGGGGCGGATATTGTACCTGCCGGCAGCCCGCGCAGACCTGCAAGGCGAAGCGGCCCACCGCGGCCATGGCGGTCAGCCCCTGAGCCTCGCGGCTGCGGTTGCCGGGCGGCAGGGTAGGTTGGCGGGTACGTTCGACCGGATCCTTTTTCCTGGGCGGTGGCAATGGCGCGGTCATCGGTCGCTCCGTGCCAGAACCGCGGCGGAACTGCACAGGCCGCGGTCATAGTTGATCATTCCAAAACAGGAAGCGACACCGTGACGGGCGCCCTCCACCACGGCGCTCATGCTTTGATCCGTCAATTGGCGGATCGCCTCAACCAGGCCCAGGGAGCCGCCGGCCGCGCCGGCCTGCCCGACGGAAAGCTGCCCGCCGGAAGTGTTGAATGGGAAATCGCCGCCCGCGGTCAGATCGTGCCGGCGGACGAATTCCGCCGCGCTACCCTTTTTGCAAAAACCCAGATCCTCCATTTGCATGAAACAGATCACCGGATAGTCGTCATAGGCTTGCAGAAAATCCATATCCTCCGGTCCGACGCCGGCCAGGTCATAAAAGCCATCCACATCCATGGCCCAGCCGCCCCTGATTTGGATCGGATCGTCAGGAAAGGCGTTGTGCCGTTCAATGGTGGACAGGATTTCGACAAACGGCAGTTCCAGCGCCCGGGCGCGGTCGGCGGACATGACCAGAAAGGCTTCCGCGCCGGCGCAGGGCATGACGCAATCGAACAGGCATAGGGGGTCGGCGATGGGCCGGGCGTCCATGTAATCATCCAGGCTCAACGGCCGCTTCATCAGGGCGTTCGAATTCTGCAGGGCGTTGTCGCGCTGGGCGATGCACAGTTTCGCGAAGTCCTCCCGCTTGGCGCCGTATTGGCGCATGTAGTGATCAGTCAGAAAAGCGAACGAGGCATTCGGGCCGCCGGAGCCATAGGGGTAGACGGCATCGTTGGCGAACTGGGAAAACGAGGCAATGGTCTTGCGGAAACTGTCCACGTGGTTGGTGTCGCCGGCGATGCAGGCGACGATTTCAGCATCGCCGCATTGCACCGCCCGCGCCGCCCGCCGCAGGGCCACCGCGCCCGAGGCGCCGCCCATGGGAATATGGTCCAGCCAGCGGGGCGAGACGCCCAGGTGCTGGGTCAGACCCACTGCTGTATCGGGGGCCAGGGTAAAGGACGAGATGCAAAAGCCGTCGACCTGAACCTTGCCAATGCCGGCGGTTTGGATCAGCTCCGCCAGGGCGCGGCCGCAAAACCAATGGGCGCTGCGCAGGGAATAGCGGCTGTAGGGGACGGTGACCGGCACGCAGACGGCGACGCCGTCGTACCCCATGCGTCCGGCAGACTGCTGGCCGCTCATCGCTTCAATATTCCCCCTCTCCCTATGCCATGCCGGGCCCGCGGACTATTGTTCTTGCGCAGGTTAGCACAATCGTTCCGCCAATCGAAAAGCTTGACTGACGGCGGTCGCATGGCATTGTCGGCGGAGAACAACAGTCGCGCGAATCGCGTTTTTCAGTTCCGTCTAGGATTTGCCGTGAGAGTTCCGATGCTGCTGCCGATGATGTCGGCGCTCTATGGCCTGGGTCTTGCCAATATCTTCATCCGCTCGTCCATGGGTGTGCTGGCGCCGGAGCTGGCCGCTGATCTGGGCCTGGCGCCGGAGATGCTGGGCGCCATCGCCTCCGCCTTTTTCCTCAGCTATGGCGTGATGCAGATCCCCACCGGCCTGATGCTGGACCGCTTCGGCCCCCGATTTACGGTATGCTGCTTTTTTCTGGTTACGGTCCTGGGCACGCTGCTGTTCGCGCTTTCACCATCCGGGCCGGTGATGCTGTTGGCCAGAATCATGATGGGGGCGGGCTGTGCCGGGATTTTTCCCGGTGCCTTTATGATCATCGCGCGGTTCTACCCGCCGGTCCGCTTCACGCCCATGGGCGCCACCCTGAATAGTTTCTCCATGCTGGGTACGTTTCTGGCCACCATTCCGCTGGCCCTTTTGGTCACCGCCATCGGTTGGCGGGACAGCTTCCTTTGGATTGGTATTCTCATGGCCTGCATTGCCCTGTTGGCGGTCCTGACCCTGCGCGACCAGCCCCCCGGGGTCGATGCCACGGCGAAACGGGAGCGGCAGGAAAGCGTGCGCGAGGTGCTGGCCGGCTCCTGGGAGGTGATGCGTACGCCGGGTATTCTGGTCATCACAACAGGCGGCATCGCGCTGTCGGCGGGCAATACCATACTGGGCATCTGGGGCGGGCCCTATCTGAACGATGTCCATGGCTTGAGCGAGACCGAACGGGGCGGCGTGCTGATCTTCATGGCATTTTCCGGTGTGGCCGGGCATTTCCTGTACGGTCAGGCCGCCCGGGTTCTCAATACCCTGAAGTATCTGGTGCTGGGCGGGGCGGCGGCCATCGCGGCGATCATGGCGACTTTGGCGCTGTTTCCTTCGCCCAGCCTGACCATGGTGACGATCCTGCTGGCGCTCTTGGGCCTGGCCTGCGGATTTCCCACCATATTGCTGGCCCATGGCCGGGCCATGGTGCCGGATCATCTTATCGGGCGCGGTCTGACCACGGTGAACACGGGCATCATGATCGCCATCGCGGCGATGCAAATGGCCATCGGCGGCCTGATCGGGAACGTGGCGACCACGGCCACGGGGCAGGCCAGTCCCGATGGCTACCGCGCGGCATTCGGCTTTATCGCCGTTATGGCCGTACTGACCTTTCTGATCTACACCCGCGTCCGCGACTGTCCGCCCCGTGCATGATAGTGTCGGTCGCCTTGATATTGCGAGGGAGTGACCAACGCCATGAAACCGACCACGCGGCTACGTCAATTGCTTGCCGTGCCCGGCACCTTGCAGATCCCCGGCGCCTACGACGGTGCCTCGGCCCGCGTTGTGCATGCGCTGGGCCATGGTGCGGTGTATTTGACCGGCTTCGGCATGGAGGCCTCGATCCTGGGCATGCCCGATATCGGTCTTGCCAGCCAGGCGGAAATCGTTAGCCATGCGGGCAACATCGCCGCCGCCGTGCCGGTCCCCGTAATCTCCGATGCCGATACGGGATACGGCGGCCTGACCAACGTGCACCGCACCGTGCGTGATTTCGAGCGCGCGGGCATTGCCGGCATTCATATCGAGGATCAGGCCCTGCCGAAACGTTGCGGCGGCATGGCCGGACGGCGGGTCGTGCCGATGGAGGAAATGGTCGCCCGCCTCAATGCCGCCCTGGGGGCGCGGCAGGATCCGGATTTCGTCATTATCGCCCGTACCGACGCCAAGGCGGAGCATGGCGTCGATGCGGTGATTGAGCGCCTGAACGCCTA
>JASLLM010000216.1 GCA_030747035.1 Alphaproteobacteria bacterium | reverse complement strand
TGCGGCAGATCGGCCAGCAGTTGGAACTGCATATCGTCGTTGACGTCATCGCGGGTGCCTCGGCCGGCGGCATCAACGGTATTTTGTTGGCCCGTGCCCTGGCGCTTGATTTGGCATTCGATCCATTGCGCAGCATGTGGCTGGACAATGCCGATGTCTCGAAGTTGCTGGCACCGGACCGCCGCGCCTCGATGTGGAGCAAATGGATCCTGCGCCCGGTTCTGCGCTGGGGCTTTTCCCAGCGCAAGATCGCCCGTCTGGCGCCCGATCAGGAAATGCGCGACAAGCTGTCCCTGTTTATCCGCTCCCGCTGGTTTCGCCCCCCATTCGGCGGTTTGGCCCTGAGCGACTCGCTCTACAACGCCATGGCGGCCATGGGCAGCGCCGGCCGCGCCCGCGCCTCGCTGACGCCATCTGGGCAATGGTTGGATCTGTTCGTCACCCTGACGGACTTTTTCGGCTACGACCAACACATTCCCCTGCATGACCCCAGCCTGATAACCGAGCGCGAGCACCGCCATACCCTGCATTTCCGCCACCGTCATTTCACCGGCGAGCACATGTCCTCGGATTTCGATAGCCCTGACCTGCCCGCATTGGTGTTCGCCGCGCGGGCGACCTCATCCTTTCCCGGCGCCTTTCCGCCCGCCCGCATATCCGAAATCGACCGCCTGCTTGCCCGGCGTCAGGCGCGCTGGCCGGGACGGGAAAAATTTCTGCGTGGCAATTTCTCCGCCTATGACATGGCCGGTCAAAACCCGGAGGAGGCCGCCTTTATCGACGGCAGCGTGTTGAACAACAAACCCTTCGCCCAGGCCATTGAATCGATCAAGCAACGTCCCGCCCACCGCCAGGTCGACCGCCGGCTGGTTTATATCGACCCGGACCCCGAGCAGGCCGGCGGCGGACGGTCGCGCCGCGCGCCTTCCATGCTGCGCACCCTGAAGGGCGCCCTTTCCGATATTCCGCGCAACGAGCCGATCCGCGACGAACTGGATTGGATACGGGGCTTCAATATACGGGTGGGCAGGCTGAAAACCGTATTGGACAGCGCCATGCCGCAGATCGACCGCTTGGTGGCGGAAGTCGTGGGCGACAGCGGCAGCGAGACGCCCATTGCGGGCAATATCGCGGTCTGGCGCGCCAGGGCCGGAGAATTGGCGGCGGAGCGTTCCGGCTATGCCTATGAAGGCTATCTGCGCTTGCGGATCGAGGCCGTCATTGAACAACTGGCCGGCATTCTGGCCACGGTCCCATCCGCCGCCCAGGCCCAGAGCGCCAAGGAAACCTGGGCCGCTCGGCTGCGGGACTGGGCAACCACCGCCAAGGTTTATCCCGACAGCGAAAGCGGCGACGAAGCGGCCCAGTCGGCTTTTCTGCGCGGCCTGGATGCGGACTACCGGGCCCGGCGGCTGCGCTTCGTGGTTCGCGGCCTGAATGAGATGTACGGATATCTTGGCACGGATGAGGCGGCGGCCTCGCTCGACCTTATCAAGGGGCGGATCTATGACCTGCTGGAAGACTTGCGCCGCTGCCGTGACGCCGGGGTGATGAGCCGCCGCTGCCGGGAAATGGCCATGGCCATAGCAGCCGGGCGGGAGGACAATATCGCCGCCCTGATTGGTCTGTTAGCGGACGATTTCGGCCTGAGCGGCGTAGGCCAGCGGGTCGACCAGGTGTTGGACCAGGCCAGCGAGGCTGATTTACCGGAACAGGCGCGGCGCGGGCTGTTGAACAGTTTTCTCGGCTTTGCCTTCTGGGATGTGCTGGCCTTCACCGTGACCTCATGGCGCGATGTTGGTGAGTTCGACGAAATCCGCGTCGACCGGATTTCCCCCGACGATGCCGACAGCCTGCACAGCGGTGGCGGCGAAGAGATTCTAAAAGGCGTGGGCCTGGGCCATTTCGCCGCCTTCTTCAGCCGCCGGCACCGGGAAAACGACTATTTGTGGGGCCGCCTGCATGGAGCGGAGCGGCTGATCGACATCGTCGTCAGCAGCGCCAAGCTGGAAGGTGCCGCCAAGAGCCTCAATGTGCGGGCCCTGAAGAAGAGGGCTTTCACCGCAATCCTGGAGGCGGAGGCGATGCACCTTGGCAAGAGCGGCGATCTGCTGGCCGAACTGCGCCAGGAAATAGCCGCGCTATAGTCCACCGCCTTGTCCCCATTCCATGGCGGACTTATAAACATGGTTGGGATCGTATCGAGGAGTAGACGCCATGCCCGTAGAATACACGCGGATCGAGGAATTCGCCCTGATCACCCTGAACCGGCCGGAAGCCCTGAACGCCTTGAGCGTCCAGGTGGTCAAGGATATCGGTGCTGCGATTGACGAGGCCGCCGCCTCCGACGCCCGGGCCCTATTGATAACGGGTGCCGGGGAAAAGGCCTTTTGTGCCGGCGCCGATATCTCCGAATTCA
Source organism: Alphaproteobacteria bacterium (assembly GCA_030747035.1). Classification (GTDB taxonomy): domain Bacteria; phylum Pseudomonadota; class Alphaproteobacteria. The sequence goes on along the minus strand of JASLLM010000216.1, from coordinate 4,098 downwards.
TGGGCCGCAACATCGTCGAAGCCATCGCCGCGACAGAGCTTGGTCAGAATACCTTCGCCAAACTGGACAGCCTGACCATACCATCCGTGGCCGTGATCAACGGTTTCGCCCTGGGCGGCGGTTTGGAGTTGGCCACGGCCTGTACCCTGCGCGTGGCCACGGCGAACGCCAAGCTGGGCGTGCCGGAGATTAAGCTGGGCCTGATACCCGGTTATGGCGGCACCCAGCGCCTGCCGCGTCTGGTGGGCCAGGGCCGCGCCCTGGACATGGTCATGACGGGCCGCATGGTTGATGCCGAAGAAGCCTTGAGCATGGGCCTGATCAACCGCCTGGTGGAAGCCCCGGCGGTGGACGGTGCCGTTGCCTATGCCCGTGAATTCGCCTCCTTCTCCCTGCCTGTCCTGCGTTATGGCCGCGAGGCCGTGCTGCGCGCCGATCAGACCGCCCTGGCGGAAGGGCTGATGATCGAGCGGGATTTGAACACTCTGGCCTTCCAGGGCGAGGATTCGACCGAGGGCGCGACGGCTTTTCTGGAAAAGCGCAAACCGACCTTCAAGGATTGCTAGGCATGACCGACAGCAAGGTCATCGCCATTACCGGTGCCAGCCGGGGTATCGGCTCGGGCCTGGTGGCGGAACTGGCCGGGCGCGGCCACACCATCGGCTGCCTGTCGCGAAAGGGCCAGGGGCCGGAGGACCGGGAAGTGTCCGGCAACTTGATCAACCTGGTCTGCGATATGGAGGACGAAGCGCAGATCGCGGCCGCGATGGCGGCGCTGGCTGAACAGGCCGGGCGGATTGACGTGCTGATCAACAATGCCGGCATGCACGTCGAATGTGTCAGTTCGGAGCTGCCGAAGGCCGAGTTCGAACAAACCCTGGCCACCAACATCACCGGTCCATTCGTGGCCTGCCGCGAGGTCTATCCCCATATGACCGCGAATGGCGGCGGTCTGATTATCAACATCGGCTCCTTCTATGACCGCCTGGGAATCCAACGGAACCTGGCCTATTGCTGTTCCAAGGCGGCATTGGGCGCGCTGACCCGCAGCCTGGCCGTGGAATGGGCCCGTGACAAAATCCGTGTGCTGGACGTGGCACCCGGTTTCGTGGCGACGGACCTAAACGCCGAATATATGGCGCACGAAAGTTTTCAGGCCTTCATCCGCCGCCGCATACCGACGGGCGAGGCCGCCAGTATTGGCGAGGTCGCCCGCCTGGTCGCCATACTGGCCACGGAAGATCTGCCCAGCCTGACCGGCGAGACCATCGTCATGGATGGCGCCCAGAACATCAACCAATAGGAAACGCCATGGAAGTCCTCAATCGCCTCGACGCTGGTCTTGAATTGTCGGAGGAGGAACGCCTGCTGCTGGATGCCGTGCGTGCCCTATGCCGGGATCATTTGCAGCCCCGCGCCGCCACCTACGATCTAAGCGGTGAATTTCCCTGGGACAATGTCGCCGAGATCACCAAGCTGGGCCTGAACGGCATGTTCCTTCCCAACGAGTATGGCGGCGGCAAGATGTCCTATGTCAGCTATCTCGCCGTGGTCAAGGAAATGGCCAAGGCCTGCGCCTCCACAGCCATGGTCTGGGCCAACACTTTTCATGCGGTCAAACCATTTCTGAATTTCGCCTCCCATGAACAAAAGACCAGGCTGTTGCCGAAGATCGTCGATGGCGGCATGGTTTCGCTCTGCATCACCGAACCCTCCGCCGGCTCGGACGCGACCAGCATGAAGACGCGGTTCACGCCTGACGGCGATGACATCATCATTAACGGCTCCAAGATCTTCATCACCTGCGGCAATCATGCGGAATTTTATGGCGTCTTCGGCAAGTGGTCGGAAATCGACAATGACCGGGCCTCGATCTCCATCGCTGTCATCGAAAAAGGCACCGAGGGCCTGACCATCGGCGGCGAAGAGGACAAGATGGGCCAGCGTGCCGCCCCCATCGTTCCACTGTCGTTCGACAATGTCCGCGTGCCCCGCGCCAATCTATTGGGCGAACCCGGCGATGGGCTAAAAATTCTGTTTTCCGCCCTGAATGAATCCCGCCCCTCCATCGGCGCCCATGCCCTAGGTATTGCCCGCGCCGCCTTTGAAGATGCGGTCAGCTACATCAATCAGCGGCAACAGTCTGGGCGCAATATTATCGAGTTTCAGGGCATCCAGTTCATGCTGGCCGACATGGCCACCGATCTGGTCCTGTGCGAAAACTGGCTATGGCGGGTCGGCGCCATGCTTGATGCGGGCGAGGAGGATATCGGCATCGAAGCCTCCATGCTGAAAATGCGCGCCTCGGACCTGGCCATGCAGATCACCACGGATGCGGTGCAGTTATTCGGCGGCTATGGCTACATCAAGGATTATCCGGTGGAGCGCTACATGCGGGACGCCAAGATCACGCAGATCTATGAAGGCACCAACCAGGTGCACCGCCAGCTTGTCGGGCGTTCCTTTATCGAGAAATAAGATAGTCGCCCCGGTTCAAGGAAAAGAAACTCAGGTCCATGCCATATTGGAACCGCAAACCGCCGGGCCGCAGACCGATTTTCCGCAGCACCTTTTGTGAGCCGGTGTTGTCGGGATGGGTGACGGCAACGATGGGGTCGAAGGCAAATTCCCCGAAGCCATGATCCAGAACCTCTACCGCGGCTTCCGTGGCCACGCCCTGGCCCCAGGCCGCGGTGATGTAGCGATAGCCGATTTCGATCAGACCGGAGTCTTCAAGCGGGAACAATCCGCACCAACCCAGCATCGTGCCCTTGCCGGCCCATTCAACGGCCCAGATGCCGCCCTGTCGCGGCCAGCCGGAGGTTATCCTCTCCCGCCAGGCCCGCCGCTGTTCGGCCTCGACCGGTGGGCCATGGGGAAACAGATAGCGGCCCACCTCCGGGTCCATGTTCATGGCGACACAGAATTCCAGATCATCAAGCCGCCAGGGCCGCAGATGCAGACGCGCGGTTGACAGTTCAGGCTGCATCAGCGGGCCGCAGCGCCGGACCCAGCCGCGCTGGACCCGATGAGGTCATTGAGCAGCCTCTCCGGCACTTCGGCGACATGGACCTGGGCGGCACCGCCGTGGTCGGATGTGTAGACCACATAGCGCTCATCATGGCTCCAGGCCGGGTGAGGATGGCTCCATTGCGGGCCGTAAACCGTATCGGTGCCGATTTCCATCCAGGACAGGGCATCCGTCTCCATCTCGTCGTCCTGCGTTTTCGGGGCCCAGGCGGAAGCTTCGGCATATCGGTCGTGCCGCCACTGGCTGCCCTGGCTGCTACTTTGGGGCAGGCACAGGGTCGTCTTCAGGCCGCTTTCCAGCCCGACCAGTTGCAGGCCGATATCGGGATGCACGGTGTCGGCGACAAGATAGCGGCCATCCCGGGTCGGGGCGATATGCCAGGCGTTGAACGCGGCGACTTCGGTCATCTGGCGCGAGGCGAGGGAAAAACGTTACAACGCGTATGGCCAGCGCACCAGGATCAGTTCGTCATCGCCCAAGAAAGTCTCGTGCACGATGAATTCATCGTTGCCATGTTGCCAAAGCAGCTCATCGCCCTGGCCATCGGCACGGATCATCCGCATGCGCGGCGCCGGATCGGATGAATAGGCGATCAGGTCCGCTTGGCTCGGGTGGAATTGGGGATGGATCAGAGTTCGCTCGGAGGTCTTGATGATCCGGCTGTCCGTGCCGTCGGTGGCAACAACGGCAAGGTGAAAGGCGCCGTCCCGTTTCAGCGCCGTGACCAACAGGCTTTCCGTGGCGTTCAGGCTGCATTCACCCAGCGAAGCAGCGCCAAAATCAGCCAGCACCCGCTCTTCCAGGGTCGTCATATCAAGGGCCCGGACTTCCCCGCCTTGGCTGAAGTAGAGCGTCGCGCCATTGCCGCCAAGGGTCGCCGAATAGCCATGGATCTCGTCGCCATCGGTCAATTGCCGGATGTCCCCTTGGGGAAAGCCGGCCTGGTAGAAATTGGTGGCACCGCCGCGGTTGGAAGCGAACAGCACCGAGGCGCCATCCGGCGTCATCGACGGTGTCAGAAAATAGAAATTGTGATTGATGGAGGCGTCATTGGTGACCTGCCAGAG
>JASLLM010000215.1 GCA_030747035.1 Alphaproteobacteria bacterium | reverse complement strand
TTTTGCCTGGATCAATCTGCTCTTCCGCATGCGGACCATAATAACACCTCATTGGCGTTATCTGGGTCAGCCCCTTAATAAAAATGGTTAATGATTTTTTACCCTATGCGCGGTTTCGGGACTTGGCCGCGCCCAGGAAAGCCAGCGGCGCCGGCAGACGGCACCTATTCGAACAGATATTCCACCTCGGCCCAGGTGTCGGTCGGGAAGACCCACATCAGGGTCAGGGGCGTGGCGCCAATATTGGCGATGCCGTGCACATGGTTTTCGGGGATGTAGATGATCGACCCGGGCACGACTCTTTGCTTCCTACCGCCGATCAGCAATTCGCCCTCGCCCTCGCGCACCCAATAGATCTCCTGCGGCGTATGGTGATGCGGTGCCAGTTCCGTGCCGGGGGGAAATTGCAGAATGCCCATGCTGATGCCGTGGCTGGGGGTGCGGTCCCCGTCCACCAGCAGCTTCCAGCGGACCCCGTCCGTGCGCCCCGGACGGGTTTCCCAGGCAACCTCGTCCACATGATGCACATGCGGTTGGTTCGGCATGGCGATAGCTAACCCTTACCGCCCAGTTTGGCCATGAAATCGCCCAGACGCCGGCCCACGTCGGGAATTTCATAGGCGGTTTCCCGCTCGTAATTCAGGCCATTGTCCAGGCCGCTGTTCTCCGCCTGGGCGTACAGGTCCTTGTAGGCGCGGATGGAGCCTGGGCTGTTGCGGCCGATGGCGGCGGCCAGTTCATCGACGCGGCCATCCAATTCGGCCCCTGGCACCGCCTCCAGCGCCATGCCCATGGCCGCTGCCTCCTCGCCGCTGATGGTGCGGGCGGTGAAGGACAGTTCCTTGGCCCGCATGGCGCCCACCTTGCGCGGCAGACGCTGGGTCATGCCCCATGTGGGCCGGAAGCCCAGCACCGCATGGGTATCCCCCAGCTTGGCCTCCCGCGCCACGATCACGATGTCAAAGGCCAGCATCAATTCCATGCCGCCGGTGAAGCAAAAGCCATTGACCTTGGCGATGGTGGCTTGCGGCATCCCTTCGATCCGTTCCAGGACCCGGCGGGCGGCGTCGTTCAACTTATCCCCCACGTTGCCGGCCGAAAGATCAACGCCCCTGGCCTGCAGCGCCTTTAGGTCGACGCCGGCGCAAAAGGCCCGGCCGGCGCCCGTCATCACCACCACATTGACGGCGTCGTCGTCAGCTATTTCGTTCAGGGCGGCATCGACCTCGCCCAGCATCTCCGGGGTCAGGGCGTTCATGGCATCGGCGCGGTTCAGAGTGATGGTGGCAACGGGGCCATCGCGCTCCACAAGAATATGAGCGAACGTCATGACGCGGTCTCCTTACAAATCTGCAATTCCTGACGGGTGACGGGAAGTGGACGTTTATAGCGGTTCCCAGCCATTCGGGCCATGGGCTTCCAGCGGGCGGAAACGGGCCTTGTAGGCCATCTTGCGGCTCTCCTCGATCCAATAGCCGAGGTAGACATAGGGCAATCCGCGCCGTTTGGCTTCTTCCATGTGCCACAGGATGATGTATTTGCCGGGGCTGTGGGCCGCCATGTCGGGATCGAAAAAGCTGTAGACCAGGGACAGGCCGTCATCCAGCAGATCGGTCAGGCAGACGCCGTACAACTCGCCGTCCTCGGTGCGGAATTCAATCAACTCGGAGGGTACAGGCGTGTCCTGCACCATCGCCAGGTAGTCGTCGAAGCTCATCCCCGCCATGCCACCGTCGCCGTGGCGGGAACGCACATAGCGGTGAAACAGGGCATAGTGCTCGCCCCGCCCCTTGGCGGCCATGACCGTGGCGCTGACGCCGGCGCTGCGCCGTGCGATACGCTGTAGGCCGCGCCCTGGCGAAAATTTCGCAACCGGCACGCGGACGGCCCGGCAGGCCTGACATTCAGGGCAGTTTGGTTTGTATGCGATGCCCTGGCTGCGGCGAAATCCGGAGCGGGATAGCTGGTCGTGCAATTCCCGCGGCGCACCGGCCGAGGACAGATCCGTGAACACCATCTGCTCCACCCGGTCGGGGATATACGGACAAGCCGAGGCCCGGGAGAGGAAGAAGTAGGTCAATGTTTGCGGTGAAAACGGTTTCATGGCCTGGATTTACGCAAAAATATCTTTCAGATTCCGTAATACGACGGTGCCAGAACGGAAAAAGCAAGCCAAATCAGCACGATCAGCGGCGTTCCCCCGCGCAGATAGTCGCTAAATTTGTAGTGACCCGGCCCCATCACCAGCAAATTCGTCTGATAGCCCATGGGCGTGGCGAAGGAGCAGTTGGCCGCGAAAATCACGGCATGGATGAAGGCGGTTGGATTTACCCCCAGGGCCAGGGCTGTATTGATGGCAATGGGCGTGAACAGGACGGCGGTCGCGGCATTGGAGAGCACATTGGTCATCACCGCAACCAGGGCAAACATGGCGGATAACAGCACCGCCGGTCCCAGATCCGACAGGGTGGTGATCATCTGCTGGGCCAGATAGGCGGCGCCCCCTGTGGCCTGCAGGGCCGTGCCCATGGCCAGGGCGGCGGCGACCAGCATGGCGACCCGGCGGTCCACGGCGCGGGCCGCCTGACGCACGTTGAGGCAGCCCAGGGTGATCATGCCCAGGGCGCCGGCCACGGCGGCGATGGCGATGGGCACCAGACCGGTCGCGGCCACGGCGACCACGGCGGCGAAGACGGCCAAGGCCCGCTTGGCGTGATGCCGCGAGGGCAGCTCCAGCGCCGACCATTCGATCAGCAGCACCTCGCGGCTAAAACGCAGGTTCGTGACCCGCTCCCGCGGTCCCAATACCAACAGCACATCGCCCGCTTCCAGGCGGATATCTTCCATCCGCCCCCGCATCATGCGGGAGCGCCGTTGCACGCCCAGAATGACGCAGCCGGTATGGTAATGAAAGCCGACCAGGCGCAGATTGCGCCCGATCACGCGTGAGGCCGGCGTCACCATGGCCTCGGCCAGCATACTGTCGCCTGCTTCACCTGCCTCGCCGCCGTCGGCGTCGATCTCGGCCAATTCCGGGGTTCGGGCAAGCGCCTCGGTCAACAGGGCGCGGGTGGCGGCCACAACCACCGTATCGCCGGGTTGCAGCAGTACATCCTCGAATGGCGGCAGGTGGCTTTCCTCGCCCCGTTGGATCAGGCGCACCGTCATGCCCTTCAGATGCGGGATCATGCCGGCCACGGCGGATTGACCGACCAGGGGACTGCCGGGGCGAACGGCAATCTGGGCGATGAACTGTTTGCCCTCGCCCGCCATTTCACTGGCCATGGAGGCGCGTTCGGGCAGCAGGCGCGGCAGCACCCAGATCACATAGGCCAGACCCACCGCCGCCAGCACTCCGCCCGGTGCCGCGAAGTCGAAAAAGCCGATGGCGGGCTGCGCCATGCCCGCGGCGGCGCCCGCGACCAGCAGATTGGTGGAAGAGCCGATCAGCGTCACCATGCCGCCCAGTATGGCGGCGAAACTCAATGGCATCAGCAGGCGCGACGGCCCCCGGTTCAGACGCTCGGCAATCGTTGCCATGACGGGAATGAAAATGACCACAATGGGGGTGTTGTTGATGAAGGCGCTCAAGGCGGCGATCACCACCAGGGTCAAGGTTAGGGTCAGGGCCGGGTTGCGTTGAAACCGGCTGCTCATGACCCGGATTGATTCATCCAGCGCCCCGGTCCGGATCAACCCCTGTCCCACCACCATCAGGGCCAGCACGGCGATCAGGGCGGGATCGGCGAATCCGGCCAACAGGGCGCGGGCATCCAGGACCCCGGCGTCCGCTTCAAGCGGCGCGAAATGGAACAGCAGCAGCAATGCCGCCAGCAAGGCCAGCGATGTCTGCTCAAGGGGAAAACGCTCGGTGGCATAGAGCACGATCGCGCCGGCGATCAACGCGAAGGTGGCCCACATTTGCCAATTGGGATCCATGACCATCATGGAGCTTATTGTGGCGGTCGGAAGGGCAAAAGTGCAAGTTCGCCGTCAATTTGCTATTTTTCAAGGGCATTGATGGCGGAGGCACGCATGCAACAGGTCAGTTACGAGGATATCTGCCGGGCCCGGGACGAAATGGCCGGTATCGTGGTCGAAACGCCTTGTGCCCACTCCCTCACCCTGTCCCGGATCACCGGGGCGGAGGTCTTCCTGAAGTTTGAAAATCTGCAGTTTACCGGCTCTTTTAAGGATCGGGGCGCCCTGATCAAACTGTTGCAGCTGGCGCCGTCGGAGCGGGCCAGGGGGGTGATCGCCAATTCCGCCGGCAACCATGCCCAGGGTGTGGCCTATCATGCCCAGCGCCTCGGTATTCCCGCGACCATCGTCATGCCCGTGCCGACGCCGAATGTTAAGGTCCGCCAGACCCGCGAACTGGGCGCCGAGGTCGTATTGAGGGGCGAGACGGTGGACGAGGCCGCGATCAGTGCCCAGGCGATACAGACCGAGCGAAATCTGACCTTCATCCATCCCTACAACGATCTGGCGATCATCGCCGGCCAAGGCACGGTCGCGCTGGAGATGCTGGAGGCCGCGCCCGGGATTGACACCCTGGTGGTGCCGATCGGCGGCGGCGGCCTGATCGCCGGCAACGCCATCGCCGCCCGTGCGGTCAAGCCCGAGATGGAGATCATCGGCGTTGAAAGCGAACTCTACCCCTCCGCCTATCAGGCCCGTCACGGCCTGGCCAACGATTGCGGCGGCCAGACTATTGCCGAAGGTATCGCGGTGGCGCAACCGGGCACGCTGACCTTGCCCGTTATCGACGATTTGGTCAGCGACATTCTGCTGCTTTCGGAACAGGATATCGAACGCGCCATCGATCTGCTGATCACGGTCGAGAAAACCGTTACCGAGGGGGCGGGGGCTGCCGGTCTGGCGGCATTGCTGGCCAATCCGGACCGTTTTCGCGGCCGTACGGTCGGGCTGATTCTGTGCGGCGGCAATATCGATACCCGCATGCTGTCATCGATCCTGATGCGCGGCCTGATCCGGGAAGGGCGAATTACCCGGATGCGGGTGGAAATCAGTGACCGCCCCGGCGCCTTGGCCAAGGTGGCGCAGTTGGTCGGTGACGCGGGGGGAAATATTCTGGAGGTCCAGCATCAGCGCAATTTTCCCGGCGTGCCGGCCAAATTGGCGGAACTGGATCTGGTTCTGGAAACCCGCGACCGGGATCATATCCAGGAGATCAGTTCGGCGTTGAGTGCCGCCGGCTACAAGGTGCGGGAATTGATCGATACCCCGGACGCGGGCTGATCAAACCTAGGTTCCGACGGCGCTGTAGCGGCCACGGTAATACAGCAGCGGATCGCCTTCGGGATCATGGCGCAATTCATTGACCCGGCCGACCAAAATGACATGATCGCCGCCCTCGTGCACGGCTTCGAGCTCGCAGTCGAACATGGCCAGGGTATCGGGCACCAGCGGATTGCCCAAGGCGGAAATGCCGCTGTCCAAATTGCGGAAATAGTTGCCGCCGTCCGAGGCGAAGCCGGAAGAAATGTCGTCCTGATCCTGGCGCAGGATGTTGACCGCAAACCGGCCCGAGGCCAGAAAATGATCGAAATTGGTGGCTTCCCGCCCCAGGCAGAACAAGACCAGGGGCGGCTCCAGGGAGACGGAGTTGAAGGAATTCACGGTCACGCCGATGGCCTCCCCGCTTTCGGTGGTGGTTGAAATTACCGTAACGGCGGATGCAAAACAGCCCATGGCATCGCGAAAAGCCCGTGGATCAATGCTCATATTCAATTTTTTGCTCCCCAATTGCCGCCTGCCGACATCCCCACATGCGCAAATTATGCCATTTTAGAACGATTAAACAAAATTGGCGCTATAAATTCATATATGCCGTATCCCGACCATGGCACGCATTTCCGGTCAAGCCACGACGGCAGGCAAATTATGCGAGCAGGAAACAGCACTTATCTGCGCCAAACTAACGCTATCTTAACCTTATCTCGCGAGCATCCAGGTTCGGTTGCGCTGTCATCATAAGCGCCGCCGGCAATGCTTGGTTTCCGGGCTTCATATTGATGGGCGAGATATGTTTTTTATAATCGGATTGGTCATTGTGTTCGGTTCTGTCGCGGGCGGATACATGCCCCATGGCGATCTTCGGGTGCTGTGGCAACCGTTGGAGTTTCTGATCATCCTGGGCGCGGCCCTGGGCGGATTCGTTATCTCCAATCCCAAAGAGGTGACCGTGGCCACGGGCAAACACCTGGCCCGGTTGCTGAAAAGCTCTCCTTACAACAAGCAGGATTATGTGGAACTGCTTTGCCTGCAATTCTCCCTGTTCAAGCTGGCCAAGAGCAAGGGCGCCCTGGCCTTGGAAGCTCATATTGAGAACCCGGAAGACAGCACCATCTTCGCCAACTATCCCACGTTCATGAAAAACCATGATGCCTCTGATTTTCTCTGCGACACCTTGCGGCTGATCACCATGGGGACGGAAAACCCCCATGAGTTGGAAGCCATGATGGACGAGGATATTGAAGCACGAAAGCATGAAGC
>JASLLM010000214.1 GCA_030747035.1 Alphaproteobacteria bacterium | reverse complement strand
TGACGGCAGCGAGATTACCGTCGAGGATGTGATCTTCTCCTTGCAGATCCTGCGTGACGAGGGCCGGCCCAACCACCGCTTTTATTACGGTCAGGTGGCCACGATTGAACGTCCCGGGCCGCGAAGCGTCACCTTCCGCTTCAAGGACAACCGCAACCGGGAACTGCCCCTGATCATGGGCATGATGCCCATCCTCTCCCGCGCCTGGTTCAAGGGCCGTGAGTTCGACCGGGTTTCCCTGACGCCGTTGATGGGCAGCGGGCCCTATCTGGTGGACAAGGTGGATCCGGCCCGGTCCGTGCAATACCGGCGGATCAGGAACCACTGGTCGAAAAATCTGCCCAGCGGCAAGGGCCAGAACAATTTCGATATCATCCGCTATGACTACTACCGCAATGACAGCGCCATGCTGGAAGGCTTCAAGGCGGGCAAGGTGGATATGCGGGTGGAAACCGATCCGAAGCTGTGGGCCCAGTCGTACGATTTTCCGGCCCGGCGCCAGGGCAAGGTCAGGCTGGTGGAGTTTGAACATGGCCGCCCGGCGGGCATGTATGCCTTTGCCCTGAACAGCCGCCGCGCTGTCTTTCAGGATCGAAGAGTGCGCCAGACGATGGCCCATGTCATCGATTTCAAATGGCTGAACAGGACATTGTTCCACGGCGCCTATCAGCGCACGCGGAGTTATTTCGAGAATTCGGAGCTGGCCGCCACCGGCCTGCCCTCGCCCGCCGAATTGACCCTGTTGGCGCCCTATCGTGACAGCCTGCCCGATGAAGTATTCACCAAGGCCTATGCCCCGCCCAGCGCCGACGGCAGTGGCCGCCTGCGGGGCAATCTGCGCACGGCACGCAAATTGTTGGCAGATGCGGGCTGGCGCATCAAGGACCTGAAACTGGTTCACGACAAGAGCGGTAAGCCGTTCAAATTCGAAATCATGCTGTTGCGCCGGAGCAACGAAAAACTGGCCCTGCATCTGGCCAGGAATTTGAAAAAGCTGGGCATCGAGGTATCAGTACGCACGGTGGACTCGGCGCAATATCAACAGCGCACCAACACCTACGACTTCGACGCCATGATCTATCTGTGGGACCCCTCCCTGTCGCCTGGCAACGAGCAGGCCTTCTACTGGGGTACGGAGGCGGCCAAGCGCGAGGGCACGCGCAACTATCCCGGCATCCAGGTGCCCGCAATCGATGACCTGGTGAAAAGGATCTCCGATGCCTCCGACCGAGCCGGCCTGGTCGCCGCCGTGCGGGCCATGGACCGAATACTGCAATGGGGCCATTACGTCATTCCGCTGTTTCATCTGAAGGCGGACCGAGTCGCCCTTTGGGATCGTTTTGGCCGGCCGGAAAAGACCCCGGTCTATGGCTACCGTCTGGAAACCTGGTGGGAAGATCCGGCCAAGGCCGCTAGGATCAAATAAAACCACAATTGAAAATTGGAGGAAGCAATGCAGACAGGAACATTTCGCGGCTTTGACGTCCGGTTGGAAGAGCCGGGCATTGCCTGGATCACCTTCAATACGCCGGAGCGCCTGAACGGCATGACCTCTGCCGTGAAGCGCGATCTGGTGGAAACCCTGATGCAGGCGCAGATGGACAACGCGGTGCGCATCATCGTCTTCACGGGCACGGGCCGTGGCTTTTGCGCCGGCGACGATCTGAAGGCCTATAGCGAGGGATTGCGGGCCGAACCGGGCCTGGTCCCGCCCATTCCGCCCGGTCATGACAACGGTATCGGCACTTATGATGGCCTGCGTATGATCTCCCAGGAGTTGAACCGGGTTATCCGCACCATCGACAAGCCCACCATCGCCGCCATTAACGGCGTTGCCATCCAGACCGGCTTTACCCTGGCCCTGGCCTGCGATTTCCGCATCGCGGCGGAGGAAGCCAGGCTGGGCAGCGCCACGCTGCGTTTCGCCCTGCTGCCCGACGAAGGCGGCCAGCATCTATTGGTGCAGCACATGGGCCTGGCCAAGACCCTGGACTTCCTGATGCGCAAACGCATTGTCACGGCCGCCGAGGCACTGGATCTGGGCCTGGTGCATGAGGTCGTACCCGGTGATCAACTGTCCCAGGCGGCAGGCGATCTGGCGCGGGAATTGGCCGATGGACCGCAGGTCGCCATGCGCCTGCTAAAGCGCTCGATCTACAATGCGGCGGAATTGACCTTCGAACAGGCCTGCGATGAAATCGCCGCCAAGACAGCCGTGGTCGACCACCACCCGGACGCCCGCGACGGTGTCGCCTCGTTCGTCGAGAAGCGCGCGCCGAAATTTAACGCCTGGCTGGAAGAAGTATAGCTCAGCGCCCGGCCAGGGCCAGCTTCAGGCCCAGGCCGACAAAGGCGCCGGCAAAGGCGTAGCGGAACCAAGCCATGACCCGTGGCCGGGTGATGATACTGTCGCGCACGGCGGCGGCGAACAGGCCATACAGGATGAACACAGCCAAGGTCATGGCCATGAAGACACCGCCCAGGCCCAACATCCGCCAGGCCGCACCGTCGGCGTCCGGCGAGATGAACTGCGGCAGAAAGGCCAGAAAGAACATGGACAGTTTCGGATTGAGGATATTGATCAAGATGCCCTTGATCACGACGCCGCCCAGGGAGCGGACGTCCACCTCCGCCTCCACCGACAGGGCGCCTTTCTCCCGCAACACGCCCCAGGCCATGTAAAGCAGATAGGCCACGCCAAGATACTTGATGATCTCAAAGGCCAGGGCGGAGGCATGCAGCAACGCCGCCAGACCAAGCACCGTGGCCGCGATATGGGGCAGAATGCCGAGGGTGCAGCCGAACGCGGCAACCACGCTGACCAAGGCACCGCGCGACAGACCATGGGCCAGGGTGTAGAGCACACCGGTGCCGGGTGCGATCACGACGATGAACGAGGTAATCAGGAATTCCGTACTCATGACGCGGGATACAGGGCGATTTCCAGCCAGAAGCCGTCGGCGAACAGATCCTCCGCCGCGGACAATTCACCCTTCCCGCCGGCACTATCGGCCCGGGCGGCTTCGATCATGACCAGATACTTCTGCTGTCCCGGCCCGCCGCCATAGATCTGCCGCTCGGACGTCATGATACCGGAGATCGCCTCGTCCACGGCGTAGAGACGCACCCGGTGCACGCCCTCCATGGCGCCAACCGCGGGCAGCCAATCCCGTGCCAGCCGATTGACCGCGTCCTCCGCCATATTGAACCGAAACGTCTGGATATAGGGCGCTTCCATGGCCGCGGCCTGGCCGCTTTCCGCCAGCAGGGCGTAGATATTGCGCGATGGATTGCGGAAGTAAGTCAGGGCCTCCCTGGTCCACGGCGTGGGGTCGTTCAGACGCGCCATATAGGCGTCCGAGGCAAATACGGACGCGGTATCGGTCTCGTAGAACATCAGGAATGTCGGTGCCGCAGCCAGGCCGCGATAGCGCCTGCCGACGTTGAAACCGGGAATGGAGATCCGCTCCGGGATATGTTCGCAATTGTGCCATTCCTGAAAACGCAGCCTGTCGGCTTCGTCTATGTCGGCCCAAAAGGCCATCAAACCCTGGGAACCTTCGCGTTGCATACGTTACTCCCTCGCACCGAAGATCTAGCGGTGGTAATCCAAACCCATCTCGCGATAGCGCTCCGGATCGTCCTGCCAATTATCGCGCACCTTGACGAACAGGAACAGATGCACCGTGCAGCCGAAAATCTCCGCCAGCTCGGCCCGCGCCTCGGCCCCGATCTGTTTGATCTGCTGTCCGCCCTTGCCCAACACGATCGCCTTTTGCGTATCCCGGCGCACATAGATCACCTGTTCGATGCGCAAGGCGCCGCCGCGCACGGTCTTCCATGACTCCGTCTCCACCGTCGCCGCATAGGGCAGTTCCTGATGCAGGCGCAGGAACAATTTCTCCCGGGTGATTTCCGCCGCCAGAAGGCGCTCGGAAATATCGGCAAGCTGATCCTCGGGATAATGCCATGGACCTGTGGGCAACCGCGCCGCCAGGGCCGCCAACAGGTCCGCCACACCGTCACCCTTCAGGGCGGAGATCATGAAGACCTCTTCGAAGACGCCTTCGCCGTGCAGTTTCTCAGCCAGAGCCAACAGGCTGTCGCGGCGCACCAGGTCGATCTTGTTAATCACCAGGATCGCTCTCATCCCGGCCTTTTTCAGGCCGGCGATAATGGCCCTGGTATTGCCGTCCATACCGCGGTCCGCATCGACCAGCACGGCACGGATATCGGCATCCTCGGCGCCGCTCCAGGCCGCCGCCACCATGGCCTTTTCCAGCCGTTGTTTGGTTTTGGCGAAAATACCGGGGGTATCCACGAAAACGATCTGGGCATTGCCGTGAATGGCAATGGCGGTGATCCGAGCCCGGGTGGTCTGAACCTTTGGCGTGACGATGGAAACCTTGCTGCCGACCAGAGCGTTGGTCAGGGTGGATTTTCCGGCGTTGGGCGCGCCCAAAAGGGCGACGAAGCCACAACGTTCCGGCCCCACGTCATGCCCGTCGCCGCTCTGTTCACCCCCGCTCATATCACGTCACCTTCCGGGCCCAGCCGGGAAGTTTCTCCAGCGTATCCAACATGGTCCGCGCCGCCGATTTTTCCGCTTCCTGGCGGGAGCCGCCCTGGCCCTGGACCGGTTCGAGATTATCGGCCCGCACTTCCACCGTAAAACTGGGCTCGTGATCGGGACCATCCTGGCTCAATACCTTGTAGCGGGGCGGTTTGCCGCTACGGCCCTGGATCAATTCCTGCAATTGGGTCTTGGCATCCTTTGTCGCGGCGCCGCTGTTGGCCATGAAGCCGGCCCAGTAGCGCGACACGAATGCCTCCGCCACATCCAGCCCGCCGTCCAGATACAGGGCACCGATCACCGCCTCGCAAACATCAGCCAGGATCGCCGGTTTGTCGCGGCCGCCCTGGCGCGCCTCGCTTTTGCCCAACAGAATATGCGGCCCCAGGCCGATCAGGCGGGCTGCTTCCGCCACGGTTTCCCGGCGTACAAGAGTGTTGAAGCGGACCGCTAGGCCGCCTTCGTCGACGCCGGGGTCATCACGGTACAGCGCCGTTGAAATAAGCAGGCCAAGAACCCGGTCGCCGAGGAATTCCAGGCGCTGGTAGTCCCGGCCGCCCTCGCGGCGGCGGTCCAGGGATGGATGGCTCAAAGCCTCCTGCAACAATTCCGGCCGCCCGAATTCGTGCCCCAGAAGCTGATAAAGTTCGGTAAAGTTCGGCTCACTCACGGTCTAGCCAAAGCCATCAAAGAAGCGGCGGAAGCGGATTGCCGAGGGCCACTTCCAGATTTCCCAGATACGGGCGCTGCCATCGACCGAGAAGAAGATCATATCGGCCCGCCCGACCAGGTTTTCGGACGGAATAAAGCCCACATGTTCCAGGAAACGGCTGTCGGTGGAATCGTCCCTGTTATCCCCCATGGCGAAATAATGCCCCTCGGGCACGACATAGACATTGGTGTTGTCGGCCATGCTCCGGGGTTGCAGATCCAAGGTCAGATAACTGCGTCCATTCGGCAGGGTCTCCTTGTACTGCCGTACCCGGCCATAACGCGAGCTGTCATGCTGCTGCACGAAATCGTCGATGCGCTCCCGCTTCACCGCCTTGCCGTTGATGTGCAGTACCCCCTGCCGCATCTGAATATGGTCTCCCGGCAAGCCAATAATGCGCTTGATATAGTCGGTGGAATTATCACTTGGCAGTTTGAACACCGCGATATCCCCGCGCGCCACGGGTGAATCATTGATGCGGCCGCTGAACAGCGGCGGGCTCAAAGGCATGGAATGGCGGCTGTAACCATAGGGAAACTTCGACACGAAGACATAGTCGCCGATCAACAGCGTCGGCAGCATGGAGCCCGAGGGGATATTGAACGGCTCGTAGGCCACGGTGCGGATCACCAGGGCGATCAGGACGGCATAGACAACCGTCTTGATGGTTTCGCGCCAGCCATCCTGGCGCGCCGCCTTGCCGTCGGATATTTGTTCAGAGTTCATCTTCGCCATGTTTACCTATGGGTCGTCGGCGGCGCGCGTCGGCCTATCGGGACCCTTCGCCCTCGACATCTGGCGTCGCCGGTACAACCGAAATAATTACCACGGCCTGACCCAGCGGTGGTTCATCGGTAAGGGTCAGGTCGATTTGCGCCTTCATGCCCGTTGGCGTCAGTTCTTGCAAGCGTTTCAAGGCGCCGCCGGTTAATTCCATGCTGGGCTTGCCGCCCGGCAGATTGACGACGCCCAGGTCGCGCCAATAGACGCCACGGCGAAATCCGGTGCCGAGCGCCTTGGAGCAAGCCTCCTTGGCGGCAAATCGCTTGGCGTAGGTTTCGACGCGGTTGCGGCGGCGCTCGGCCTTTTGCCGCTCCAGGGGGGTAAAGATCCGCTCGATGAAGCGGTCACCGAAACGCTCCAGCGTCCGCTCTATGCGCCGGATATCAATCAGATCATTGCCGATGCCGATGATCATCGCTCATCCCCCGCCATCGGCCTTAGGCGGAACGGCTGCCCGTCGCCTCCGCGCGGGC
>JASLLM010000213.1 GCA_030747035.1 Alphaproteobacteria bacterium | reverse complement strand
TATGGCGGCTCGCACAACATGTTCGCTCATACCCTGCCCCGCTTCGGTATCGAGGCGACCTTTGTCGACCCGCGCGACCCCGATGCCTTCGCCGCCGCCATTCAGCCCAATACCCGCCTGCTGTTTGGCGAGACCCTGGGCAATCCGGGCCTGGAAGTGATGAACGTACAGGCGGTGGCGGATGTGGCGCACGCCCACGGCCTGCCGCTGATGATCGACAATACCTTCGCCACGCCGTACCTGTTCCGCCCCTTCGAACACGGCGCCGATATCGTCATGCACTCGGCGACCAAGTTTCTGGGCGGCCATGGCGTCGCGCTGGCCGGTATCCTGGTGGACAGCGGCCAGTTCGATTGGGAGGCATCGGGCAAGTTCCCCACCATGACCGAGCCTTACGACGGCTACCACGGCCTGGACTTCGCCGAGGAGTTCGGTCCCGGCGCCTTCATCATGCGGGCGAGGACCGAGGGCCTGCGCGATTTCGGCGCCGCCATGAGCCCGCAGACCGCGTTCTATATCCTGCAGGGCGTCGAGACCCTGTCCGTGCGCATGCAGCGCCATGTGGAGAATACCCGCGAGATCGTCGAGTTCCTGAATGGCCACGAAGCGGTGGCCTGGGTGACCTATCCCGATCTGCCCGACCATGCGGACCACAATCTGGCCAAGGCCCTGATGCCCAACGGCGCCGGCGCGATCTTCAGCTTCGGCATTAAGGGCGGCCGCGGGGCCGGCGCCAAGTTTATCGAAAGCCTGGAGATCTATTCCCATCTGGCCAATGTGGGCGATGCGAAATCCCTGATCATCCATCCCGCTTCCACCACCCATCAGCAGATGGACGCCGCCGCGCTGGAAGCAGCCGGGGTTGGCGAAGATATGGTGCGCATGTCCGTTGGCCTGGAAGATGTCCGCGATCTGAAGGACGATCTGGGCGGCGCCCTGCGGCGTTCCCAACGCTAGTGATTTGAGAGACAGGAGCTAGAGCCATGGAGTTAAAGGTCGACGGCCGCAAGGTCTATGCCGCGACTGGCGGCAAAGCATTTGATCCAAGCCTGCCGGCGATCGTCTTCGTTCACGGCGCGGCGGCGGACCATACGGTGTGGAAACTACAGACCAGATATTTCGCCTGGCACGGCCGTGGCGTTCTGGCCCTGGATATGCCCGCCCACGGCCGCAGCGACGGCCCGGCCATACCGAGCATCGGTGGTCTGGCGGACTGGCTGATCGCCGTTCTGGATGCCGCCGGTTTGCAGCAGGCGGCCCTGGTCGGCCACAGCATCGGTTCCCTGATTACCCTGGAGGCGGCGGCCCGCCATCCCGACCGGGTCAGTGCCCTGGCTCTTTTGGGCTGTGCCTATCCCATGCGGGTCAATGATGTGCTGCTGGACTCGGCCCGGGCCAACGACGGTTTGGCGAACCAGTTGACCAATGCCTGGGGCTATGGCCGGGCCGCCCAACTGGGCCGCCATGCCATGCCCGGTAGCTGGATGCTGAAAGGCGGCATGCGTCTGGTGGAAGAGGCCGCCGATGGTGTTCTCTACAATGATATGAACGCCTGCCATCAATACAATGACGGCGAAGAAGCGGCCGGCCAGGTTCGCTGTCCAACGTTGTCGATCATGGGCGAAAAGGACATCATGACGCCGCTGAAAGCAGCGCGCAAAACCGCTTCCCTGATCGATGGCGTCGGGCAGGTGGTGATCCCCGGCGCGGGCCATATCATGATGGACGAAGCGCCGGACGAAACCCTTGATGCATTGCGCGATTTTCTGCCCGCGCCGGCTAGCTAGCGGCCTGCCGCGGCTTCATCGTAGCCTCGCCACATAGACGTTCGGCGGGCAGACGCAGGGTCACGGTCGTACCGGTAGCGGAATCATCGTCTTTGTCATCACTGGAACTGATGCTGCTTGCGATTTCAAGACGGCCGTCATGCAGTTCCATATATTGTTTGGCCAGCGGCAACCCCAGGCCCGCGCCCTCGTGCCGGCGCACATAGCTTTGTTCGATTTGCGTGAAAGGCTGCAGCACCTCGTCAAGCTGGCCGGCGGGTATGCCGATGCCGCTGTCAGCGATTTTGACCCAGGCGCCGCCATTTACGTCATCCCGCCCGACGGTCACCGTCACCACACCTTCATCGGGGGTAAACTTGAGGGCGTTGGAAAGAATGTTCAGCAGCACCTGTTTCAGCAGGCGGCGGTCACACAGGATGAGCGGCAAATCGGCGGTGACATGCACGGAAATTCTAGCCCGCCCACTATCGATACGCCCCTGGGCGAGATGAACGCATTCCCCGATCAAAGAAATCAGATCGGTTTCGGTCTCCGTAAGCGAGGTCACCCCCGCTTCAATACGCGACAGATCGAGAATGTCATTGATGATCGCCAACAGATGCTGGCCGCTGCCATGAATATCGTGCACGTATTCCCGATATTGCGGCTGGCCCAAGGGGCCAAAGGTCTCGTTCCTGATAACTTCAGAAAAGCCGATAATCGCATTAAGCGGGGTACGCAACTCGTGGCTCATATTGGCCAGAAATTCGGTTTTTGCCCGGTTCGCGATTTCCGAGTCTTCCATGGCCTGCAACAGAGCCTCCTCGTCCTTGCGGCGTGCCGTAATGTCCATGGCCCAGGCGTAATGCAGCGACGGCCGCCCGTCCCGTCCGGCCAGCAGATTGCTGCCGATCATGCAGGTGACGCGCTGGCCTTCAGCGTCCTGAAGCTCGACCTCCGCGACGCCGACGCTCTCCAGCAGATAGCGCGCCATGGACAGCTCCCGCCCCTCCGAAGTTATGATCAGGGGCAGGGAAAGATGGTTTAGTTGCGCCACCTCCATGGTTTTCGAAAGGTGCAGGGCCGCCCGATTGGCATAAACCAGCCGGCCATCGGGTTCAGCCGCGAAAACGGCGTTGGTGCTGTTATCAACCATGGCGGCAAGGCGCTCACGGGCCGATTGATGCACGGCGGAGACCTCATGCAGCAGCGCGTCGAATTGCTGCATGACCTCGCCAAGCTCGTCCCACCTTTCGCCGCCAAGGGCGATATTGCCATGATCTTCGGGATTGGCGGCGGCGGCATTTAGATGATGACGCAGGTGCAACAGCGGCGACAGGACAAAATGGCCGATCACAGCCATGGTAGCCAGGGTGACGAAGCCGGTAATCAACAACACCAGAGCAATGATGCGCCACAGAAAGGCCCGCAATTCACCGGCGATCCAGGCGGCATCAAGATTGGCGACCACGGTGAAGGGCAGCCTTAGTCTGGCACCAGGATAGACAACCGCGTAGCGGCTGCCATCCGCAGTGCGCCGCGCGCTTTCACCGCCGCCCGGCTGCAGGGGCGGCGCTTCACCAAAAACGCCCGTTAGCTTGCCATCCAGGCCATATATGGCGGCGCCCACGACTTCCGGCGCCGCCAGGGTCAATCGGGCCGTTAGCATCAGGTCCCGTTCGTCATGGTGGCCTTCGCCGCGCAAAGCCGCGGCGAAGATCGCCGCGCCAACTTGTTCCAGGCGCAACAGCAGGTCTTCTTCATAATTGCGGTACGAGGGCACCAGGATGGCGCCCTCTATGGCCAGGATGCTGAGCAGAACCAGCAACGCGACATTCCGGCAAAGCCGGCAGGCCATAACCTCGCGAAGGTACCGGCGTAATCCGAGACGGGCCGGTTTCATGCCGTCATCCCCATGGTCGCGCCGTCCTTGCAGACCCCCTCAAAACCAATCACTCCAATCGGGCGATGACCGGTCCAGCGCCGAAAGGCGTGGGCCGGTCTCCTCCAACAATTATTTGACATAATCTATATAATCACTGGTAAGGAATCGTTACCAACAATCTCGGACACATCACATTCAACCTTTTGCGAGCCTGGATCCCGTAAACGCCATGACCGGGGATGAATCGCTGAAAACGGTCACCGGCCGCCCGGCAAGCCACCGATCGGTATGTCCCGCGCATGGACCATGACGTTCCGTCATTTCGCTTTTGGCAGTTCGCGGCGGCGATGCTGAAAGTACCGCAACCGCAGGCCCCAACGTCGGTTTGACCGGGGCGCGGGCACGGACGACCCGCTGCTGAAATACAACAGCCGTGATAGATTCGACACAAATTCGCAGCGCAAACTAGCCAACATAATTTCCCTGTGCTACGAAATTCAGCGTCGGTTATGTCGGTGATATGTCCGTCGGTGGAAATTTGGGGCCGGACAGGCCCCTATGAAATGTTTGGGATAGCTGCGAGGACTGTTGCATTTTTGTCAATGGGACGGTCATCAAGGTTGTCTTAACGACGATTGTTAAGACTATTGTTACGACCCATCCGCTAGATAGGTGCAAGACTGGGTGGTCGGCCAACTGAGGCGCCCGCGATGCGGGGCCCGGAACCTGGATTTAGGAGAGATCCGGGTTTTCGAGGCAATTTGCGCCGCCGCGAGAGACAGGTTAGCGATGCGAGAGCAATTCATGATGGTTTGCAACAGCACCAGATCGGCCAGCACCAGGATCAACAGAAGCATGATCGCATTGGCCGGCGTAATCGCGCTTACCGCGCTGGCCGGCTGCGCCACGCCGCCACCGGCCGATGACAAGGAAGCCGTCGCGGCCTTCAAGGAAGACAACGATCCGCTTGAGCCGTTGAACCGCTACTTGTTCGAAGTAAACCGGGGCCTGGATCATCTGCTGCTGCGCCCCGTCGCGGAAATCTACCGCGGCGCCCTGCCCGATGGGGCAAGAAACAGCGTTCGCAGCGTTGTCGATAACCTGGAGACGCCGGGTATATTCGTGCATGACATTCTGCAGGGCGAAATTGACCGTGCATCGGACAGTTTTGGCCGCTTCACAACGAATACCTTCTATGGCCCGGGCGGCCTGAATGATGTGGCCGCGGGAGACAATCCGAAAAATCCCGATGCCGGCATCCCGTACCATGGCGAAGATCTGGGCCAAACAATGGCCGTTTGGGGCGTGGGACCAGGGCCTTATCTGATGCTGCCCGTACTGGGCCCATCCAACGTGCGCGATGCCCTGGGTTCGGCCCTTAATTTTTACATCAACCCGATCAACTATATCGTTCCGAACGAGCATCGCAGCGGCTTTTCCATCGCACGTACGGTGGTCAAGGGCATTGACACCCGTTCCCGCAGCATCGAGACGTTCGACGAGATCGAACGGGGTTCGATCGATTTTTATGCCACGGTACGCAGCTTGTACCGGCAATACCGCGCCTCGGAAATCGCCAATGGCCGCGGCCCGGCGAATCCGCTACCGGAAATGTCACAAGAGCTAGAAGAAGATAACAAAGCGGAACGTGTTTCGTCGGTCGTCAAGAAATAGGTTTGGCGGTACTTCCATGCATCGTCGTAAATTTCTGGGCCTGATTGCCCTGGCGCTGGCGGCGGCGGAGTCCGTGACGCCGGCCGCCGCGAAGTCGCAAAGCCGCCATCTGCTACCCGGTGAAGCCAAGGATTTGATAAAGGCCCTGGGTGATGCCGCGGTGGCCATGCTTTCGAACAAGCAATTGACGAAAGCGGAAAAAACCCGGCAGTTTCGCCACCTTCTGAACCAAAGCTTTGCGTTAAAGGGCATTGCGCGTTTTGCCTTGGGGCGCTATTGGCGGCGCGCCGATTTCGACCAGCGGCGGCGCTATCTCAAACTGTTCGAAGACTATATCGGCAATTCCTATGCAGCCCGTTTTGGCAACTATTCAGGCGAATCGTTCCAGGTGCAGAAAGAGAAGATCGACGAGCGCGGCTGGGCTGCCGTCACGACCCGCATTCAGCGCCTCGGTGGCGAACCGGTGGCGGTCATCTGGCACCTGCGCGAGCACCTGGGCGCGGTCCGCATTGTCGATGTGGTGGTTGAGGGAATTTCCATGTCCCTGACGCAACGCTCGGATTTCGCCGCATCGATCCGGACCGCGGGCGGCGATCTGGATGCTTTTCTGGATACCTTGGAAAACAAGGTGCGTTCGATCAAGAGCGCCACGAATTAGAACATTTCGACCATGAACCCCGCGACGGCCTAACCGGCCGATGTTTCCAGCCTGGCCGCGACCTTCTCCAACCGGCTGACCACCGCCTTCATCGCGTCCCCACCGCCCGTAGCCTCCGCCCGGTCGGGATGCACGAACATGCCCGCTGTCAGGACCTGCACGAAATTGGCGATGGTCTCGTCAATATCGGTTTTGGTCGAGCGCATGCGCATGGTCCGGGCACCGTATTCCAAGCCGCCGTAAAATAGATCGCGGATCACGCTCAACGGTAGGTCGGCGCGGATTTCCGCCCGGTTGACACCATCGCGGATAACCTGATCGAACACCTCCACATAAGTGCGGTTCAATTGGTATTCCTCCGTTTGGCGGTATTCGTCGGAGACCTTGGCCGGAATCATCGCCACGCCCAGCATGGGCCATTCCGCCGCCACCCGTTCCATGTGATGGCGGGCGAGAAAGGTCAGCTTGGCGGCGGTGTCCGGCAGATCCTTGATCCCCGTGGCCGCGTCGCGGGTTAGGTGGTCGTAGAATTCCGCCGCCACCGCCAGCAACAGGGCGTTCTTGTTTTCGAAATAGAGATAGACCGTACCCTCGGCGACACCGGCCA
>JASLLM010000212.1 GCA_030747035.1 Alphaproteobacteria bacterium | reverse complement strand
CCAGGCGGCGCTGCCAGACCTCCGCCGCCGCCAGGGCTGAGGCGGCAATCGCCACCTGGGCCGCCGTGCCCACCCGGAACGATGACGGCAGCACCGGATCCTCCCCGGTCAAGGTCAACGCATCCAAGCCGTCCAGCGGCAAGCCGATCTGGCCGCAGATATCCTGCAGAATTTCCTGTCTTTTCATCTTGCTCCGCTCCAGCGCCAGCCAGCCTTGTACTTCGGCGGTATAGCACGGAATAGGCGGTTTCGCCTTGGCCTAGCCGATTGGATTGCGCCGATACGATCGATAATTCGGCGCTGATTGGGCTTGATCCAGCCATTTTTTGCAATCGACACCGATTTCGAGCCAAAAAATAGATCCCACGGTGGATTTTCTTGTTGCGATCAATTCGCATTATCACTTATGGTGCGCCCACAGGGGAGAAATGGGCCGGAAAGCCGCGTTATGCGGTTTTAGGCCCTATTTCGTTTTAACCGACGCTGGTGTGGGAACCGGCGGAACGAGGACTGAGTAGATGCTTGAGTATTTATTGCGTTTAACGGGCGTAATCCGTGGCTTTTCCCCGGCAAAATCCTTCACCACATATGTCATTCCAGCCGCCATTGCGGGGCTGGCGGCCGGATCGATCATGGCGGCGGAGGCTAGGGCGGAGGAGGTCAATCTGTATTCCTCCCGCCAGCCATTTCTGATGCAGCCATTGTTGCAGGCCTTCACCGCCGAGAGCGGCATCAAGGTCAACATGGTCTATATGAAGAAGGGCATGCTGGAACGGCTGAGAAGCGAGGGCCGGAATAGCCCGGCTGATCTTATCCTGGCCGCCGATATCGGCAACCTGCACAATCATGACAAGGCCGGGCTGCTGCAAGCCGTCACCTCACCGACCCTGGACAGCAATATCCCGGCCCAGTACCGCCACCCGAAGGGCCATTGGTTCGGCCTGACCCTGCGGGCGCGGGTCATCTATGCCTCCAAGACACGGGTCAGGCCCGGCGAGGTCAGCCGCTACGAGGATTTGGCCGCGCCGGCCATGAAGGGCCGGGTCTGCATCCGTTCGGGCAAGCATGTCTATAACGTCTCGCTGCTGGCTTCGATCGTCGTGGCCCAGGGCATGGATGGCGCCAAAGCCTGGGCCAAGGGCCTGAAAGCAAACCTGGCCCGCAAGCCCCAGGGCAATGACCGGGCCCAGGTCAAGGCAGTTTACCAGGGCGAGTGCGATGTCGCCGTGGGCAACACCTATTACATGGGCAAGATGGCGACCAACGAAAAAGATCCCGAGCAAAAGAAATGGGCGAAATCGGTCAACATCATCTTCCCCAATCAACAGGACCGGGGCACTCACGTCAATATCTCCGGTGCCGCCGTGACCAAGAGCGCCAGGAACAAGGCCAATGCTATCCGGCTGATTGAATATCTAAGCTCGGACGCGGCGCAAAAGATCTATGCCGAGCGCAATTTCGAGTATCCCGTAAAGGCGGGTGTTGCCCTGCACCCGCTTGTCGCATCCTGGGGCAAGTTCAAGGCCGACAAGGCGCACCTGGCCAAGGTCGCCCAGGAGCGCACCAGGGCGAGCAAACTGATGGACCGGGTATCGTTCAATAATTAGCACCCATATGCGGACCGGTTCTGTCATTATGGCGCGCCATGGGCCGGATCGGTTCATGGCCGGGAACAGCCGGCGGCGCTGGAGTTTTTCACCTCCGTCCGACGGCGTTTTTCCTATGTGGGAGGGCCGAGTTTGAGAAACCGGGCAGCGCCGTCATGACGTTGCAGAGCAGCCAGGGTGCGGCACCGCGCCCGCGCCGCAATGGCGTTGGCCGGAGCTGGGGCTGGTGGGACGGCTGGACTGTCGGCGCGCTAGTCATTGCCGGCCTAGCGGTGCTGCCGATCCTGGCCGTGATCTTGATCGCCTTCACGCCGGGCGACGATATCTGGTCCCACCTGGCATCCACAGTGCTGCCTGGATACATCGTCACCACCCTGGAACTGATGGCGGGGGTCGGCGCGGGTACCCTGTTGATCGGGGTCAGCGCGGCCTGGCTGGTCACCATGTGCCGCTTTCCCGGCCGGCGGATTTTCGAATGGGCCATGCTGCTGCCCATGGCCATGCCGGCCTATGTCATCGCCTATGTCTACACCGACCTGCTGGAATTCGCCGGGCCGCTGCAAGCGATGCTGCGCGAAATGTTCGGCTGGAGCAGCAAGCGGGACTATTGGTTTCCCGAGATCCGTTCCACGGGAGGCGCCATGGCCATGCTGACCCTGGTGCTCTACCCTTATGTCTATCTGCTGGCCCGGGCGGCGTTCTTGGAGCAATCCGTGGGCGTGCTGGAAGCCAGCCGCTCCCTGGGCCGTGGACCATGGCGCAGCTTTTTCACCGTTGCCCTGCCCATGGCCCGGCCGGGCATAGTTATCGGCATCTCCTTCGCCCTGATGGAAACCTTGAATGATTTCGGCACCGTGGACTTCTTTGCCGTCAACACCTTCACCCAGGGCATCTTCGATGTCTGGATGAACATGAACAACATCGCCGGCGCGGCGCAGCTGGCGACGGTGCTGTTGCTGTTCGTTGCCGTTATCGTGTTGTCCGAGCGCTATGCCAGGCGCAAGCAGCGCTTTCACAACACCACCTCGAAATACCAGCCGCTGCCCGCCTATCGCTTGCGCGGCGGAATTGCCCTTTTGGCCACAGGCTTTTGCACCGTGGTTGTAACATTGGGATTTCTGCTGCCGACGTTTGTCTTGCTGGCCTATGCGCGGCAGTACTTCGACCCGGTCCTGGCCCTGGAAATTTCGGCGCATGCGGCCAACAGCGTGCAACTGTCGGCCCTGGCGGGTGTCATCGCCATGCTGGTCGCGATCGTCGTCGCCTACAGCGTCCGTATCAAGGGCGGGCCGCTGCTGCGCGCGGTCGGCCGCATGGCCGGCTTCGGCTATGCCGTACCCGGTGCGGTGCTGGCGGTGGGGGTAATGGTCACCCTCGGCCAGGTCGATAACCGCCTTGATGGCTTCATGCGCGACAGCTTCGGGATTTCGACCGGTCTGTTGTTCTCCGGCACCATCGCCGCCGTGACCTTCGGCTATCTGGTGCGATTTCTGGCCTTGTCCCTGGGCACGGTGGAGGCGGGCCTGGGCAAGATCACCCCCAGCATGGACGGCGCATCGCGCAATCTTGGCCGAGGCGCCCTGGCAACCATGTATCGGGTGCATTTACCCTTGATGCGGGGCAGTGTCCTGACGGCGGTACTGCTGGTCTTTGTCGACTGCATGAAGGAACTGCCCATGACGATTATCCTGCGTCCGTTCAATTTTCAGACCCTGGCCACCTTCGTGCATCAGTATGCCTCGGACGAACAACTGGGCGAGGCTGCCTTGGCGGCACTTTCCATCGTCGCGGTGGGTATACTGCCGGTGATAATATTGAGCCTGGTTATTGCAAGATCGCGTCCCGGCGCGGGTGCGGCCATGGGCGGGGACCACTAGCATTATGCAGGGATTGCATATACACGGCATTCACCACGCCTATGGCGAAACGGCAGTACTGGAAAATGTTTCGCTGACCGTGCCGGCGGGCGAACTGGTTTGTCTGCTGGGTCCGTCGGGCTGCGGCAAGACCACCCTGCTGCGCGTCGCCGCCGGTCTGGAGAAGCTGCAAACGGGCAGCATCACCATTGATGATACCGTGGTCGCCGAGCCGGGATTGGAGCTGCCGCCCGAGGAACGCAAGATCGGCTTCATGTTTCAGGACTATGCCCTGTTTCCCCATCTGACCATCCGCGAGAATGTCAGTTTCGGCTTGTTCCGCCAGTCCAAGCGCGCGGCCCATGAGAGGGCCATGGAGATGCTGCACCAGGTCGGTCTGGACCATTACGCCGAGGATTTTCCCCATACCCTGTCGGGCGGGCAGCAGCAGCGGGTGGCCCTGGCCCGCGCCCTGGCGCCGGCGCCCCGTCTGCTGTTGCTGGACGAGCCGTTTTCCGGTCTGGACACAAACATGCGGGCGCGCATCAGGGATGAAACCCTGAACATGTTGAAGCAGACCAATGTGGCAACCCTGATGGTGACCCATGACCCGCGCGAGGCCATGTACATGTCCGACCGGATCAAGGTGATGGGCGCGAATGGACAGGTTTTGCAGTCGGGCCGGCCGGTGGACATTTATTACAAGCCGGTGGATGAGTATGTTGCCCGCCTGTTCGGGCCCGTCAACGTGATCCAGGGTTCGGTATGCCAGGGCGGCCTGGAGACCTCGTTCGGCAGATATCCGGCCGATGAAATCGGCGACGGCGGCGACATGCGCGTGCTGATCCGCCTGGAAGGGGTCAGTCTGCACAACGGCGCCGCGACGCCGGGTGATGCGCCGGTGGAAGTGCTGTCGGCGCATCTGCTGGGCGATAGTTCGATCGTCCATATACGCTTCAAGGAAGGGGCGAACCAGGGGCTGGAAATCCGCGCCCGCGTGCATGGCTCCTTCGATCCGACGGAAAGCGGCGAGGTCTGGGCCCGCGTGGACCCACGCTGTGTTTTCCAGTATGCTGGTACGCCATCATGAGGCCGAGGACGGACGTTGAAGCCGTCCCGCCGGCCGGCCCCCGCAGCGGGCCGCCGGACGCCTAGGAGGAGAATAAATGGTTCAGATATCGTCATCGTTCCAGATCGAGTCCGAGGCGATTGACGCCGATCACCGCCACCTGGTGGAGATCATCAACGAGATCACCCAGGCCATTGACGATGGCCGGCCCGAGGAATGCGCCCGGCTGGTGCCGAATTTCGTGGATTTCGCCAAACAGCATTTCGCCCGGGAAGAATCCCTGTTGGCGGAATATGCCTACCCCCTGCTGGAAAAGCACCGCCGCCATCACCACAGCCTGGGCGACAAATTGCAGACCATGTTGAACCTGGCGGCACGGGTGGCGGAGCATCCGCCGGCGCGGGAAAGCCTGCGCAAGGAATTGGTCTATTTCATGCTCGACGACGTGATCAACGAGGATCTGAATTTCAAGAAATTCCTCTCTGAAGTCGACGCGGACGGCAAGAAGAAAGTGGAAAAATAGGTGACGTCCATTTTTTCGGCCCTGTTCCGTGATGAGGCACGATCTTGATCAACAAGTGCGTTGACGATCTTGCTGCCGCCCTGGCGGGAATTTCCTCCGGCGCCTCGGTGATGATCAGTGGTTTCGGCAACGCCGGTATCCCAACCAATCTTCTGCATGGCCTTAGTGCCCTGGGTTTGAGCCGATTGACCTTGATCCTCAATGCCATCCGCCGGGTTAACGATTGCGACCCGACGTTTTTCGCCGAGGGCCAGATCGAACATGTAATCACCACGGCGTTTCGCGGCCCCGGTCAGGAACCGGCTGCCTTCGAGACGCAATGGCAGGACGGAAAGGTGAGCTTCGAAATCGTGCCCCAGGGCACCTTCGCCGAACGGATCCGCGCGGGCGGCGCCGGCATTCCCGCCTTTTATACCCCGACCGCCGCCGGCACCCCCCTGGCCGAGGGGCGGGAGCAGCGGGACTTCAATGGCCGGACCTGTGTTCTGGAAACGGCCCTGACCGCCGATGTCGCCCTGTTGCGGGCCCAGAAGGCAGACCGCTATGGCAACCTGTGCTTTCGCGGCACCCAGGCCAATTTCGGCGCCGCCATGGCGGCGGCGGCGGAGCTGGCCATTGTCGAGGTCGAGGAAATAACGGAGCATGCCCTGCCGCCCGAACAGGTGCATCTGCCCGGCATCTATGTGCAGCGGCTTTTCCAAGCGGCCAGAAAAGACTGATGGGCGGAGCAGCGAATATGAGCAAACCCCTCAGCCGAGAGCAGATGGCCTGGCGCGCGGCCCAGGATCTGGCCGATGGTGCCTATGTGAACCTTGGCCTCGGTATGCCGGTGCTGGCGGCAAACTATGCCCCGGCGGACCGGGACATCTTCTATCATGCGGAAAACGGCGTCCTGGGCGTCGGCCCCGTGGCCGGGCCGGGCCAAGAAGACCCTGAACTGGTGGATGCCGGCAGCCAGATGGTGACCCTGCGGGATGGCGCCAGCATCGTCGATTCCGCCGCTTCCTTCGCGATGATCCGGGGCGGTCATCTGGACCTAACAATCCTGGGCGGCTTTCAGGTCGCGGCCAATGGCGATCTGGCGAACTGGGATGCCCTGGTGCCCAACAAAGGGCCCTTGATCGGCGGCGCCATGGACCTGGCCGCCGGCGCCAGGGCGGTCCATGTCATCATGCGTCATACTGCTTCGGACGGCAGCGCCCGCCTGGTTGCCGAATGCAGCTATCCCCTGACCGCGCCCGGTGTCGTGAAGCGGGTATATACCGACCTGGCGGTCCTGGATGTTGATATTGATGGGGAAGCGGGCGGCGGCTTCGTGGCGCGGGAGATTATTCCGGGGCTGAGCCGAGGGGAACTGACGGCGGCTACCGGCGCAGCGTTGGCTTTCGCGCCGGACTGCAAGCTACTTGAGGCGCCTGATCTGCCGGAAGCGTGAGATGGGCCGGACGCGAATTACCTCTGCCGGCACCGCTGAGGGCTGCCGGGCGGCACTGCAAACTTCAGTTTGGATAATGTTTTCTACGACGTCCGGCGCCAATCCGCGAATGCTATG
>JASLLM010000211.1 GCA_030747035.1 Alphaproteobacteria bacterium | reverse complement strand
CGAGGACCGCTTGGAATTCAACGTCGTACGGTGCCGCTATGCCGAGGTCTACGCGGACATGGGCCTCTCCCACATCGGCGAAATTCTCTCCTGCGGCCGGGACGGCTCCCTCTGTGAAGGCTACAATTCGGATGTCACGCTGAACCGGAGCCAAACCATCATGGGCGGCGCATCGCACTGCGATTTCCGCTTCACCATGGACAAGAAAGACTAGCGCAATTTTCAATTAATTGGATTCGCCATCGCGATCCAAGTAATTGATTCAATTGCTCTTCTCTTAAGAGTCCGAGCATGTTTTGAAGAAACATGCTCTAGGTAACATCTGCTACCTTGCCGCCGCCGGGACGGTTCCCGGCGGCGGCAAGGGGTCTATTTCGGTTTCCAGGCGTCCAAGGCATCCAGTTTCATCTGCCGGCGCACGGCGAGGGGCTTGCCCCAGGCGTTGCCAAAGGCTGACGATTCCCAACTGCCATAGGACGGATTGGCCAGCATGAACCATTTCGTGCCCCACATCGCATCATGCTTTTGGTACAGCGCATGACGCTCCGCCAGGCTGCCCTTGTAGCCATCGACAAAATCGCCGAAATTATCGCCGAACACCATCAACACCCGGTAATTCTTCGCCACATGGGCGCGGCGCGGGCTTTTCTTCGATGATTTCCAGGCCTTTTTCTCGCCTTTTGTCAGCACGGTGTCTTCCGACGTATCAATGGGATAGCCGAATACGGCCAAATTCTTGCGGGTTGCGGCTTCCAGGGGCGCCTTGCGGTTGGTGACATAGAAAATCTTGATGCCCTTGGCCACCGCCGTCTTGATGAAGTCGAGCGAACCTGGAATGGGCCGGGATCGAATATCATTCACGAACGGTCCCCAGGTCTTGGAGCTGTAATGCGTGTTCTTCGTCACCACCCAACTCTGGTAGACGGAGTTGTCCAAAACCGTTTCGTCCACGTCCAGGATGATCGCCGGCGGCTTGCCGGAAAAATCACCCTTCTGCTCATTCGGCGCGGCGGTCCAGGATTTATCCGCCAGGGCCGCATCCAGCATCATGGTGCCCAGACGATAGGTGGCCAGGGCATTGGCCTTGTTTTCCACTGAACTCTGCAGCCACAAAGTGCCGTTCAGGCCGTCGTTCTGCGGCGGCGTATCACAGGCCGCGAGGCCCACGCCAACAACTAGCAGCGCCGTGGCGCATAGCTTCGTATTCATTTTCTGCCTCCCTTATTGGTTTCTCAACAAAGCCGGTAACGCTTGGATACTGTCAAGCCGGTGATAGCGCGGGCTGTCCGGCTCTTCATCATGGCGTTCGAACGAGGCGGTAACATGATAGGGGATGTAGACCCCGTGTCCGCCCAGTTCCAGAATGGGCAGAATATCAGATGGAATGGAGTTGCCCACCATCATTACCCCGGCCGGATCGGTGCCATGGCGGGTGAAAACTTCGGCGTAGGCGGCCGCGTCCTTCTTTAGAACCACCTCGATCTCCCGAAAATGGCCGGCCAGGCCTGATTTTTCGATCTTGTTGTATTGATCCATGTGATCGCCCTTGGTGATCAGAACCAGCGGATAGTGGTGCCCGATTTCCTCCAGGGTATCCTCCACGCCGTCCAGCAGTTCCATGGGCATTTCCAGCATGGCCTTGCCCATCATGACGATCTCGTGGATCTCCTCTGCCGTGATCTGGCCCCTGGATATCTCTATCGCCGCTTCCACCATGGACAGGGTGAAACCCTTGATGCCGAAGCCAAACAGTTTGATGTTGCGGACTTCCAACTCGTGCAGATGGGCCTGCACCTCCTCATGGGGCGCATGCCGGTCGAGGATTTCCGAAAGCCGCAATTGGGTCTCGTGAAAGCGGCTTTCGCTGTGCCACAGGGTATCGTCCGCATCCAGGGCGATGACTTCGATCATCACAGGCAGGCCTCCCCATGCGCCAGCGGCGCCAGGCCCAGATGACGGGCGATGGTCTGGCCCATGTCCGCAAAACTGTTCCGCCGGCCCAGGCATTGGGCCTTGATCCCGGGTCCGAAAAACAGCACGGGCACGTGTTCCCGCGTATGGTCGGTGCCGGAAAAGGTCGGATCGCAGCCATGATCGGCGGTAACCAGGGCCAGATCGCCGGGCCGCAGGCGCGCCTCGAACGCCGGCAAGCGGGCATCGAAGGCTTCCAGGGCGGCGGCATAACCCGCCACGTCCCGGCGGTGGCCGTACAGCATGTCGAAATCGACGAAATTGGTGAATATCAGGCTGCCCTCGGGCGCGGCCCCGGCCTGTTCCAGTATCAGATCGAACAACGCCATGTTGTCCGGCGCCTTCACCGTGCGGCTGATGCCGCGGTGACCGAAAATATCGCCTATCTTACCAACGGAGATGACCTCCCCGCCTCTGCCCGTCACCCGGTCCAGCAGGGTTTCGCCGGCCGGCGGGGTGATCAGGTCCCTGCGGTTGGCGGTGCGTTTGAACGAAGCGGGATCCTGGCCCAGGAACGGCCGGGCGATGACCCGGGCGATATTCAGGGCATCAACCTCTTCCTTGGCCACCGTGCACAGATCGTACAGGCGCTGCAGGCCGAAATGCTCCTCGTGGGCGGCGATCTGAAACACCGAATCGGCGGAGGTGTAGCAGATCGGCTTGCCGCTCTGGATATGTTCTTCGCCAAGTTCCGAGATTATTTCGGTGCCGGAAGCATGCTTGTTGCCCAATATGCCCGGCAGGCCACAGCGGCTGATCAGCCGGTCAATCAGCGGGCCGGGAAAGCAGGGTTCGGTCTCCGGAAAAAAACCCCATTCGAAGGCAACCGGCAGGCCGGCAATTTCCCAATGGCCGCTGGGGGTATCCTTGCCCAGGCTTTGTTCCACCGCATAGCCCCAGGCCCCGGCCGGCGCACCGTCGTATCCCAGTTCGGGCGCTGCCGCGCCAGTGGATGCGCCGGCGGCATGACCCAGGCCCAGGCGGGCCAGATTTGGCAGCGCCAGGGGCCGGGCGGCGGCGATGTGGCCCAGGGTATCGGCCCCCGTATCGCCAAATCCGGCGGCGTCGGCGCTGGCGCCGATACCCACCGAATCCATGACCAGGATGAAGGCCCGGCTCATGATGCCGTAAGCCTTTCCAGGACGACGGGCCTGGTTCCGGCTTTCTCACCGATCGTAATCGCCGATCTGATCTCGGCAATGGCTTGGTTGGCATCGTCCTCGCTGGCCGCGTGCACCATGGCCAGGGGCTGGCCCACTTCGACCCGGCTGCCCACATCGCAGACCTCGGTCAATCCCACGGCCGGGTTGATCGCGTCTGCGGCGTCGCGGCGGCCGCCGCCCATGGCCAGGACCGCGATGCCGATGCGGCGGGCGTCCATGGCCCGCACCACGCCGGGCTGATGCGCCAGACATGGTTTAGCGATGGGCGCGATGGGCAGATAGAGAATGCTGTTTTCGGCCAGATCGGCCGGTCCGCCCAATTGGTGCAGCATATGGGCAAAGACCTCCAGGGCCCGGCCGCTCCGCAGCGCGGCTTCCGGGTCGGCATCAATGCCGGCCAGATCCAGCATTTCCCCCGCCAGGGCCAGCACCACCTCCCGCAGCCGGGGCTCGGCATCCTCGTTCTTCAGGAATGTCAGCGCCTCCATCACTTCCAGGGCATTGCCTACATTGCGGCCCAGGACCTGATCCATGTCGGTGATCAGGGCGCGGGTCGGCAGGCCGGCGCCATTGGCCACGCCGACGATGCTTTGCGCCAACTCCCGCGCCATCTCGATTTCGGCGGCGAAGGCGCCACTGCCGGTTTTGATGTCCATGACCAGACCGCCCAAGCCGGCGGCGAGCTTCTTGGACAGGATGGAAGCGGTGATCAGGGGAATGGATTCCACTGTCGCCGTGACATCGCGAATGGCGTAAAGGCGTCCGTCGGCGGGGGCCAGATCGCCCGTCTGTCCGATAATGGCGCAACCCACCGCCTTGACCGTTTGCTGGAACAGGGCCAGGTCCGGCGTGCTGTTGTAGCCGGGAATGGTATCCAGCTTGTCCAGGGTGCCGCCTGTGTGGCCCAGGCCCCGGCCCGAGATCATGGGCACGAAGGCACCGCAGGCGGCGACAATGGGCGCCAGCATTAGGGAGACCTTGTCGCCGACGCCGCCCGTGGAATGCTTGTCCACCACGGGCCCCGGCAGATCCAGGCCGGACCAGTCGATAATCGTGCCCGAGCGGGTCATTTCCCTGGTCAGGGTGATCCGCTCCGCCATGCTCATGCCCTGGAAGAAAACCGCCATGGCAAAGGCGGCGATCTGGCCATCGCCGATGCTGCCGCTTGTCAGGCCATCGATCATGAAGGCGATCTCCTCGTCCCGCAAGGTTTCGCCATCCCGTTTGCGCCGGATAATTTCCTGGGGCAGCAGGTTCACGCACCATACTCCGCCAGGAAAGCAAGCAGCAGGCGTTGTACCTGGTCGGTGGCCAGGGCGGCATTGGCCTTGGTTTGCTCATGGCTCAGCAGGTCATCGCCCAGGCCAGCCGCCCGGTTGGTGATAACGGACAGCGCCGCCACCCGCATCCCCGCATGACGGGCCAGGATGACCTCCGGCACCGTGGACATGCCGACCGCATTGGCGCCCAGGATGCCGGCGGCACGCACTTCCGCCGGGGTTTCGAAATTGGGGCCGGCGAACCAGCCGTAGACGCCCTGATGTAAAGGCAGGTCCATTTCCGCCGCCAGGGCCAAGATACGGTAGCGCAAGGCGGGATCGTAGGCGTCCGTCATGTCGACGAAACGGTCGTCTCCGGTCTCGCCGAACAGGGGTGATTGTCCGGTGAAATTGATGTGATCCGTCAGCAGCATGACGGAGCCTGGAACCATATCGTCGTCAAGGCCGCCGGCGGCATTGCTCAGCACCAGCGCCTCGCAACCCAGCCCGGCCAGGGTGTGCACGGCCACCGCCATGGCATCGGCCCGGCCGTCTTCATACAAATGCGCCCGGCCCTCCAGCACGGCCACCGGCGTATCCTCCACCATGGCCAGCACCAGATGCCCCTGGTGGCCGCTGACACCGGGCCTGGGAAAGCCGGGCAGGGCCTCGTAAGGAATGGGTTGGGCGCCGTCCAGCTGTTCCGTCAGTCCGCCCAGGCCGGTGCCCGAGATGACACCGACCAAGGGATGGAAGTCCGGATGACGCTTGGTGATGACGGCCTGGGCCTGACTGATACCATCGATCATGACAAATTCTCCGGGCCGAAGGATTGCGGCAGCAACTCGCCCAGGGTCAGGGTCTGCTCTACGCCGTCTGGCGAGGCGATATGGATCGGCGTATAGGGCCCGGCGAATTCACGAATGCGCTGGCGGCAGCCGCCGCAGGGGGTGACCGGTTGGTCGCTGACACCGACCACCAGAAGCTCGATAATCTTGCTGTCGCCGGCCAGCACCATGGCCGCGATGGCGGCCGTCTCGGCGCAGATACCTTCGGGATAGGCGGCGTTCTCGATATTGCAGCCGCCGAAGATCTTGCCGCTCTCGCCGCGTACGGCGGCGCCGACCTTGAATTTGGAATAGGGCGCATGCGCTTGCTCCCGCGCCGTGCAAGCGGTCTGCAAAAGCTCGTCGGTCATGCTCAATGCTCCTTCACATATGGTATGCCGGAGGCCTTGGGTGCGATGGCCCGGCCGATGAAGCCGGCCAGCAGCACGACGGTCAGAATATAGGGCAGAGCCTGGATGAATTGTACCGGCATTTCACCGATCATCGGCACTTCCACCCCTTGCAGGCGGATCGCGATGGCGTCCAGGAAACCGAACAGCAGACAGGCGAACAACACCGGCACGGGGCGCCATTTGCCGAAGATCATGGCCGCCAGGGCGATGAAGCCCTTGCCGGCGGTCATCTCCCGGACGAAACCGGCGCCATGCCCGGTGGATAGATAGCTGCCCGCGATACCGCACAGAATGCCGCAGATGATCAGGGCCAGATAACGCATGCGGATCACCGATATGCCCGCCGTATCCACCGCTGCCGGATTCTCTCCCGTGGCCCGCAGGCGCAGGCCGAAGCGGGTGCGGTAGAGCAGCCACCAGACCGCCGGCACCGCCAGGAATGCCAGATAGACCATGATATTGTGGCCGCTCAGCAGCTCGGAATAGAGCAGTCCCAGGATCGGCACCTCCGCCAACGCCTGGGCCCCGGGCCAGGTCAGCGAGCCGAAGCGTGCAGCACCCGTCAGGGGCGGGGTCTGCCCGCCCAGGGAGAACCAGGAAATACCCAGCATCACGGTCAGGCCGGAGACCAGAATATTGATGGCGACGCCGCTAACGATCTGGTTGCCCTTGTGCGTTATGCAGGCAAAACCATGCAGCAGCGCCAGCAGGACGGAGATCACCATGCCCGCGCCCAGGCCCAGCCAGGCGGAGCCGCTTAGAAAGGCGACCGTGCCGGCGGCGAAAGCGGCGGCCAGCATCTTGCCCTCCAGGCCGATGTCGATGACGCCGGAACGCTCCACCACCAGCGCGGCAAGGGCGGCCAAAATCAACGGGACCGAGACGCGGATGGTGGCGTCCAGGGTCAGGATGATCAGCAGGAACGCTTCCGCCATGGCCCTATGCCTCCACCACGGCGGGGAGGGAAAGGCGCAGATACAGGCGTTCCGCCGGGCCGCGCAGCATATAACTCAAGGCGCCCGAGAACAGCACGACCAG
>JASLLM010000210.1 GCA_030747035.1 Alphaproteobacteria bacterium | reverse complement strand
CAGACCAGACAAAATAGCCTCAATCACCCGGAGAGAATGGGCGATCGTGTCATGACTTATGGCGACTGGTATTAGAAGGCTTTTCGGCACCTTGCATCCGCCGTATTTGCAGAAGATGTCGGATGCCCTGCGAAAAGCCGGGCTGCCGGAAGAATAGCCGCCAGACACGACAACGCACCCGCCTTCCACTCAGGAACGCGGGTGCGTCATTGGTTTTCCGCGCGTGGCTATTTCTTCTTCTTTTCGCGGAACGGTTTGTGGCAGCCGCCGCAGCCCTTGCCCACGGGGCCGATGGCGCCCTTCAACGCATCCAGGCCGGAACCGGCGGCCTTGGCCAGGTTTTCCACCGCCATCTTGTAAGCCTTGCCCTTGCCGGCGACCTCCGGGTAGGTGCTCCAGATCTCCGGCTTGGCGCGGGTCATGTCACCCAGCTTGTCGTTGCCCGATCCCATGGGCCACATCTTGGAACCATCCAGCTTGGTCAAAGCCAGCAGGCTGTTCGCCGCCCCTTGCGCCACCTTGGCGTCGTAAGCGATCTTGCCCTTTGCCATGCCGCCCAGTTGGCCCATATAAAAGGCCCGAAGTTTCATGTCGGCCTTGCGGGCAGCCACCGGCTTGTCCATTGGCCCGGCCTGCACGGCAGCCAGCGGCACCGCCGCCATGACCATTGCGATCAGCAGTTTTTTCAGAATTTTCATGATCCCCATTTCCATCCCTATTGTTATGTACCAACGCCTGTTGTTATCCCAGTTTAGTCTGTGCAAATTTATGGTACTATTCCAAATATTTGCACGTCTTATTGTGCAAATACGCACAATCGAGCGCTCGCAACGGTGAAGGAGATAGAATGGCTTGGGATGACCTGCGTTTCGTCCTGACGGTGGCCGAGGAAGGCACGCTGAGCGGCGCCGCGCGCACCCTCGGGGTCAATCACTCCACCGTGCTGCGGCGGGTCGCCGCCTTCGAAAACGAAAAAGGCGTGCAATTGTTCGAGCGTACCTCTTCGGGCTATGCCCTGAGGCCGGAAAGCCGGCCCTTGCTGGCGGCCTTGCGGGGCATCAATGAACAGGTCAACAGCCTGGACCGGGCCATCGCCAAACAGGGCCTGGAGTTGGATGGGCCCGTCCGCATAACCACGTCCGACAGCATCGCCGCCGCCGGGTTGCCCGGCTATATCGCGGATTTTCAGGCGCAACACCCAAATGTCGTGGCCGAATTGAACATTACCAACAGTTACGTCGATTTCTCCAGCATGGAGGCCGATATCACGATCCGCCCGGCCGCGACCTTGTCGGAAGATCTGGCGGGTGAACGCGCCTGCGAACTGATGCTGCGGGTCTATGCCACCCCGACCTATTTGACGGCGAATCCGGGCCGCACCTATGACAGCCACGGCTGGTTGGGCGTGATGGCACCAATCACCTCGACCACGGTGGGCGAATGGCAGCGGCGGAATTTGCCGGATGCCAATATTGTGCTGCGCTCAAATTCGTTTGTCGGGATCCGCGATGCCGCGGAACGTGGACTTGGCCTGGCCATGATGCCCTGTTTCCTGGGCGATCCCTCGCCCCACCTTGTCCGCGCCGAGGCTTTCCCGGATAGCCTGTCCGCGTCCCTGTGGGTCGCGACGCATAGGGACATGGCCCGCTCTGCCCGGGTGCAATCGATCCTGTCCTGGTTCGTCGGGGCGATCCAGGCGGATGCCGATTTATTCGAAGGGCGGCGGAATTAGGCCAGCCGCTGTTCCATGGCTTCGCGGCGGACGGCTTTTTGCAGTTTTTCGAAGGCCCGAACCTCGATCTGGCGGACCCGCTCGCGGCTGATATTGAAATCGTTGGACAGTTCTTCCAACGTTTTCGGCTCGTCTGTCAGGCGGCGTTCGGTGATGATGTGGCGTTCGCGCTCGTTCAGATTTTCCATCGCCCCCATCAACAGGGCCCGGCGCTTGCTCAATTCCTCCGATTCCGCCAGCTCAGTCTCCTGATCGGTGCTTTCATCCACCAGCCAGTCCTGCCATTCGCCCTCGCCCTCCGCCCGCAGGGGCGCGTTCAGGGAGTTGTCGGGCGCGGCCAGGCGGCGGTTCATGGAAACCACGTCCTTTTCCGGCACGTTCAGGGCGGTGGCGATCTTTTCCACCTGATCGGGGCGCATATCGCCTTCATCAATGGCCTGGATCTGTCCCTTCAGCTTGCGCAGCTTGAAGAACAGCTTCTTTTGCGACGCCGTGGTGCCGATCTTGACCAGGGACCAGGAGCGCAGGATATATTCCTGAATATTGGCGCGGATCCACCACATGGCATAGGTGGCAAGGCGGAAACCGCGTTCGGGCTCGAAGCGTTTCACGGCCTGCATCAGGCCGATGTTGCCTTCCGCGATCAATTCCGCCACGGGCAGGCCGTAGCCGCGGTAACCCATGGCGATCTTGGCCACCAGACGCAGATGCGAGGTCACCATCTTATGCGCGGCTTCCCGGTCATCATGCTCTCGCCAGGCCTGGGCCAGCATGTATTCTTCCTCATGGGGCAGCATGGGATATTTGCGGATTTCCTGCAGATAGCGCGACAGACTGGCTTCCGGCGTCGGTGCCGGCGGTAGGCCCATACCGGCATCGGCGTTCGCAGCCGTCGCCGCCGCTGTCTCCGGGCTGTCTTTCACAGCCGCTTTCGACATCTTGGCATCGCCGCCATCTTTCGGCTTCGATTTGGCATTTTTCGCCTTTGTCTTGCTCGCTACCATGGTCCTATCCATACGCCATTCGAAACAGCGCTTCGATTGCAATTCGGGTTCACGGTCTGAATGTTTGCAGGCCGCTATGTTACTGAAAAACAAAGGTTATGTCAAGAAAATCCATTCGAAGACGCAGCAGATTGCGGCCTTCGCCCCACTCCGGTTCAGGCGCCGCCGAGGCGTCGGAAAAGCTCCAACAGCGCTAGCATGTCATGTGGTGGTTCGCTTGCGAATTTCAAGTCCCGCCCATCGACGGGATGGCGGAATCCCAATTCGGCGGCGTGCAGCGCCTGACGCTTGAAATCGGCAATTTTCTGCCGTAATTCGTCGCTCAAACCGGCGCTTCGGCCCCGTTTGGCCCGGCTATACAGCGGATCGCCCAAGACCGGATGGCCATGTGAGGACATATGCACCCTGATCTGATGCGTACGGCCGGTTTCCAGACGGCAATCGATCAGACTTGCGGTCAGGCCA
Organism: Alphaproteobacteria bacterium; assembly: GCA_030747035.1. Taxonomy (GTDB): domain Bacteria; phylum Pseudomonadota; class Alphaproteobacteria. Next base: position 3,493 of record JASLLM010000210.1, on the reverse strand, counting down.
AAGCTCTCCACCATCGCGTAATGGGTCACCGCATGCTTGCCGCCGCGGGGCACAATGGCCATTTTCTTGCGGTTGTTGGGGTCGCGGCCGATATTTCCCTCAATGCTGCCGCTTGCTTGCGCCAAATGGCCCCAAACCAGGGCGCGGTAACGGCGCTGGATATCATGGCGGGCGAACAATTCGCTCAACCCCACGTGGGCGGCGTCATGCTTGGCCGCCACCAGCAGGCCGGAAGTATCCTTGTCCAGACGGTGCACGATGCCGGGCCGGCGCACCCCGCCCACGCCCGACAGACTATCGCCGCAATGGGCCAACAGGGCGTTGACCAGGGTATGATCCGGGTTGCCGGGCGCGGGATGCACCACCAGACCGGCCGGCTTATCGATCACGATCAGATGCTCGTCCTCGTAGACAATATCCAGATCCATGGCCTGGGCCCGGGGTGTCGCGTCCTCGGGCGGCGGCACCTCCAGGATTACCGTCTCGCCGGGTTTGACCCGGTACGAGGCCTCGGTTACCGTCCGCCTGTCGCCTGTCTGTTCTGGCGGTTGCGCGATCGTGACCTGTCCGGCTTCGATCAGGGCTTTGATGCGCATGCGCGAAAGGCCTTCGACAGCCTGGCTGAGCAGACGGTCGAGCCGTTGCCGGGCCTGGTCGGGCTCAACGACTATTTCATGCACTTCTGTCTTCGGATCTTCGCACATGACCCAACACTGGACCGAGAATAGCACCCGGCTCAAGCTTCTCGTTGGCGTGATGACCACTTTATTGGTTATCGGCCTGATTTTGCTGGTGGTCGGTATCGCCCGCACATCCAAGGATTTGACCGAACAGAGCGCGCAACTGGCCGCCAAGATCGGTGATCTGCCGGTCAGAATAGCGCCGGGCGATACCCTGATCGATCTGACGGCGGACGGCGGCAAGCTTTATCTTGGGCTGCGTCACCGGGACGGCGGACAATCGGTCCTGGTGCTGGATGCCAAGAACGGTGAGCGGCTGGGCCGATTGAAGCTGGAAGCTGCGCCGTGATCGTGCTGCCCCCCACTGCCCGCGCCGCCATTGCCGCGCACGTGGCGGCGGACTATCCCAATGAAGCCTGCGGTCTGCTGCTGGGGCGGCGGCAAGAACACCGCATGGTGATCTCCCAGGCCGTCGCCAGCACCAATATCGCTGAGGAACCCAACCGCCGCTTTGAGATCGATCCGGGCCTGCGCCTACGCCTGCAAAAAGCCGCGCGTTCGGGCACGGATCAGATCCTGGGCCATTATCACAGCCATCCCGACGGCGCCGCGCGGCCGTCGAAGACAGATCGCGCTGGCATATACGAGGCTGATCTGGTCTGGTTGATCGCCGCCGTGAAACAGGGACAACTGGATGGCATCGCCGCCTTCATGCCGCACGCGGATTGCGGCGGCTTCGATGAAATTGAATTGCGAGAATCATAAGGTAGGGCCATGAACTTTTCTTCCGACAATGCCACCGGCGTGGCACCAGAGATCATGGCCGCCCTGGCCGCCGCCAACGACGGCCATGCCATGGCCTATGGCGACGACAGCGTGACCAAGGCGGCGGAGGCCGCCTTCACCGATCTGTTCGAACGGGAACTGGCGGTCTTTCCCGTGGCCACCGGCACCGCCGCCAACGCATTGGCCCTGTCCGCGCTGACGCCGCCGTGGGGGCAGATCTATTGCCACCGCAATGCCCATATCGAGGAGGACGAGGCCGGCGCGCCGGAGCTGTTCTCGGGCGGCGCCAAGCTGGCCCTGCTGGACGGCGAACATGGCAAGATCGGCGCGAAGACCCTGGCCGGCGCGGTCGCCGCCGCCGGCTTCGGCGTGCAGCATCATTCCCAGCCCAGCGCCATTTCCCTGACCCAGGCGACCGAGGCCGGTACCGCCTATGACCCGGACGAGGTGGCGGCCCTTGCCACCATCGCCCATGACGCGGGCCTGTCGGTGCACATGGACGGGGCCCGCTTTGCCAATGCCTTGGCCTTTTTGGGTTGCAGCCCGGCGGAGGCGACCTGGAAGGCGGGTGTCGATGTGCTATCGTTCGGCGCCACCAAGAACGGTGCCATGGCGGCGGAGGCGGTGATTTTCTTCGACCCTGATGCCGCCGGTGATTTCCTATACCGGCGCAAACGCGGCGGGCACCTTTTTTCCAAAATGCGCTTTCTCTCGGCCCAACTGGTGGCCTATCTGCGCGACGATCTGTGGTTGGAGAACGCCCGCCACGCCAACGCCCGCGCGGCGGAGCTGTCGCAAGGCCTGGCCGCATTGGACGGCGCCCATTTGGTGCACGATGTCCAGGCCAACGAGATTTTCGTGCACTTGCCCGAGGCGGTCATGGCTGCGCTGGAAGCAGGCGGCGTTGGCTTTCACCGCTGGGGCACCGAGGGCCAGGCGCGCTTCGTCTGTGCCTTCAACACTGCGCCAGAGGATGTGGCGCGGGCGTTGAAAATTGCCCAGGACGCCGCCTAACGGGAGGGAATGGAAACATGTCTGGCAGGATGATCGGTGACATCACGGTACAGCGCATCATCGAAGAGGAAGTGCCGTTCTTTGTGCCCCACGAGGTCTTCAAGGACGCCACGCCGGAGGCCATGGCGCCGCACCGCCATTGGCTGGAACCCAACGCCATGGACCCCGAAACGGGCATGCTGATCCTGCCGTTCCAGTCCTACCTGGTACGCAGCAAACATCACACCATCCTGATCGACACCTGCATCGGCTGCGGCAAGAACATCACCCACCGGCCGCAATGGTTCCAGCGCACGGACCAGACCTGGCTGAACAATCTGCGCGCCGCGGGCGTTGAGCCCGAGGGCATCGACTATGTCTTCTGCACCCATCTGCACGCCGACCATTGCGGCTGGAACACCTCATTGGTGGATGGCCGCTGGGTGCCCAGCTTCCCCAACGCCAGATACATCTTCTCCAAGGTGGAGTATGCCGCCGCCGAGGCGCGCAACGACATCATCTTCCAGGAAAGCGCCCTGCCCATCATGGAGGCGGGCCGGGCCCAGTTGGTGGACAGCGATTTCGCCCTGGACGATAACGTCTGGCTACACTCCACCGCCGGCCACACGCCGGGCCACGTGGCGGTCAATCTGGCCTCCAACGGCCATAGCGCGGTGATGTGCGGCGATCTGATCCACAGCCCCATCCAATGCGTCTATCCCGACTGGAGCCCGGTTTTCGACGCCGACCCGGAGCAGGCCCGCCAGACTCGCCGCCACTTCCTGGCCTCCAATGCCGAAAGCGGCCAACTGGTGCTGACCGCGCACTTCCCCTCCCCCTCCATGGGCCATGTCGTGACCGAGGGGGACGCGTTTCGGTTTAACTACGTCGCGGATTAGGAAGCGCTTCTACTCGGTTATTACATTTTGCAGTTCGTTGAGGCGTCCCGAAATCCGCCAATTATACCAGTCGTCTCAACTGCTGACTCTTATGGCGGGTTTTCATGAGCTTGCGGGTGTGATTCTCTTAACCAC
>JASLLM010000020.1 GCA_030747035.1 Alphaproteobacteria bacterium | reverse complement strand
GGTGGTTAAGAGAATCACACCCGCAAGCTCATGAAAACCCGCCATAAGAGTCAGCAGTTGAGACGACTGGTATTACAAATCCAAGAAGCGTCATGCCTCGGCCTGACCATGCCTACAGAGGAACTAAATAGGGCCAGCATTACTATGAATATCTTCATAAAACATTAAGGAATGAGTTTACCAACAAGTTAAACTTAGCGTTTTCAATAACTTGTCAATATTATCCACAGGTCTATTTCAGGCAGTTGTGGCTGGCAATAAAACCTTTAGCAAGGAGCCCAGGAATTGCCCCGAAGCATATTCGAAATGTCCTAGCCGCCTGATATCACCGCGCGAACCTTCGCCGCCATGTCCTCGGGCGTCGTCATGGGCGAAAAATGATGCAGATACTTGCCGTCGGGGCCCATCAAATAAACGAACGAGGAATGGTCCATGAAATAGTCGCCATCCTCGTCAGCGGGATTCTTGGCATAATAAACGCGATAGGCCCGCGCCGCCGCCTTGATTTGTTCGGCGCTGCCGGTCAGGGCCGTTAGGGAGGGGTGAAAATTGTCGATGTATTCGGCCAGAACAGCCACGGTGTCACGCTCTGGATCGATGGTCACCATCAGGGGCCGGACCTTGTCGCCGTCCTTGCCCAACTGATCCATCGCTTCGCCGATGACCTGCAATTCCGTCGGACAAACGTCGGGACAATAGGTATAGCCGAAAAACACCAGCATGAAGCTGCCGCTAAAATCAGCCTCCGTCACGGCCTGCCCCTTGTGATCCACCAATTCGAACGGTCCGCCAATGGTGGGCAGGCCGACGCCGGACGACGTTACCTCGCCCTGTTCGTCAATAAACAAGGTGTTGACGGTCAGCCCCAGGGCCACGGCGATCACCGTCGCGGCGACAAATAGCATGACACGGGGAAACGTCATCTGCGATCCACCCCTGCGCCTCGGACCGAAGCGCTAACCTTCGAGCATCCGGCGCAGAAGATCAATATCCTCGGCCAATGCCGCGTCGGTCTGGCGCAATTCCTCTATTCGCTTGACCGCGTGCATCACCGTGGTGTGGTCCCGGCCGCCGAACTTGCGGCCGATCTCGGGCAAGGAACGAGTGGTCAATTGTTTCGCCAGATACATCGCCACCTGGCGAGGCCGGGCCACCGCGCGGGCGCGACGGGCGGAATGCATGTCGGCCAGCCGGATATTGAAATGCTGGGCGACCTTTTTCTGGATTTCCTCAATCGTGACCCGGCGATCGTTGGCGCGCAACAGATCCTGCAGGGCCTCCTGGGTCATTTCCAGATTGATCGGACGTCCCACCAGATGGGAATGGGCGATCAAGCGGTTCAGGGCACCTTCCAATTCGCGGATATTGGAGGTGATGCGGTGGGCCAGGAATTCAAGCACCTTGGGTGGAAAATCGCCGACATTGGCGCGGGCCAGCTTGGCCTCGAGAATGCCAAGGCGCAATTCGAAATCGGTTTGATGAATATCCACCACCAGGCCCCATCCGAGCCGGGAGCGGATCCGTTCCTCCACATCTTCCAGGTCCGAGGGCGAACGGTCGGCGGAAATGATGATCTGTTTGTTCTGGTCCACCAGCTCGTTAAAGGTATGGAAAAACTCTTCCTGGGTAGAATCCTTGCGCGAGAAAAATTGCACATCATCAATCATCAGCACATCCGCCGAGCGGAAGACCTGCTTGAAGGCCATGGTCTCCCGGTCGCGCAGGGCACGGACAAACTGGTACATGAAACGCTCGGCCGACAGATAAATCACTTCACGGCTGGGATCACGCTCACGAATATGCCAGGCGATAGCGTGCATCAGATGGGTCTTGCCCAGGCCCACCCCGCCGTACAGGAACAGTGGATTGAAATTCACCTGCGCGGTATCCGCAACCCGGCGCGCGGCTGCATAGGCCAACTCGTTCGATTTGCCGACCACGAATGATTCGAACTGATACCGCGCGTCCAGGGCGGATCCCATGCGCAGGCCCTGGCTCTCGGAGGCAACGACCGGTGCAGCGCCCGCCGCGCTTTCCAGGGGTACCACGCCATCCAAATCAACCGGCGCCGTCCCGTCGCTATTGGCAGCGGCTGTGGAATGGCGCCCCGCGACCGGATGTACGGCAATATCAAGCCCGTCCACCGTTTCGTCTTCGGCCTGCCAGAATGCCCGAATGCGTTCGCCGTAGTGAGACAGCACCCAATCGCGCATGAACCTTGTCGGGGCCTGAAGATGCGCCACGCCGCCATCGATACGTTCGAATTTCAACGGGCGCAGCCAGGAATTATACGCAGCGTCACCAAATTCGGACCGTAATCGGGTGCAAACCTGCTGCCACTGACCGAGATACACTTGGTCCATCAACTCGCCCTTTTGCAACTCGTTATCCGGCCAAAAAATGCCCGGTTCGTTAGCCTCCGGTCTAAATGATGTTTTCGAGAGACGACCTCAAGCGACCCACCAGGCGTTTTCCTGGGCAGTCCCATGCCTTGCCTCGCTCCGCAGCATGGTTCATGCCCGTCGCCACGAAACGTATCCGCGCGACGGCTCTGTCGACCATGTGTCTGCGTCACCACACCCCCCCGGATTGACCACGGCCAAACTGATTGCACCATGCCATCTGCAGGGGCCTGATGCCTGGACCTGCCGTGGTCCGGTTCTTATTTATTAGTTGATACGAAGACCTTAAAAAAACGATAAAAACAAAAATTTTTATTTTCGTTCTTCAGTATTGCAGAAATAACACAGGTAAAGCACTTGCTTGAAAGCAATATTCACATTCCCGCAATTTAAAATTAACTTGCCGGCCTCACCTTGACAAGGCCCATGTACGGTACTTTGACGAAGCCAGGAACGCAATGGGGGGAAATGGAGAACAGTGCAATTTTCTTCGGCTCGAAATGTAGCCGGCACTTCTCAGCCTACCAGATATTGATGACTCGCGACACTTCCCGCCGGTCTGCCAAAACGACTTCGGCAGAGGAACAGCCGCGTCTGGTCGGCGCGGCGCAAGGAAGCACTATGGAAGCACTTTGCAAGCGCCGATCGGGTCGGTGATGGAGGTAATGGTCTGGCGAATCGGATCGCCGCGCGCCCGTCCTGGCCTATCGTCCCGCTTCGGGTACCGCGGGGTCGGACGGCGCCAATGGCGGGGCTTATTCCGCCGCACCCATGGCATTGACCAGCCGGGTCAACCGGGAGATCCGCCGGGCGGATGTATTGGCCTTTATGATGCCCTGCTGGCTGCTGCGCGTCAGCACCGGCTCGGCCGCTTTCAGGGCCGCGACGGCAGCGTCCTTGTCGCCGGCGGCCAGGGCATCTTCGACCCGGCGCACGTATGTGCGCACACGGCTGCGCCGGCCACGGTTAATGACGGTGCGCTTTTCAGCCTGCCGGAGACGTTTTCTTGCTTGTTTGGTGTGTGCCATGTCTGCTTTTTCTATATCCGATATTCCCGCCTTTCGGGACGCGCGGTTATAGACGCGGCATGGGCCCGGGTCAACCCGGCTTCACGCACTCCGCCAGCCTGTCTTAGGCATCTTTCCGTTGTTCGTCAGGCGCATAGATCGACCGCCGCCGCCACCACAGTAATTCACCGCGCAGGAAGGCCTGGGCCAGGTCGTTCTCTGGTGCCTCGAAAAAGCGCGCTGCCGGGGCCTGCTCTTTCAATCTGCCCCGGTGCATGAACAGGATTTCACCGGCCAGGCGGCGGGCCTGATGCAAATCGTGCGTCGTCATGATGACCTTGGTCCCGGCGGCCGCGGTATCCTGGATGATTTCCTCCACCAGATGGGTCGCGGCGGGGTCCAGATTGGCGCTGGGCTCGTCCAGCAGCAGCATTTCGGGGCGCACGGCCCAGGCCCGGGCCAGGGCCAGGCGCTGCTGCTCGCCAAACGACAACAGGCGCGCCGGGCGCTGGGCATAGCGGCTCAATCCCGCCCGCGCCAAGGCCTGATCGGCCCGCCGGCGGCGTTCGGCCTTCTCCACCCCCTTCACCTTCAGGGCAAATGTGACATTGGCGCGGACCGAGCGGCGCAATAAAACCGGCCGTTGCAGCACCATGGCCTGATGCTGGCCGCGCAGGCCGGGATCCGCGCCGCCGGCCCAACTGACCCGGCCCTTTTCCGGGCTGATCAGGCCATGACACAATTTCAGCAGCAGACTCTTGCCGGCCCCGTTGGGGCCGATGATCACACTGCAACCGGCGGCCGCTTCGAAGCGACAGCTCAGATCCTTGATGACCCATTTGTCCCCGGCCTTCAGCGAAACGGCGTGCAATTCCAGGGGCAATGTTTTTGGCGCGGTTCGCATGGCGCCATGTTGCCCCGAAACGCGGCGGGGGTGAAGGGCTACCATTCTGAAGCGTCTTGGCTATGCTGAGCCGATTACAGTGGGGAGCGTTCGCATGAGCACAATTTTGATGGCCTCGTTCCAGGATCCGGTGGATCTGTGGCGCGAGGGTCTGGCCAAGGAAATGCCGGAGCTTGAATTCAGGGCCTATCCCGATGTCGGCGATCCCGGCGAGATCGATTATGCCCTGGTCTATTGGCCGCCGCATGGCCTGATCGCCAGCCTGCCCAACGTCAAGGCGGTGCTCTCCATCGCCGCCGGCTGCGACCATATACTGGCCGATCCGCAACTGCCCGATCATTTGCCCATCGTACGCATGGTGGATGATTATCTGGCCGCCATGATGGCCGAGTATGCGGTGTATGGCGTACTGCATTTCCATCGCGACATGCACTATTACCGCCGGGAGCAGCTTGCCAGCCGTTGGAGCCGGGCCTGGCCGCTGTATACCCCCGATACCGCCGTGGGTATCCTGGGCCTGGGCGCCATCGGCAGCGATTGCGCCCGCAAGCTGGGCGCCATGGGATTTCAGGTACATGGCTGGTCGCGGGGGCCGAAGAACATGGACGGTGTCACCTGCCATTCCGGTGCCGACGGCCTGTTGGAGATGGCCGGACAATGCCGCTATCTGGTCTGCGTCCTGCCCTTGACCGAACAGACCCAGGGCATCATCAACGGCTCACTGATCGCCGCCATGCCCCAGGGCGGCTATATCATCAACATCGCCCGGGGCGGCCATCAGGTGGACGGGGATTTGCTGGCGGCCCTGGACAGCGGCCATCTGGGCGGCATCTTTCTCGACGTGTTCAACGAGGAGCCCCTGCCCGCCGATCATCCCTACTGGCAACATGACAAGGTTTGGATGACACCGCATGTGGCCGGCGAGTTGGTGCCGCGCTCCTGCGCCAAATCGGTCGCCGCCAATATCCGCCGTATCGAGGCCGGTGAGCCGGTGCCCGATCTTTTTGACAAATCACGAGGTTATTGAAACATGATCGTCATTTCCGGCTGTTTTCGCTTTGCCCCCGAACACCGTGCCGCCGCGCTGGCTGCCGCCCTGGCTATGGCGGCGGAGACCCGCAAGGAGGACGGCTGCATCACCTATGGCTTCTTTGCCGATGTCGAGGATGAAAACACATTCCGCATTTTCGAGGAATGGCAGTCCCAGACCTATCTGGAGGCGCATTTTCAAACCCCCCATATCGCCCAATTTCGCGAGACGGTCGCCGGTCTGGGCCCGCTGGACCGCGATATCAGCCGCTATGTGGTGGATGAAGTCACAAAGCTTTAGCCGCGCGGAAAAATCCGGAACACACCGGAAGCGGTGAAAACCAATTCACCGCCGGCGAATGCTTCCGCCTCGGCGAAGGCCATATTCTCTTCCCGGCCCGAGACCCAGGCCGTACCTTCAAGCCAGGCGCCCGCATCGACCGCGCCGATCAGATCACAAACCATGCGGATCGTAACCCCCCGCATACCGGTCCCGCGCGAGACGGCAGTCGCCAAAAGGCCGTCCGCGAAGGCGGACATCATGCCGCCGTGCAAACTGCCGTGAACGTTGCAATGGCGCTGCTGCACGCGCAGGCCGTGCCAGAACCGCTCTCCCTCCACCCGGTGAAAATAGGGGCCGTTGCGCGTGGAATAGGGCCCGCGCGTACGTGACTGCACAAAACCGCTGGGCGGGTCGGCATCGAATTCTTTTTCCATGGCGCCAGTATACCAAAGCTTCCCAATGATATGCTGGTCCGAAATCTAACCTTGGATAGGAGTATCACGATGGGACGGCTAACGGGCAAAGTGGCGATGATCACCGGTGGAACCTCGGGCATGGGCGCGGTCACGGCGCGGCGCTTCGCGGCCGAGGGCGCCCGGGTGGTCCTGACCGGGCGTTCCGAGGCACGGGGCCGGGCGATGGCGGATGAAATCGGCGCCGATGCGCGTTTTGTCGCGATGGAGGCGAGCGACGAAGGCTCGATCAAACAGGCGGTTGATTTCACCGTATCGGAATTCGGCCGCCTGGACTGCCTGTTCAATAATGCCGGCGCGGTGGCCCATGCCAGCCGCATCGAGAATATCAGCACCGAAGCATTCAACGATGAAATGTCGGCCCTGGTCGGCGGCCCGCTGTTCGCCATGAAGCATGCCATACCCATCATGCGGGAACAGGGCGGCGGTTCGATTGTCAACAACGCCTCGACCGCGGGGCACTGGACGGGCCACGGCCCGGTGCTCTATTCCATCGCCAAGGCGGCGGTGCTACATCTGACCAAGGTCGTGGCCATGCAGATCGCCAAGACTTCCGTCCGGGTCAACTCCATCTCGCCCGGTTGCGTCGCCACCCCAATGTTTTCCATTGGCACGGACATGACCCAGGAACAATCCGCCGCTTCCCTGCCGATTATCGAGCGGGAATTGGGCAAGATCGTGCCCCTGGGCCGGGCCGGCGATGCCGAGGATGTGGCCTCGATCCTGGTATTTCTGGCCAGTGACGAAAGCCGTTATATCACGGCCCAGGATATCGCCGTCGACGGCGGCCTGATCGCCGGCTACACACCGGAGGATTCCATGGAAAAATTCGGTGGCCTGCATGCCGAGCTAACAGCGGAACTCGCCAAGATGAACGATTAGTCAGCCGCCAGATGGCGCGCGATCGCGGCCTGTACGGCGCGGGATCCAATATGGGGCCAGGCAGCCAGTATTTCCCTTTGCGCCCAGGCCTTCAGATGATCGGGCTGGTTTTCGCCGGCCTGTCTGGCCGCCGCGATACCGCGCTGGACGCAATGCGCCAGATCGGCTTCGCTGGGTTCACACATCATCGGACAACCACCTCCATCATTCCCGCGCCGGGCCGGGAAACTGATCCCGCAGCAAGCGCTTTAGCGGCTTACCCGTCGGATTTCGGGGAACTTCCTCGATAAATGCCACGCCCTTGGGCTGTTTGAACGGCGCCAGCTTGCCGTCGCAATATTGCAGCACCTCCGCCTCGGTCAGTTCCGCATCCCCTTTCACCACGACGGCAAAAGGACTTTCACCCCAGCGTTCGCTGGGCTGGCCGATCACCGCCACATCCGCCACGCCGGGATGGCCGATGATGACATTCTCCAATTCCGCCGGATAGACATTCTCGCCGCCCGAGATGACCATGTCCTTGACCCGGTCATGGATGGTCACGAAACCATCCTCGTCCTGAAAAGCGACATCTCCCGTATGCAGCCAGCCGTCGCGGATCGTTTCCGCCGTCGCCTCGGGATTATTCCAGTACCCCTTCATCACATGGGCGCCCTGGACTAGCAATTCTCCCGGCACGCCGGGTGCGCTATCATTGCCGTCGTCATCGACAATCCGCACGGTGGTATGGAAAAACGCCTTGCCAGCGGAGCCGATCCTGACCATGGCGTCATCGGGGCTAAGGACGGTGCCCGGCCCCCCGGCCTCGGTCAAGCCATAGGCCTGATGAATCTCGATATCGATGTCGCGAAAACTCTCGATCAGGTTGGTGGGCACCGGCGAAGCACCGGAGAGGATAGCGCGCAGGTCGGAGGTGTCATACTTTTCATGCTCGGGCACCTGCAGCATGAAATTCAACATGGCCGGCACCGCCAGGGAGGAGGTGATCTTTTCCTGCTCGGTAATCTCCCACATTACCTTGGGGTCGAACTGACGCAGCAGCACCACGGTACCGCCGGTATAGATGGTGAAGATAACCGGCAACAGCGCGCCAACGTGAAACATCGGCAGGGCGATTGAATAGCGGTCCTTGAACCGGACATCGGTTGAATTGGCAAAAGTGATGATGGCCCAGGTCATGGTATTGTGGGTGTGCAGGGCACCCTTGGGCAATCCGGTGGTACCGGAGGTATACATGATGAACAGATCATCGTCCTCGCCGGCATCGCTTTCCGGCGTTTGATCGGCGGCCCCGTCCAGCAAATCCTGATATTCCGTAGCGAACAGATTGCGTTCGTTGCCTTCGCTCAACTCGATCCAATGGCGGACATCCGTCCCCTCCCCGCCGCGCTCGTGCAGCTCGGCCACGACGTCAACGAAGTCATGCCCATAGATCAACGCAACGGCACCGGAATCCTTCAGGATGTAGCTTAATTCGTCCGCCACCAGACGCCAGTTCAAGGGCACGACAATGGCGCCGATCTTGGCCAGGCCCATGAAGCTTTCGAAGAATTCAACGCCATTCATCATCAGAATGGCGACCCGGTCACCCTTGCCGATGCCCAAACCGGTCATGGCGTTGGCCGCCCTGTTGGCGCGACGGTCAACCTCGGCATAGGTCAGCCGGCGGGAGGCGGCCGGATCGACCACCGCCTCCACATCGGGATTCGTATGGGCCCGTTTGCCGAGATAACCACCAATATTGTTACGCACGCCACACACCCCCCAACGACCAGGACAATACCAAGGCGAAAGATGACATAATCATCCGGAGAATCCCATACCGGTTCACGCCCGCACGGCGATCCGCCCAGACGGGCGCTACTCTCGCGCCGGACCTGGAAACTGTTCGCGCAGGATCCGCTTCAACGGCTTGCCGGTCGGATTGCGCGGGATCTCGTCAATGAAGCCAGCCCCCTTGGGCTGCTTAAAGCGGGCCAGCTTGCCATCGCAATGTTGCAGCACATCCGCCTCGGTCAGGTTCTCGTCCTTGCGCACCACCACTGCATAGGGGCTTTCGCCCCAGCGTTCACTGGGCTGGCCGATCACGGCGACGTCCGCCACGCCCGGATGGGTCATGAGGACATTTTCCAATTCCGCCGGATAGACGTTTTCGCCGCCCGAAATGATCATATCCTTGACCCGGTCGTGAATGGTGATGAAGCCTTCTTCATCCTGCAGGGCGATATCGCCGGTATAAAGCCAGCCATCGCGGATCGTTTCCGCCGTCGCTTCCGGATTGTTCCAATAGCCCTTCATGATGTGGTCGCCGCTGACCAGCAACTCGCCCGGCACGCCGGGGGCTACATCATTGCCGTCCTCGTCGACCACGCGGATCGAGGTATGGAAGAAGGCCTTGCCGGCGGAACCGATCTTGACCATGGCATCGTCCGGACTGATCAGGGTGCCGGGGCCACCCGCCTCGGTCAGGCCATAGACCTGGTGGATTTCAATGCCGATATCCCGGTAATTCTCGATCAGGCTGGCCGGTACCGGCGAAGCACCGGACAATATCCAGCGCAGGGTCGAGGTATCGTAGTTCTGAAAGTCCGGCACCATCAGCATGAAGTTCAACATCGCCGGCACCGCCAGGGAGATGGTGATCTTTTCCTGCTGGAACAGTTCCCACATCTGTTTCGGATCAAACTGCCGCAACAACACCGCCGTTCCGCCAACATAGATGGTGTTCAAAACCGGCTGCAGCGCGCCCACATGAAACATGGGCAGGGCGATGGAATAGCGGTCCCGGAACCTGATATCGGCGGTGATGGAAGCGGTAACCAGCACCCAGGTCATGGTGTTGTGGGTGTGCAAGGCCCCCTTGGGCAGACCGGTGGTGCCGGAGGTGTACATGATGAACAGATCATCATCGCCGCCCGCATCAATCTCGGGCGGCTCCGCCGAGCCATGGCTGATGAAGTCTTCGTATTCCGATGCAAAGGCATTGCGGTCCCGGCCCTCGCTTAACTCGATCCAGTGGCGGATATCCGTCGCCTCCCCGCCCCGGCCGTGAATATCTGCCACTGCCTCGGCAAAGTCGCTGCCGTAAAGCAATGCAACGGCACCGGAGTCTTTCAGAATATAGGTCAATTCATCCGCCACAAGGCGCCAGTTCAGCGGCACGCTGACCGCGCCAATCTTCGACAGGCCGATGAAACTTTCGTAGAACTCGATGCCGTTCAGCATCAAAATGGCGACCCGGTCGCCTTTCCTGATGCCCAGGCCGCGCATGGAATTGGCCACCTTGTCGGCGCGCTGATTGATTTTACGATAGGTAAACCGCCGGGATGTCGCCGGATCGACGACCGCTTCCAGGTCGGGATTCAGATGGGCCCGTTTGCCCAGGTAAAGGCCGATATTCGTGCGCACGCCGATTGCTCCCTGTTCGCCGCCACATAGCCCCAAGGACGATGGAATTTGCTTTTGTGTTTTTTCAATCCACCGCTGATGGGAGCCAGACTGTAGTCAAAAATCAGCTACAGTGGAATGGCCAGCAGGGTATCGATCTTGTCGCTGTCCAGGATCACCAGTTTGTCCAGGAACAAGGGCCGCGTATCCGACAAATCGATCTTGTCCAGATAGCGGCCGGAAAGGAACAAATCCTGGCTGCCATCGATCATGGTGCGCACCACCATGAAGCTGGCCTCGGCTCGGACAGTATCGCCGTCCTCTCCGGTCAGGCGGACGGCGGAAATAATATGGCGATAGCGTTGCGGTTCGTAAATGTTGGCCTTGCGCAGGGAGGCGACCCGGTCTTCCAGCATGTTACGGTTGCGGGCGTCGATGATGCCAACGGGCAGCTCCCGGGCATGGTTGAATTTCGTGGTGATGCGGTAATGGGCCTGTTCAGTGAAGAAGCCAGGCCAGCGTTCCAGCTCATCCGCATCGATACAGGCGGCGTACTCCGCCAAAAGATTACTGACCACGCCATGGGTATCCAGCTTCGCCATGGTCAGATATCCATCACCCGGCGATAGGCCTTCCAAAAACCCCGGATCGAGGCTTCGGTGACCCGGCTGGCGGACGAGGCCACTTCGTCACCGCCCATCATGACAACGGATGTCTCGCCCCCGGTGCCCGGCAGGGCGCGCTGGACAAAGGCACCAACGGCGCCGTCTTCCATGGAGATATAGCCGGCGGGACCGATAAAATTGGCCTGCAACAGGCGCAGATCCGCCAGTTCGGCGTCATCGTCCGCGAAACCATAGTTGGTCCAGACCAGATCGGTGCGGTCCACGCCCCGCGGCACGATCTGCCGCATTACCAGATTGTTGCGCACCTGCTGGAGGACCAGGCCGGGAAACACGGTCAGGATCTGCAGGGTAATGCCGTCGTCGAATTCATCCCTACCGCCCAAAATGGCCGGATCCTTCAGGCCGAAATCATCCTTGTCCGCGCGCAGTTTCTCGGCCTCGTATTCCTGATCGCCATCGCGGCGGTCCAGCTTGGAATAGCTGACGTGGTGGGCGCCGTCACCGTCAATGATGATGCCGCCCTGCTGCGACAACCGGTTGACCCGAAAAGTCGTGAAGAACGAATGCAGGATACTGGCGTGATAGGGATCCTTGACGTTTTCGGCGTAAAGCTTCCAGTTATTGCGCAGGGTCTGGGTATAATAACCCAGGATCCTGACCGGGCGCGGCAGTACACGGCGAATGCGGCTGACGATGTCGGGGCCCAAATAATCTTCCAGATCAGGCACATCGGGATCAAAACTGCCGAACACCAGGCCCGACAGGCTGGCGATTTTCAACCGCCGCAGGCCATGTTCCTCGCGTCGGAAATCATCGGGCATGCCGCCCTCGCCGCCGACCCCGTTCTGAAACGCGACACCAACCAGATCGCCATCCTCGTCATAGGACCAGGCGTGATAGACACAAGTGAAGGCCTTGGCATTGCCAAATTTTTCCAGACACAGCAAGGCGCCGCGATGGGAGCAGCGGTTCTCGAAGCCCTTCAGACTGCCATCCTTGCCGCGCAGCAGCACCACGGGGACGTCACCGATATTGGTGGTTTTGTAATCGCCCGGATTGGGCACCTCGCAATCAAAGCCCAGGACATTCCAAATCGGGCCCATGAACAGGCGCCGCCGCTCCCGGGCATAGATCTCCGGGCTGTCATAAAGGGCATAAGGCACCCGGGTCAGGCCGTCGTTGGGCCAATCTTCCGTCGCCTCGTGAATGGGTGTCCGGTTCATGCTTCAACCGCCCGAAAACGCGCCAGACTCTCGTCGGGCCAGACCTCTTCGCGGTCATAGTAAACCTCATAGACTGGGATATCTCCCGCCAGCTCCAGCCAGGGCTGCTTCGAGCGGGTGAAGATATGCAGATCCGGCGTAAATGCTTTTTGCTCGTCCAGGGTACAGACCCGCACGAACCAAAAGCCCGGCATGTATTCGGTCCAGACATGGGTGCCGCATTCGGGACAGAAATGGACACAGTTGTCCTGTACTTCGTCCTTGAATTTGTGCGACGCCAGTTGCCCTGACAGCAATTCAACCTGCGATTTTTCGATCCAGGCGTTGATCACGAACGGCCCGCCCGTCAGGCGCTGGCAATCGGTGCAATGACGGGCATGCACGATCAGAGGCCGCGCCTTCATCTTGTAGCGGACGGCGCCGCAGGCGCAGCCGCCTTGGTAATTAGTCATCTGCGGCTGACGCTTTCGCCTCCCTTTCGGCCTGGCGTTCGATTTCGTGCTCCACCGCCGCCTGGGCCGCGCCGACGAAAACCTCCCGGTTCCTGTGGCTGTAATCATAGGAGGCCCGGCGCTGATCGTTCTTGGCGTTGAAATGGGGCACAACATAGCGGGCCATCAGCTCGAAATGCTCCAACGTTGCCTCGTAATCGGCCCAGTTATGGGCCAGTTCGATAAAGACGCCGAAGCCGTCCGTGCCTTGCAGCAGCTTTTCGATATGGCGGATGGCATCGTCCGGATCTCCGATCACCGCCATGCCGGTCTCGGTCAGATATTCATAGGCGTCGTCGATTTCCGCCGGCACGATGGGGAAGGTGGCGATGTCACGGAAATACTGGGCCCATAGTTCCAGGCCATGCTCCACGTTCTTTTTCGCCTGCTCCCGGCTGCGGGCGATATGGGCCAGGGAGACCACGCGCCAGTTCTGCCGGCTGACCGTCTTGCCGTGCTCCTTGGCCGTCTCCTCGCACAGGTTCCAGTTATAGGCATGTGCCGCCAGGGCCTCGTCATTGGTACCGCCGATGGATAGCATGCCCAGGCCATGCTTGCCCGCGGCCAGGGCGCCGGCGGGAGAACGCGCACAGGCTACCGCCATTTCCATGCGCGGCCGGCTATAGCAGGGCAATTGCATCTGGGCATCGCGCAGTTCGAACCAGTCGGTTTTCATGGAAACGCTTTCGCCATCCAGCATGGGCACGATGGCATCCAGCGCCTCGTTCATCATGCGGCGCTGGTTGTCCGGGTCGATACCCATGCGGAAGGCATCGCCCACCAGGGCGCCCGGCCCGACGCCGAACATCACCCGGCCCTTGGTCATATGATCCAGTTGCACCATGCGCCCTGTATTGGTGAAGGGATGGTGATAGGGCAGGGAAGAAACGCCCGTGCCCAGTCTTATATGTTTGGTCCGCTCGGCCGCTGCCGCGATGAACAGATCCGGTGCGGCGATGATCTCGTAACCGCCCGAATGATGTTCGCCGATCCAGGCCTCGTCATAGCCCAAGCGGTCCAAATGCTCCACCAGCCCGAAGTCCCGGTCCAAGGCCGCCGTCGGATCTTCGTCCAGCGTGTGAAACGGCGCCAGGAAAATACCAAAACGTAAGTCTTTCATAGCCAATTCCCCTCCCCAAAAACGGGCCTCTGCGGGCCGCGTCGCCACAGCCTAGCACAGCCAATATGGTATAGTGGGTCAGATTCTGCATTGGCATGGTTAAGGAGTGGCGGCGTCATGAGTGAGATTGTCTGGCGGGCGGAGCCCTCCGTAGTCGCGGATAGTACGATCCAGCGGTTCATGGATGCCCTCGGCGTCAAGGACTACGATGACCTGCTGGCCAGGGCCGCCGACGATCCCGATTGGTTCTGGGAACAGACCATCCAGTTCCTGGGCTTTGCCTTCGACCGGCCATACGACATGATCCGCGACGCCTCCGCCGGCGTGCCCTGGACCAAGTGGTGCGTCGGCGGCACCACCAATGCGACGCTGAATTTTCTCGACAAGCACCGGGATACGCCGACCTATCAAAAGGACGCGATCCGTTTTGAGGCCGAGGACGGCTCTATCCGCACCTGGACCTATCAGGAACTGGACCGGCAGACCTGCCGCCTGGCCGCCGCCCTGATGGATTTGGGCCTGGGCCCGGACGACAAGATCGGCATCTACATGCCCATGCTGCCGGAAGTCGCAGCCGCCTTTTTCGCCACCGCCCGGATCGGTGCCACGGTGGTGCCGCTGTTTTCGGGCTTCGGACAGGAGGCCATCGCCACCCGCCTGAACGATGCCGGCGCCACTGCCGTGATCACCGTCGATGCGACCTCCCGCCGTGGCCGGCCCATTCCGATGAAACCGGTGATGGACGAGGCCCTGAAGTCCATACCGACGGTGCGCCATCAGATCGTGCTGCGTAGCAACGAGGGGCCCCTGGACTGGGACGATGCCCGCGACCACGACTGGGCGGAGATCGTCGCGGGCAAGCCGGATTTCGTGCCCGCCGCCATTGTCGAGGCGGAGCATCCCTTGTTGCTGGTCTACACCTCCGGCACCACGGGCAAGCCCAAGGGCACATTGTTGAGCCATGTGGGTTTCACCGTGAAAATGAGCTTCGATCTGCTGGTCTGCCTGGATCTGAAGCCCGACGACCGAATGATGTGGATCAGCGATTTCGGCTGGGTGGTGGGACCCATGATCACCACCGTCTGCACCATTGCCGGCGCCACCATGGTGCTGGTGGAAGGTACCCCGGATTATCCCGAACCCGACCGTATGTGGCGCCTGTGTCAGGAGCATCGCGTCAGTTTCCTAGGCGTCGCGCCGACGACCATCCGCGGCCTGATGCGGGGCGGCACGGAAGATATCAAGAAATGGGACCTGAGCAGCATCCGCATCGTTGCCTCCACCGGCGAGCCCTGGACGGACGAGGCCTGGAACTGGTGCTTTGAACATGTCTGCCGGCGAAAGGCGCCGCTGTTCAATTGGACCGGCGGCACGGAAACCTCGGGCGGTATCCTGGTCAGCACCTTGGTGCATCCCTTGAAGCCATGCAGCTTCGCCGGCTCGGTTCCGGGCATGGCGGCGGATATCCTGGACGAAGACGGCCAGCCCGTGGCCGACGGCGAGGTCGGCGAGCTGGTATTGACCGTTCCCTCCATCGGCATGACGCGGGGCCTGTGGCGGGATCCGGAGCGCTATATCGAGACCTATTGGAGCATGTATCCCGACATCTGGCGCCATGGCGACTGGGCCAATCGGGACGAGGACGGCCTGTGGTACGTCAATGGCCGTTCCGACGACACCTTGAAGATCGGCGGCAAGCGTACCGGCCCGGCGGAGATTGAGGGCCTGGTCATGGCTACCGGCCTGATTACCGAGGCGGTGGCCATCGGCCTGCCGGACCCACGGGCCGGGCAATCGGTGATGTGCGTCTGTGTCCCCAACCCCGGCGTTGGGGCGGACGATGGCACCGCCGGCCAGGTGCGCGATGCCGTGGCCGCCGGCCTGGGGCACGCGTTTCGGCCAAAGGACGTTCTGTTCGTGTCCGATCTGCCGAAGACCCGGAACATGAAAATCATGCGCCGGGTGGTCAAGGCGGCGGTGCTGGGTCAGAACCCCGGCGACCTGACCGCCCTGGTCAACCCCGAGGCCGTCGACGACGTGGCTAGGGCGGCGGGGCAGGGTTGATAGTCTGCTCGATGAGCGCGGAAAGATGAAGGAAGCCCGGGCTGGGATTTCTGGCTTTCCACGGCAATTGTCTGAATACCGCTGCTGGCCGCTCATCCGGAGGCATCATCAAAAGCAATCCGACAATTTTTCCGCCGCCATGATCGTCGTCAGGTGGATATTGGCGCAGGGAATAGCTGGCATGATCGAGGCATCGGCGACGCGCAGATTTTCAATGCCAAGGACCCTGCCGGAGGCGTCCACACAGGCATCGCGGTCACCCTTGGCGCCCATCCGGACCGTGCCGCAGGCGTGCCAGTTTCCCAGCACCGTTTCGCGCGCGAAAGCCTCCACCGCGCGGTCATCGCGCAGCAATTCATCGATCCCGTAGCCGGATGACGTGACGAACCGCATGATCGCGTTTCGCGGCAAGGCGCCAAGATCCAGTGCAAAGGCGCCAACCTCCGTCAGGATCTTGTTGTACCAGGTCTTCATGCCCAGACGGCGGGTCCAATCCGTGTAGGCACCGGCGAATATCGTGAATGATGCCTTTTGAATGGATTCCGCCGACAGCACCTTGCAGGCAAAGCGGATGCCATAAATCATCCTGGCAAGGTCGCGCTCGTCGGACAAAAGATTGAACGACACATGCGGCTCGTCGCGGGCATCGGCCGTGCGCAAGCGGACCAGACCACGGGAAAAGGCCTTGTCCGGCCCGACGCGGACGACGCCGAACTGGTGCCCGACCGCCGTCTGATCGAACCTGTTGCCCAGTGACATCTTCATATCCTGGGGTGGGCAACCCGCCATCTGGGAGGAAAAACGGCTGTAGACCAGGAAACTGTTCTTCATCTGAGACTGCAGCCGGGCGCCTGGTTTCAGGTGCACGCCGATGCCGACGAGCGGGTGGTCCTGCAGGTTCGCGCCGACAGCCGGCAGGTCCGTAAGGACATCAATGCCCATCTCGCTTAGGTGGGCGGCGGGCCCGATGCCGGCGCGCAGAAGCATCGCCGGCGTATGCAGGGCGCCGGCGCAGAGGATGATCTCTCCGCCACTAAAACGCTGCTGGCCCCCCTTGAGAGTTACCGACACGGCGGTTGCCCGCCTGCCGTCAAATTCGATCCGGTCGGCCTGGGCATCGGTAATGATCTCCAGGTTGGGGCGTCGGCGCACGGCGCTGTCGAGATAGGCGACCGCCGTGGTAATGCGCCGGCCGTAGACATTGTTCTTTGGAAACGGGAAACAGCCATCGCCGAACTCCGCATGACAATCGTCATGATAGGGCAAGCCCTGCTCCGCCACCGCGTCGCGGAAAGCCAGTGCGAAACCGGCCCAATCCTCGGGAAATGTACGGCGCACGCCCATGGGACCGTCCCTGCCGTGAAGCGGGCCGTCGAAGTCCATGTCGCGCTCAAGCCGCTTGAAATATGGTAGGCAATCCTCCCAACCCCAGCCTTCCGCGCCCATCTCCGCCCAGCCATCATAATCGGAGGGCAGGCCCCGGATCGCGACTTGTCCGTTGACGCTGGAACCTCCGCCCATGACCCTGGCCTGCTCGTAGCGCAGCGCTGTCATGGAGGCTTCAACTTCGCGGGGGGACCTGTTTCCGATGACGTCGCGAAAAACCTGAAGCTTCGTCCAATAGCGCGACGGGCTGAAATAATCGGGCAAATGCCCTTCCGCATAGATGGATTCAGGAATGGCGTCGGGCGGCGTGTCGGGGCCGGCTTCAAGCAGCAGCACGGAGGCATTGCCGCGCGCGGAAAGGCGATTGGCAAGAACGCAGCCGGAGGAACCGCCGCCAACAATTATGAAATCGTAGTGCTTCATCGTTGGGTTCCGCCAGTACACATTCAGGGCCGCAAAACACCGCCCCTTGCCAATGGCTGGACCAGCCGTTGGTAGATGCCCAGCCAGCCCTTGGTTTCCGTCATTTCGAAATCCGGCAGCGCCGCCCGGCGGGCTTCGAAGGTTGCCCCGTCGATGGCCAGATCGATCCTGCGGCTGGCCAGATCGATGACGATGGGATCGCCGGTTTGAACCAGCGCCAAGGGTCCGCCACGGGCCGCTTCGGGCATCACCTGGCCCACGACAAAACCGCGGTTCAGCCCCGACAATTGACCATCCGTGACAACGGCGATCTTGTCCCCCAGTCCGGCCCCCTGCATGGCGGCCACGAACCACGACGCCGAGGCCACGCCCGGGCCACCCCGGGAGCCCAGGCCCCGCAGAATGACGACCTGACCCGCCTCTATGCCGCCGTTGCTCAAGGCATCGAGCGCCTCTTCCTGGCTTTCATAAACGTTGGCGGGGCCGCGAAAGGCATCAGAGCGCGCCGGCGCGGCGCCAACCTTGACAATGGAGCCATCGGGAGCCAGAGAGCCCCGCAAGATCATCAATGACGGTCCCGGGGATACGGGTGCCTCCAGCGAAGCCAGAGGCATCACCGGGGCCTCAGGGATTACGGCCAAAAGATCAGCCATCGGCTCTCCAGAAATGGTCTTTGCTCGCGTATTGAGGACGCTTTCCAGCTGTTTCAAGACCGCCGCCGTGCCGCCGGCATTTTCCAGATCGATAATGCTCTTCGGCCCGTTCGGCTTCACGGCGCAGAGTACCGGCACGCGGGGGCCCAACCGGTCAATCAAATCGTAGACGTTGACGTCGACGGCGCCTTCCTCGGCGACCGCCTGCAGGTGACGCAGCACATTGATCGAGGTGCTCAGCGCCAGGGCAACCGCCATGGCATTGGCGAACGCCTCTGGGGTCAGGATCGAAAGGGGTCGGATATCCTGTTCGATCATTCTGACAATCCGCGCCCCGGCATCCGCCGCCAACGCATCCATGCGCGGGCCGATAGCCGCGATGGGCGTCGAGCCCGGCGGTGCCATGCCCAAAGCCTCGGCCATCACGTGCATGCTGTTGGCGGTTCCCATGCCGGCGGACTCGAAAACATCTTCGACATCGATGGGTTCGCCCTCGAATTCGCCGCAACCTTGGTAGCCGCACGGCACGATGACGGTGGGAATATTCAAGCGCGCCGCCGCCATCAGATGCGCCGGCGTCGTCTTGTCGCAGGAACTCAGACAGACCATGCCGTCGAGCAACGGCCCCTCGACGGATACTTCAATATCGTTCACCAGCAGGTCGCGGGAGGGCAGAATGTAGCGGCCGGCACGCGCCGCGCAGGTAACGAAATCACTGGGGGCAACGGTTCGCACCTCGAAGGCGACGCCGCCCGCCTCGCGGATGGCCTGCTTCACGATCACCGATATATCGTCGAGATGGCTGAAACAGATCGACAACTCGGAAGAGGTGTTAACAACGGCAATTTTCGGTTTCAGCAAATCCTCATCGCTGAGCCCAAGGGCCTTCCATTGCGCCCGCCGCACGGCCCATGCGGTCGTGCCAGGCTCCAGATTGCTGCGAAGTTCAGGCAATTTCCGTCTCTCTTTCATGAATGATCGCGCCTTGTTGCAGCAAACGTGCCTGCAGATCCGCACTATCAAGGTCGGTCACCTTTACCTTCCCATCGGCGGCCATAGCCGCGGCCGTCCCGGCGGCCTGCCCCATGGCCATGCAGGGCGCGGCGACCCGCAACGAGGCTTGGGCCTCGTGCGAGGCCGAAACGCAGCGCCCGGCGGTCAGCAATCCTTCGATCTCGATTGGGACAAGGCTGCGGAACGGGATTTGATAGTAGCCGCCGGGGCGCAGCCAGACCCATCTAGTGGCGCGGCCGGCACCATGTTCCTCCAGCGGCCAGGAACAACAGGCGATGGCATCATCGAAACGCGCTTCCCCCATGACTTCGTCAACGCTCAGGGAATACTGCCCGGTAATCCGCCGGGTTTCCCGGACTCCGATGCGGGCGCCACAATCATCGACATAGCAGTTTTCGAAGCCGGGAACATGGGCCCGAAAGGCATCCCGGTACAGCATGACCTGCCGCCGGCCCTCGATCTCAGCCCAGGTGACATCTTCAGTCTCCAGGGTATTCGGCGGCAGGCCGTCGCGCGCCACGCGGGTCACGTTCAGATGCACCGCGCCCGGATGGATCACGAACAAACCGCCGGCTGTTCTAGGCAGCTCGAAACCGGCGGCAACGGCCTGCTCCAGATGTTGCCGCAATTCCGGACGTTTCATGGCCTCGACCTTGTCCGTATCGACACCGCCAAGACGGAACATGGGGTTGGGAAACTGAATACCGTCCGCGTCCATTTCAAATTTCGCGCCGGCCAGCGCCGCAACGGTGCAATCGCCGGTGCAATCGATCACCATCCTTGCCCGGCAAGCCCAGCGCCCGTCCTGCCCCTCGAACACCACGCCGTCAATCCGGCTGCCGTCCATGATCACGGAGACGGCCCTTGTATGCAGGGCCAGGGACATATCCGTTTCGCTGACAAGGTTATCCGCGACGACCCGAAGCAGGAACGGATCGTAGATCATGGTTGCCGTTTCCAGCCAGCGGGTCGGCGCGCGCGGGCCTTCAAGAATGGCCAGCCGTTCGATGATTTCGCTCAACAGGCCGCCGACCGCCGGAACGATGTCATCCTCGGTTACGGTGTACAGGCCGCAAATACTGCCGAGCGTGACCGCCGTTAGAGTGCCGCCCAGAAAACCGTGGCTTTCAGCCAGAACGACCCTGGCGCCAGCCCGCGCCGCCGCGACAGCGGCACACAGCCCCGCTGACCCGCCGCCAACGACCAATACATCAGCATTTTCGCGGATTGGTGTTTGGCGGGCGGGTTCATGGTACGAGCTCATTTCTCTCCGCCTAACTGTTTTCGCGCCGCAGCCAAAACCCGTGCTTAGTATGGTCGCAACATCCGCGGCAGACAAGATTGTTTGCCGGCGGGATGTCGCAAGCGCGCCACGGATAGCTTCGCCCCCGCCGCGAGGCCGCCGGTTCTCAAGACGGCGGAGTATGATAGTCTTGCCGTCGCGAGCCCCACCCAGGGATCCGGAAAGGTCGCCTACATGAAAATGCCATTTGCCGCCAAAAAGGCCCGCCGATCATGACCCATCCTCTTGTCGTTGCCCTGACCGGCGCCACCGGCATGATCTACGGCGTCGAGATGCTGAAGGTTCTCAAGCAGCTCGGTATCCCGACCCACCTGATTGTCAGTGAGTCCGCCGGGATCAGCATTGGGATCGAAACTGATATGACCGTGCAGGACGTCAAGGCCTTGGCCGATGTCGTCTACAGCAACAAGGACCTGGCGGCGGCGGTATCCTCCGGCTCGTTCAAGACCCAAGGCATGATCGTGGCGCCGTGCACCATCAAGTCGTTGTCCGGCATCGCTAATTCCTACAACGACAATCTGGTGACCCGGGCCGCCGATGTAACGCTGAAGGAGCGGCGCAAGCTTGTGCTCATGGTGCGCGAGGCGCCCTTGCACAAAGGACATCTTGAGTTGATGACCAGGGCCGTCGATCTGGGGGCAGTCATCCTGCCGCCGATGCCCGCCTTCTACCATGGGCCGAAAACCATTCTGGATGTCGTGCACCAGAGCGTCGGCAAGGTGCTGGATCAATTCGACATCGAACACAATCTGTTCGAACGCTGGAAAGGTGGCGGAAGCGCATGACGCTGGCCGACCGGATTCTCGGGCAGCTTCGGGATCATACGGTCTGCACTCTGGCGACGGCATCGGAC
The DNA here is from genome assembly GCA_030747035.1 of Alphaproteobacteria bacterium. GTDB lineage: Bacteria > Pseudomonadota > Alphaproteobacteria. Next base: position 10,840 of record JASLLM010000020.1, on the reverse strand, counting down.
GCTGGCGCCCATGCCGCCTCGCTGATGTACGCGCTGGACGGATACGCCCTGGTCTGGCTTTCGGAAGCCAAATCAAGGCACTCCCGGGATCTTGAAAACAAGCCAGAGGTGACCGTGACCATCGCCCGGCAATACGACGATTTCGAAAAGATTGTCGGTCTACAGATGACGGGCCGGGCGTCCCGGGTCGCGGCGGCGGCGGACAGGCGGGCAACGCTGGCCCTATTGGCCGCGCGTTATGCTTTCTTGGAGCAGTTTCAGAGCGGCCCCAAGGCGCTGGTCGCCCGCTTCGCCGCGATCGACTATTACCGCTTCGAGCCGCAAACAATTACCTTGATCGACAATTCCAAAGGCTTCGGTCACAAGGAGACCCTGGAGGCGCCCTTCCCGTCCGCGCCCTGAAACTCTGGCAATCAACTCTGCAGTTTCACCTTCAGGATTTTGCCCGTCGGCCCCTTGGGCAGTTCATCCAGAAGGTGGACCTGCCTGGGATATTTGAAGTTGGCCAGGTGTTGTTTGCAGTAGTCGACAATAGTCTCAGCGGTTGCTTCGGCGCCGGGGCGGAGCACGACATAGGCAGCGATTTCCTCACCCAGTTCCCGGTGCGGCACGCCGATCACCGCCGCCTCGGCGATCCCGTGATGGGACAGCAGGACCTGTTCGATTGAACCGGCGGCGATGGTGTAACCACCTCTTAGAATGATGTCCTTGAGGCGGCCTTCGATGCGCACGAAACCTTCGCCATCGATACTGGCCAGATCGCCGGTCTTGAACCATTCCGCCGCCAGCACCGCTTCGGTCTGCTCCGCCTCATCAAGGTAGCCGGTCATGTGGGCCGGCGAATTGATCCACAGTTCGCCCACCTCGCCACTGGCTAGATCGTTGCCCTCGCCATCGACAATACGCAGCCGTACATCGGCCACCGCGCGGCCAATGGCATCCGGCATGTCGCGCTCATCCAACGCACTATAGGAAATCGGCCGGAAAAGCTCCGTCATGCCATAGCCGCGAATGATGCGCGTCCCCGTCGCCCGCCGCCATTGTTCCGCCAACTCCCAGGAACAGGGTGCCGCACCAGACGCGGCGAAACGCAGACTGGAAAGACCGGTTTTCCGCAAGGCCGGGCTATCGACGATCAGCTGGAACATGGTGGCGACGCCGGGATAGACGGTGACGCCGTGTTCCTCGATCGCCGCCAAGGCATCTTCCGGCGAGAAACGTGACAGAAAAACCACCGTGGCACCGGCCAGCAACGGCGCCAGAATAGTGCCGAAAATGCCCAGGGAATGGGCCGGCGGCAAGGTCGAAAGGACGACATCCGCCGACGAGAGATCAAGGATTGGTCCACGCCAATGCTCAAGTGCGGTGTGGCTGGCACGATGAGACAGCACCACGCCTTTGGGCACGCCGGTGCTGCCGGAAGTGAAGAGGATAAAAGCCGGATTAGTATCATCGACCGGCCGGGCCTCGAACGCGGCCTCTTCGGAACCGAGCTGCCGCAATACCAGTTTGGCATCAAGGGCGGCTAGGATGGTTGATTTTTCATCCTCGGCGAGACGGGGGTTGAGGGGCGTAACGGCGGCGCCCGCCTTGAGGGCGCCAAGCAGCGCGATGGTCAAGCGGACCGGGTCCTCGAATTCCAGCGCGACGCGGTCGCCGGCTTCGATGCCGCGTCGAGCCAGATCGGTGGCCACCGCGCCGGCGCGGGCATCAAGCTCCCGCCAGCACAGCACGCCGTCACCGTGAATGAGGACAGCTTTGTCGGGCGCACGCTTGGCGGTGGCTTCGAGGGCGGCGGCGAGATTACCCGGCATGCCCGGCCCCCGGTTACGAGTTCAGGATTTCGTCCATGTCAACGGCATCCCAAACGCCGTCGGGGAAGCTGTGGCGCGGGGTAAATTCGGCCAGGGTCGGCTTGGCCGTGGCGTCGAGGCCCCATTTCGAAGTAAAGCCGTCGTTGCCGGCGGTTGATGGATCGAGATCGGAACCACGGGCGTTGGAAATGATCGTGATGTCGCGGTCCGGCTGGCACCGGGTCGCGATGGCCCAGTTCACCTGGCGGTCGTTGAAGACATCGACATCTTGATCGACCACCACGACTCGTTTCATGTAAAGGTCCGAGCCAAACACGGCCAGCAAGGCATTCTTCGCCTGGCCGGCTAGGCGCTGTTCAATGGAGACGAAGCAGGTGAAGGGGTTCGGCACCCGGATCTGTCTGACCGAGGGGACCATGGCGCGGACGGCGCGGTAAAGATTGGCCTCCATGGGTATGGTCGAGAGCAGCATATGATCGAGGTGGCCGACGGAAATATCCTGATAATAGGCGCCTTTGCGGTGGGTAATGGCGTTGACCTTGATCACTTCGCGGTCCCGGGCGCCCAGGCTGTAGCCGGTGAACTCGCCGAAAGGTCCTTCCATGACCATCTCGTGGGGCAGGATCTCGGTTTCCAGGATCAATTCCGCCTGGGCCGGCGCATATAGATCGGAGGTTTCACACTTCACCATTTCCAGGGGTTCTTCCAGCAGGGCGCCGATGATGCCGCGTTCGTCCTCGTCGATGGAGCCGATGGCCAGACAGCCCAGCGCAATGGCGGGATGCACGCCGATCGCAATCACCACGGGCAGAGATTCACCGCGCGAGGCGGCGATCTGGTGGTACTCCCACAAATGCTTGCCCAGGGTGAGGTGGATGGCGGCCGTGTTCTTAGAGGTGATCATCAGGCGGTTGTAGGCGCAGTTCCATACCTCGCTGTCGGGATCCTTGGCGAAGGTGATGCCGGCGGTGATGTAGGCCCCGGCATCGCCCTTGTGATGTTCGATTTGCGGCAGCTTGAATAGATCGACCTGGTCGCCGGTCATGATGACATCCTTGCAGGGTCCGGTCTCGACCTCCTTCGGGGCGATCGGATTTTCCATGGCATCAAGGTATCTATGCAGCATTTCCTTGGGATCAGCGTTGATGGCCATGGCCAGGCGGGAGCGGGAGGCGTGCAGGTTGGTTAGAACGGGGAAATCCGAGCCGGCGACATTCTCGAACGTCATCACCGGCCGCTTGCCCGCGACCTGCTCCAATTTCGCCACCGTGGCTGTGATCTCGAAGGCGGGGTTGACCTCGCGCTCAACCCTGATCAGGTCCTCGCTGTTGCGCGTACGGATAAAGTCGAGATAGCTGGCGAGATCCTGGGGCATGTGATTTCCGTTCGGCGAAGGGACAGATACAGAAAAGCACGGTAGTCAAAGTCCCCAGATGGCGCAAGTATCGCCCATCAGGCCGGTACCGGAGGCCATTATTCGGGCCTTTCTTCTCCAAAATCCGATGCTTCCACCGCCGCGGCTCGCGCGCGGTACCGCCGTCCTTGAACCAATTTTCGCGCTTAAGCCATTTCGAGGTTCTTCGCCCGGCCAAGATCGGCGCCCGCCAGGCGCGCGCCCTCCAGAACAACATCTCGCAGATTGGCATTGGCCAGTTTGGCGCCGCGCAAATCAGCGTTTCTTAGATCAGCACCTTGCAGGTCCGAACGTTCCAAATCCGCGCCCGAGAGATTGGCCGAGCGCAGGTCGGCGGTGCGAAGACGGGCCGACCTCAATCTCGTCAAGGATTGATGACCATGACGCTCCTGCAACGGGATACCGCTCAGGTCGGCATTTCGCAAATCAGCCCCGTCGAGGTTGGCGTGATTTAGATGCGCGCCCCTGAGATCGGCGCCATTGAGATTGGCCCGCCGCAAATCGGCGAAAGCGAAATCAGCGCGTAGCAGCAGCGTCGAGGAAAAATCCACACCGCTCAACAAGCCATAAGAAAATATCGCCACGGCGAGATTGACCCCGGACAAGTTGCGGTCCCGCAAGTCCATGGAAGAGAAATCAGCCTGCACGCCGTCCGCGCCGCTGCTCTTGACCCAGCGTTCGTTGGCGGCAACGATGGCATCAAGATTCTCGGGTTTTGCCGCCGCGCGCTGGGGCAATTTGGCGGATTGCAATTCCGGTGCTTCAAGCGCGTCCGGGTCAATTACGGCACCGTCCAGCACGCTTTCGGAAAAGTCAGCGCCGGCAATTTGAGCCCCGCTGAGATCCACCCCTCTTAGATCAACCTCCACCAGGCTTGCCTGCGTTAGGTTGGCGCCGGTGAGATCGGCCCCGGTCAGAATTGATTTCCTGAAATCAGCTTGCTCAAGATCTGAATATCTGAGTACGGCGTCGGTAAAATCGTTGTTTATGGTCAGACTATGTTGCATCCGCGCTTCGGAAAAATTTGCCCCGCGCGCGTTCGCCGCGACGATCTCGGCAACGTGGCGCTCAAACTTGGCGTCGGAAGAATCGCCGCTCTCCGAATAACGCGCCAAAGTGATATCGCCCAGGTTGGCACCGGCAAAATTGGCGTTGCTGAGGTCGGTGCCGCGAAACCGCGCGCCGCGCAAATCCGTATCACTCAGATCCGTGTTTGAAAGATCCGCCGCGGAAAAATCAGCGCAGATCAAATTGGCGCGGCAAAAAACCGAACGGCTGAGAATGCTAAATTGAAACTTGCTCTCGGCAAAGTCGGCTCCGGAAAAATCAAGATTCGATAAATCCATGCCGCTCAGGTCATGACGGACCAGCACGGCGCTCTTGCCGCTATTCCCATCGCGCAGAAATTCGGCGTGCGCCTCGCATATCGCCCGCAATTCGGCGTCGGTGATATGTTCAAGTTTTTCCATCTACACGGACTTACCATCGCCCGAGAAAGACGCCAAAGCAAATGGCGCGGTGCCATTCATCGTGTGAATATTTCCTTCCAGGCGGGCGCGAACCATATTCAGGCTGCCCCCCACGGCAAACCGCGTTTCGCTGTCGAACCGCTTTCTAATCCCTTGCACAGCATGGAACCCGATAGTACCCGGCCAGAAAGATGACGCTTGCCGCAATCAGAGCCGGCAAATAACCAATTAGGTGTCTGCCAATAATTGGGCTGCCTGGATTGGATGGAATGTTTTCGCATTTCTTGTCCATCGAGAAATTCTTTGTACTCGTCTTCCACGCATGCCGTATTAAATATTCACAATCTTGATAGGTAAACATAGTTAAGGAAGAATGAATTCTTCCCGTCTTCTACCGCTCGGCAGCAATGTCCGTTTGCGGCATCTGCGCGGTGGTGCAGGATCAATTATCTGCCCGAGGACCCATGCGGGCGGGGACGCGCCGGCCCCAAACTCAAGCGTATTATCAGGTGATTTCGGGCATCAGGCTCGAGGCGCCGATCAGATGTCTTCCGGCTCCATCTTGATGGCGCCCGAGGGGCATTCGGCGGCGCACATGCCGCAGCCCTTGCAGTAGTCATACTTGAACTCAAACCCGTTACCCGGTCCCAGCTTCTCGACGGCATTGTCGGGGCAGATGCCATAGCAATTGTCGCACTCGAAACAATTGCCGCAACTGAGGCAACGGCGGGCTTCAAACAACGCGTTATCGTCCGTCAAACCGCGCTGCACTTCCTCAAATCCGGATTGCCGCCTAACCAGATCGAGCGCCGGTTGCACCGTTTGCGGCGCATCGTCGTAATACCAGGTGTTGAGGCGATCGAATGCGGCGATCTCATGTTTCTCCGGTTTTTCGTAGCTCTCGCCCCGGAGCCAGGCATCGATATGCCGTGCCGCTTTCTTGCCGTGGCCGACGGCGACCGTCACCGTGCGTTCCGAGGGCACCATGTCGCCGCCGGCGAACAAGCCTTCGCGGCCCGTCATCATCTGTCCATTTACCGAGACGGTGCCGTCCCCGGCCAACTCGACACCCTCAACCCGCTCCAGAAAGGCCGTATCGGCGTCCTGGCCCAGCGCCAGAATCAGTGTATCCGCCTCAAGGGTCTCGAACGCACCGGTCGGTTGCGGCCGGCCGGACGCGTCGATTTCCATCTTTTCCACCGTGAAGGTGGTGGCGTCGATCTGCTTGATAGTCCGAAGCCAATGGATCATCACGCCTTCTTCCTCGGCCTCGGCGGCCTCGAAATCGTGCGCCGGCATTTCCTCGCGCGAACGCCGGTATACGATCATCGGCTCGTCGACGCCCAGGCGCTTGGCGGTGCGCGCCACATCCATGGCCGTATTGCCGCCCCCGTAGACAATGACCCGGCGGCCCAGTTGCGGCGGCTCGGCACCGGTCTCCATATCGCGCAGCAGCGAAACCGCATCAAGTATCCCGGCGGCGGCGTTGGCAGGAATATCGATCCGTTTGGCCAGGTGCGCCCCGACCGCGACGAATATAGCGTCGAAACCCTCGTTGCGGAAGGCCGCTTCGATATCCTCAACCTTGCTGTTCAGTTCCAGCGTCACGCCCATGTCCAGAATGCGCTGGATCTCGTAATCGAGCACCTCACGCGGCAACCGGTATTTCGGAATGCCGAACCGCATCATGCCGCCAGCCATGGGACCGGCTTCGCGGATTGTTACCGCGTGACCCAGGCGTGTCAGATGATAGGCGGCGGCAAGGCCGCTCGGACCGGCACCGACCACCAGCACCCGCTTGCCTGACGGCTCGGCGGCGAAGGCCGGCGTCCAACCATTTTTCCAGGCCTGCCTGCCGAGGAAGCGCTCAACGGCATGAATGCCGACGGCTTCGTCCAATTGGGCGCGGTTGCAGGCGTCCTCGCATGGATGATAACAAACGCGCCCCATGACCCCAGGCAACGGATTGTCTTCCATCAGTTTCTGCCATGCGGTGAAATAGTCCCCTTCCTCGGCGTGGTACAACCACTGCTGGATATTCTCACCGGCCGGGCAGGCGTCATTGCACGGCGGCAGGCGATCAAGATAGCGGGGACGTTCGGTTCGCCAGGTGCCGGTTTGGTTGGCAAGAGAGGAACCGGGATCAAGGGTGACGGCAAAAGGTAGCGGCTGGTCCATCAAGAGGTTCCTTGCGCTATGCCGTCGTCGAGCAGGTTGAAGCGCGCGATGTTGGCGTCGGCCATTTTTTGCAGACGGTCCAGGCCCTCGGTATCTTCTTCGCCGTCCGGGCCTTTCTTGAACAAATGCGCAAAGCGCCTCTGCAATTTTAGATATTCGCTAACCGGCACCCGGCGGCGGATCTTGTTGGAGGCGGTGATCTCGCCATATTCCGCCTCAAACAGCGGGAAAAACCCGGATTCGACCGCCATCCTGGCAATCCTGATGGTGGCGTCCGCGGCCGAGCCCCAGCCCAATGGGCAAGGCACCATGATGTGAATATAGCGCGCGCCCCGAAAACTCATGGCTTTGCTTACCTTGGCTTCCAGATCGTGCAGATCGGCGACGCTGGCGGTCGCCACGTATGGAATGTTGTGGGCCATGGCGATCAACGGCAGGTTCTTGCCGGTGCCGAAAACATTACCAGGCTGCTCACCAAGTGCCGGCGTCGTTGCCGTGCGGGCCGTCGGCGGCGTCGCACTGGAGCGCTGCACGCCGGTGTTCATATAGCCCTCGTTGTCGTAGCAGATATAAAGAACGTCGTCGTTACGTTCGAACATCCCCGACAGGCAGCCAAAGCCAATATCCGTGGTGCCGCCGTCGCCGCCCTGGGCGATCACCCGCACGCCGTCCCTGCCCTTGACGCGCAAGGCCGCGGCCACGCCCGTCGCCACGGCCGGAGCATTGCCAAACAACGAATGCAGCCAGGGGATCTGCCATGATGTTTCCGGATAGGGCGTGGTGAAAACCTCCAGGCAGCCCGTCGCGTTGATGGCGACCATCTGCCCGTCGGTGGCGCGCATGACCGAGTCCAGGGCATAGCGGGCGCCCAGCGCTTCGCCGCAGCCTTGGCAGGCGCGGTGTCCGGAAGTGATGGCGTTGGCGCGCGCCATGCTCGCCTGCACGGTGCGCTTGGTCTCGTCGAGCAGGCGGTTGCCGACGGTATGGGTGCCGGTCTGGTAGAATCTTATCCGTTGCCGCGTGGTGGGTTCGGTCATGCTCGCCTCTCTTAGATTTTCGCTGCCGGATGCCGTGGCGAAAGCTGGCGCAAAACGTTTTCGGCGGTCGGGCCGGATCTTCGGGTTGCCCGGGCCCGCGCGATTTCATGCTCAACGGCGGCGTAGTCGAGATCCAGGAACTGCATGTCCGGCAGCCGGTCCTCGGCCGCCGCCGTGAACACTTCCATCAATGATGCCGCGGTGATCGGCCGGCCGCCGAGGCCTGCGATCGCGGTGTATACGGGTATGTCTTTCTGGCCGAGTGCCATGCGGACGTCGGAGGCAACCATGCCGCCATGGCCGGGCGCCAAACTCTTTTCGATTACCACGACGCGTTTCGCGCCAGCCAGCGCGGCAGCTATTGCCTGATAGGGGAATGGCCGGAAGGAACAGATGCTAAGCGAGCCAATGGCGGCGCCGTCGTCCCGCATTTGGTCGATCACTTCCTTGATCGTTCCGTTGACCGAGCCGAGCGCGATAACCACGGTTTCGGCGTCTTCGGTACGATACGGGTGCAGCAGGCCGCCGCTCTCGCGCCCGAATACGTCCTTGAACACTTCGGCAATTTCCGGGATTAGGCGCAACGCCTGCAATTGCTTGTCATGTGCCAAATAGCGCACTTCAGTGAAGGCATCCGGCCCGACCATGGCGCCGATGGAGTAGGGCTCGACGGGATCCAGCACCTGTACGGGCTCGAACGGCGGCAGGAATGCATCGACCTCTTCCTGGGCCGGCACGTCGATACGTTCGTAGGCGTGGGTAAGGATGAACCCGTCCATGCAGACCATCACCGGACAGCTCAACTCCTCGGCCAGACGAAAGGCCTGGATGTGCAGGTCGACGGCTTCCTGATTGTTCTCCGCGAACAGTTGAATCCAGCCCGAATCCTTCATCGACATGGAATCGGTATGGTCGTTCCATATATTGATCGGCGCACCGATGGCCCGGTTGCCGATGGTCATAACGATGGGCAGGCCCAGTCCGGCCGCGTTGTAGACAGCCTCGGCCATGAACAGCAGTCCCTGGCTGGCGGTGGCGGTATAGGCGCGCGCACCGGCGGCCGAGGCGCCGATTGCCACACTCAAAGCGGCGAACTCGCTTTCCACGTTGATGTATTCGCAGTTCTCCAGGGTGCCGGCCTTGACCAGTGCGCCGACGCCTTCAACGATATGGGTCTGCGGCGTGATCGGATAGGCACAGACCACTTCCGGGCGGCAGAAAGCCACGGCTTCGGCAACGGCCTGCGAGCCTTCCAACTGTTTCAGCATGCGGCGGTCCTCTCCTCCGGCTGGTGTTGTGCAACCTCTGAAAATGCTTGCCGTGCCGCCGTTGCGTTGGCTTCACCGACCGCGCCGGGAAATTTTTCCATGATCGCCCCGGTCACGGATTCGATGTGCATTTCACCTGAAATGGCGGCGAACCCGCCCAACAGGGCGGCGTTTGGCAACGGCCGGCCAACGTATTGCAAGGCCAGTTCGGTAGCGCCCAGATTGCAGACATGATGGGCGGGAAACTTGGCGACGAACTCGGCAATGCCTAATTCCTCGTAGCTGCGCCGCGAATTAATCAGAATGTAGCCGGCCGGGCTTAGTCCGCTGAAGACATCGACGGACTGCAGCAGCGTCGGATCCTGGATAATCAGGGCATCCGGCTCCTGGACCGGTTCGCGCAGCCGGATTTCCCTGTCATCAAGGCGGCAGAATGAAACCACGGGCGCGCCCATGCGCTCCGAGCCGAAGCTCGGAAAAGCCTGGGCGTGCCTGCCTTCCTCGAAAGCGGCCATGGACAATAATTCCGCCGCCGTAACAACGCCCTGACCGCCGCGGCCGTGTATACGAATTTGGAACATCCGCATCTTCCTCCATCAACGGAGTGCGGCTAAAGGCTAACAGGCATAAGGCGGAGTGCGTTGATCCAGGTCAAAGAGCCGATCCATGGGAATCCACGGCTGCCGTTCACAGGATGGCATTTCCGCCCATGATGCCGTGGACGGCTACCACCCGCCCGCATCAAGCCAATCTCAAGATATCGTATCGCCGCCTGTCACCAGGCATCAATGGCCCGTTTGCGCTGGCTGCGCGCGGCGGGCGCGGGCATGGCCTTCAGGGTCTGGCCCAGGAAATGCCGGGTCTCCGCCGGGTCGATGATGTCATCGATCTCGAACTTGGCGGCGATCTCCACCCCTGTGTTCATGCGCTTCAAGTCCGCCGTGGCACGGGCATGGATCTCGGCCCGTTCCGCCTCGTCCTTGGCCGCCGCCAGTTCGGCGCCGTGGGTGATGTTGACCGCGCCTTCCAGTCCCATGCCGCCGAATTCCGCCGTCGGCCAGCCGACGCACAATGCCGGGTCCAACCCTCGCGCGCCCATGACATAGCCGCCCAGACCATAGGCCTTGCGCAGGATCACCGTCATGAAGGGCACCGTGGCCTGGGACAGATTGAGCAGCAAGCGGCCCGAATGGCGGACCAGGGCGGTCTTTTCCACTTCCGGCCCAACCATCAGACCGGGGGTGTCGCACAGGAACAGCATGGGAATATCGTGGGCGTCGCAAAGCTGGATAAAGCGCGAGGCCTTGTCCGAGGCCGGGCTGTCGATGGCGCCAGCCAGGAACATCGGCTGATTGGCGATCACCCCCACCGGCCGGCCCTCGATGCGGACCAACGAGGTGACGATGGCACGGCCGAATTTCGCCCGCAGCTCCAGGACTGAGTCCACATCCGCGATGCCCTCGATGACCTTGCGCACGTTGTAGGCGCGGCGCGGGTTGTCCGGGATCATATCGCGCAGGGCTTCCACGTCCGGCGCCTCGAAGCTATCGGCGGGCCCGCGAAAATAGCTCAAATACCTCTTCGCCAGCTCTATGGCCTCGCCCTCGTCCGAGGCCAGAATATCAATCACGCCGTTGGGTTCCTGCACATCCGCCGGCCC
>JASLLM010000209.1 GCA_030747035.1 Alphaproteobacteria bacterium | reverse complement strand
AACCAAACCCGAACCCATGCGCTAAACCTTTAGAGTAGAGCAACTTATCCGCATTCAATTGAATGCGGGTTGCTCTAGCTGATACCCAGGCGCCGTTCGACCACACCCAGCCAGACCGCCAGGCCGACGCCAAGAACGCTGCATACCGCCATCAGCCAATAGGTCCCGGCCCAGCCGCCGAAACCGGCGATCATGAAGGCCATCGCTGGCGGCCCGGTCAGGCTGCCGATATTGGCGCCCTGCACCACAATGCCGTTGACGGTCCCGACCATGGCGAGGCTGGGCGCATGGGCCGCGGTCCCGGCCAGCACCGCCGCCGGCAGCAAGCCGCCGAACAGATTGAAGGCGAAAGCCAAGGGCAGTTTCCAGACCTCCGGCACACCGGGCGTGAAGATCCCGGCGGCACAAAGCAACATGGCGATAAACGCCACCAGCAGCAGCCACCAGCGCCGCGCGCCAAGATGCAACAGCCATCCCGCCACCAAATTACCCAGCGCATTGCCCGCGACCACGATGGCCGTCGCCACTCCGGCGCGGGCGGACGTATAGCCGAGGACCTCGGTCAAATAGGTCGGCAGCCAGGAGGCAACGGCGAAGAACTGCAATGCGTAAAGCGCAAAGCAGAGGCTCATCAATACCGGTCCGGGACGCCAGACCGCCTGGCCCAGATTACGCCATGGCAGCGCCGCCGCGGCCACGGGCACCTGCGGCCAGCGCCGTGGCCCGGTAATCCAGGCGACGGCCAGCAGGCATAAAACGGCCGATATCGCCGCCGCTACCCAGACACCCTGCCAGCCGAACTGGGCCGCGATGGGCGGTGCGCCCAGGATCGCCAGCGCCATGCCGATGGGCATGAAACTGCCCCAGGCGCCCATGGCCAGATTACGCTGCGGCAGGGCGGTCGCGGCGGCGATCAGGCGCGGTGCCGCCACCACGCAGGACAGGATGGCAACGCTTTCAATCACCCGGCAGGTCAGCAGCCAAATGGGGTTTGTCGCCATCGCGCCGGCCAGCCCGGCCAGGGCCATGCCGCCCAAGCCGGCCATCATGACCCGCCGCGCACCCAGTTTGTCCGCGGTGGCGCCGCCCATGACACCGAACAGGGCGCCGGTCAGGTTGAACAGCGAGGCCAGCCAGCCAGCCGCGATCAGCGACAAACCCAACTCGGCCTGCAGCGCGGTGATCAGGGGCGGCACCTTGCCGACCTGAATCGCGGCCACGATACCGGCGGTGATCGCGATGATGACGACGCCCCAGCGGGTTCGCCCCGGCGATATGGCCTCGCCCTGGCCCGTGCCGGAGATTTAGACCACCTTGCCGGGATTCATAATATTCGTGGGATCCAGGGCTTCCTTCACCGTCCGCATCAGATCCACCTCGACATCGGATTTATAGCGCTTGGCTTCGTCCCGGCGTAGCCGGCCCAGGCCATGCTCGGCGGAGATGGAACCATTCAGCTCGGTTATCAGATCATGCACGATGCGGTTGATGGCGCCGTACTCCGCTGCGAAATCCGCGCCGGCATTGTCGCCATCGCCCGCCACGGGCTGTACGGGATTGTAGTGCATGTTGCCGTCACCCACATGACCGAAGGCAACGCAGCGAACCCCCGGATAGGCGGCCTCCAACAGCTTGTCGGCGCGTTCCAGAAATTCGGCAATCCTGGATATGGGCACCGAAACGTCATGCTTGACCGACTGGCCCTCGTGGTTTTGCGCCTCGGGGATCGACTCGCGGATTTTCCAAAGTGCCTCGCCCTGGGCCCGGTTGGCCGCTAATACCGCATCCAGGACCTCGCCCGCCTCCAGGGCATCGCCCAACAGGGCCTCGACCGGCTCGCGCAGGCTGTCCGGCGCGCCCTGACCGGATACTTCCATCAGCACATACCAGGGATGCACCTCGGCAAAGGGATCGGTCATGCCGGGCACATGCTGCAAAACGAAATCAATCGGCCGGCGCTGGATCAATTCGAATGCCGTCACCTGTTCGCCAACCATCTCGGTGGCCCGGCTTAACAGCGCCAGCGAGGCCGCTGGATCGGGCACCGCCACCAGGGCGGTCTGAATTTCGGTCGGTTTGGGAAACAGTTTCAAGACAGCGGCGGTGATCATGCCCAGGGTACCCTCGGCGCCGATGAACAACTGTTTCAGATCATAGCCGGTATTATCCTTGCGCAAGCCGCGCAGGCCGTCCCAGATCCGCCCGTCGGGCAAAACCACTTCCAGACCCAGCACCAGGTTCCGGGCATTGCCATAGCGCAGGACTTGGGTACCGCCGGCATTGGTGGATAGATTGCCGCCGATCTGACAGGAACCTTCCGCCGCCAGGGACAGGGGGAACAGGCGGTCGGCGTCCGAAGCGGCGGCCTGCAGATCAGCCAGGATACAGCCCGCTTCCACGGTCATGGTGTTGTTCAAAACGTCGATCTCCCGCACCTTGTTCATGCGCGAGGTGGAAACGATGATCTCGGTGCCTTCGGCATGGGGCTGCGAACCCCCGGTCAGGCCCGTATTGCCCCCCTGCGGCACGATCGGCGTGCCGCTGTCGGCGCAAATCGCAACCACCGCGGCGACTTCCGCCGTATTGGCCGGTTTCACCACCATCGGCACCCAGCCGTGCCAATTGTCGCGCCAGGACTGGCAGTGGGGCTCAATCTCGGATGGCTCCATGGTGTAGCCCTTGGGGCCCACAGCCGCCTTGATGCGCTCCAACACCGCCTCGTCCACGGCGTTCGGCCGCTCACCCGGTATTTCACTATTTGCTTGCATAAGATTGATGTAACGCCTTTTTCTCCGCTCAACAAGGGCGCGGCGCGGCGGCACGGCGCAGACGGTCATTGATGGCCCGGCCCAAACCGTCCTCGGGGATCGGCGCCACGGCGATGGCTGCGCCCGGTTCCTGATCCAGTTGCCGCAGCAGGGCGAACAGGTTGGCCGCCGCCTCGATCAGATCGCCCTTGGGGCTTAGATTATGGGCAGCGGCGAAGTTGGGGCCAAAGCCAAGCAGCACCTCATCCGATCCGGCCGCCGTGGCGTTCAGCCGCAAGCCCTTGCCAGGGGCATAGTGGCTGGCCAGTTGCCCAGGGGCGCTGGGACTGTCGGCACTGTCGGATCCCACCACCACTGCGCCGGCCACCGCCTGCAATTGCTCCATGGATATCCCGCCTGGACGCAGCAGCACCGGCCGTCCCGACGGAAATCCGACAACGGTACTTTCCAGGCCGATTTCACAGGGACCGCCGTCCAGGATCAGCGCCACCTTGTCCCCCAGTTCCTGTTCCACATGTGCCGCCGTGGTCGGGCTGATCCGGCCCGAACGGTTGGCGGACGGGGCGGCAACGGGACGCTGCACCGCCGCCAACAGCGCATGCGCGTCGGGATGGCTGGGCACCCGCAAGGCAACGCTGTCCAGCCCGGCGGAGGCAATGGGAGCAATGGCGCAATCATTCCGCCGCGGCAGCACAAGGGTCAGCGCGCCGGGCCAGAAGGCCTCCGCCAGGGCCCGCGCCGCATCATTCCACAGGGCGAAAGCCTCGACTGCGCCCACATCCGCCAAATGGGCAATGAGCGGATTGAAGGCCGGCCGCTGCTTGGCAGCGAAGATGGCCGCCACCGCCCTGCCATTGGTGGCATCGGCGCCCAGTCCATAGACGGTTTCGGTGGGAAATGCGACCAGTTCGCCCTGGCGTAACAGTGCCGCCGCCCTGGCCCGGTCCTCCGCCCTGTCAGCGCGGCCAATGGACGCCATGACGACCGCTCACGGCTCCATATCGACGGTGGTCAGATGATGCAGTACCGCCTCAGCCGTCAATTTTCCATTGCCGTCGATACAGCGGTACACGCGGCGTTCGGGATCGCTGTACAAAGTCAATTCGCCATCCCAGAAAACCGGCCGCAAGAACCGTATTTCCAGATCCATTTCCCAGGGCATCGCCTGCGCCACGATGGCGCCGTGCATGGCGGTTAGTTGCATCGGGCCCTGGGCCAAGGGCATTCGATAACCCCGCGAGGCAGCAAACTCCGGATCGAAGTGGATTCGATTGCCGACTTCTTCGGAATATCCCATGACCTTTTCAGGGCTCAATTTCAAAGCGCCCACAACCTCCATGCCGGCGCGCGGATCTTCCGCCTTACCAGGCGTTTTCGCACCCGGCGTCGGCGCCTCGTCATAGGGCAACAGATGCTGCGTCACCATGCGCAAGGGCACGGTTTGGTTGGCCCGGCGGAAGGCGATGTGACATGTCAGATAGCGGCCCCGTGGTCCCTCGTCATAGGGGCCGACTTCCACTTCCACCGACAGCACCTCGCCAAGGGCAACGCGGCCGGTCTGAAACAGGCGCTGGCGGACCAGGATGCGGCCGTCGTTGGGCAGGCCGGCCTTGGCGATGGCGCGGAAGACGTCTTGGGCGAATATCGAAATATCGGCCAACCCGGCAAAGATTGCGCCGTTGATATCCGTGGTCTGGTGATAGCGGTCCTGCCGGGCCTGGTCCACGAGGGCGAAAAAGACCGGAAAACGGGTTCCCACCGGGGCCGCGTCATAGGCGTTCAAGGCGCCTGATAGAGGTTTTGCCTGGTCGTTCATTTGGGCTTTCATTTGCCGGCCGCAGGAGAGGGAAATCTTGCCGTTGCGTTTCCGGGGAGAGATAGCATATTACGCAGCGGACAGGTGAAATTCCAACAATCGATTAGGTTTCGAGATCATGAGTGAATATCAGGCCCCCCTCAAGGATATCCGCTTCACACTGAACCAGATCTGCGATCTGGAAGGTATTCTGAACCTGCCGAAATTCGCCGAAAATGATGGCGACACGATCAATGCGGTGTTGGAAGAGGCCGGCCGGCTGGCCGCCGGCGTGCTGGCGCCGCTGAACCGCCAGGGAGATACCCAAGGAGCGACCCTGGCCAATGGCGTCGTTACCACGCCCGACGGCTTCCGCGAAGCCTATGCCGCCTACCGCGACGGCGGCTGGAACGGCATACAATTCGATCCCAACTATGGCGGCATGGGCCTGCCCCTGGTGATCGGCAATGCCTGCGCCGAATTGTGGAACAGCGCCAACATGGGTTTCGCGCTTTGCCCAATGCTGACCCAGGGCGCGATCGATGCCATCGGGGCCCACGGCAGTGACGAGTTGAAGGAAATCTATCTGGAAAAGCTGGTCACCGGACAGTGGACCGGCACCATGAACCTGACCGAGCCCCAGGCCGGCTCCGACGTCGGCGCCTTGCGCACCAAGGCGGAACCGGCGGCCGATGGCAGCTGGCGGATCAAGGGGCAGAAAATCTTCATCACCTATGGTGAGCATGATTATGCCGACAACATCATTCACCTGGTGTTGGCCCGCACCCCGGGCAGCCCCGAGGGCACCAGGGGCATTTCCCTGTTCGTGGTGCCGAAGTTCCTGGTCAATGCGGACGGCGGACCCGGTCAGCGCAATGACCTCCGCTGCATCAATCTGGAAGAGAAGCTGGGCATCCACGCCTCGCCCACCGCCGTCATGAGCTTTGGCGACAACGACGGCGCGGTCGGCTATATGCTGGGCGAGGAGAACAAGGGCATGCGCTGCATGTTCACCATGATGAACACGGCGCGCCTCAGTGTCGGCATCGAAGGGTTGGCGATCGCCGAGGGGGCCTATCAACACGCCGTCGCCTATGCCTTGGAACGGCGCCAGGGAAAAGCCATTGGCGCCACCGAACCCGGCCCCTCTGCCATTGTGGAACATGCCGATGTGCGCCGCATGTTGATGACCATGAAGGCCCAGATCGATGCCATGCGGGCCCTGTGCTATGTCAATGGTCAGGCCTTGGATCTGGCGCGCAACCACGAGGATGAAGAACAGCGCGCCTGGCACGGCCAGTTGGCCGAGTTGTTGACGCCGTTGTCCAAGGCCTGGAGCACGGACCTGGGCTGCGAAATCGCATCGCTGGGTGTGCAGATCCACGGCGGCATGGGTTTCATCGAAGAGACCGGCGCGGCGCAATATTACCGCGACGCCCGTATCGCACCCATCTACGAAGGCACCAACGGCATCCAGGCGCTGGATCTGGTGATGCGCAAGCTGACCATGGCCGGCGGCGAGGTGGTGAAACGCTATCTGCTGGAAATGCGCGGCCTGGACCAGGACCTGGCGGAGGGCGGCGCGGCCTTCGTCAAAACCAGGGCCAACCTGGCCGCCGCGCTGGATAGCCTGGAGCAAGCCTCGCTTTGGCTGCTTGATGCCATGGCAGCGGAGCCCAATGCCGTCGCCGCCGGAGCCACGCCCTATTTGCGCATGTTCGGCACCACTGTTGGTGGCTATCTGATCGCCAAGGGCGCCCTGGCCGCCGCGGCGCTGGCTGATCAGCCGGGTGCCGATGTGCCTTTCCTGAGCGGACGCATCGCGACGGCACGCTTTTATGGCGAACAACTCCTGCCACAGGTGCCGGCGCTATTGCCCAGTGTCACGGCCGGGTCCGAGCCCCTCTACGCCGTTCAAGCCGAACATTTGCTCAACTAGCGGCGGCGAGGCAATCGATTCGATTGGAATACCTGCCAAACGGGACTCTGCCGTGCAAGAATAACTTGTTGTTTTTCAACAGCTTATAAAGGTTACTTGTAGCTCAAATATGTAACTCTACAATATCTGGTTAGAGTGAAGGTGAGCTAGCCCGAATTATTCATGAGAGGGCGCAAGATTGCTGGCGAGCGTAGATTAACCTGTTGAAATATCGTAGTTTTCT
>JASLLM010000208.1 GCA_030747035.1 Alphaproteobacteria bacterium | reverse complement strand
CGAACTCGCCGCCGAAGGCCGTCTCGGGGTAGGTGAACAGCACCGGGGCGTAGATTTCACCCTTGTAGCCAAGCAGCAGCGGCTTGTCGTTGGCAATGAGTTCCGCGAACAGGCAGAGCACGAACAGGCCCAGGAATATCCACATGGACCAATAGCCCCGCTTGTTGGCGCGAAAATTGCGCAGGCGCCGCCGGGTTATGGGCGTAATACGCCGGCCCATGAAGCTGTCCTGGCTTGGTGCGCTGGCGGTCTGGGCGCTAGACATCGCGGCTCTCGAAATCGATGCGCGGATCGATGATCATGTACATCAGATCGCCGATCAGGTTCAGGATCAGACCCATCAGGGTGAAAACATACAATGTGCCCATCACGACGGGGTAATCCCGGTTCAATGCCGCCTCGAAGCCCAACAGGCCCAGGCCATCAAGCGAAAAAATCACCTCGATCAACAGCGAGCCCGTGAACAACACGCCAATGAAGGCGGAAGGGAACCCCGCCACCACAATCAGCATGGCGTTGCGGAAAACGTGGCCGTACAGCACCCGCCGCTCGCTCAAGCCCTTGGCCCGCGCGGTCACGACATAATGCTTGTTGATTTCGTCCAGAAAGGAATTCTTCGTAAGCATGGTCAGGGTGGCGAAACCGCCGATGGCCATGGCCGTAATGGGCAGCACCATATGCCAGAAATAGTCCGCGATGCGGGCCGGCCAGGACAGATCGTCCCAGTTTTCCGAGGTCAGGCCCCGAAGGGGGAAAATATCCCAGAACGAACCGCCCGCGAACAGCACGATCAACAGCACCGCGAACAGAAAACCCGGAATGGCATAGCCGACAATGATAACGGTGGAGGTCCAAATGTCGAACCGGCTGCCGTCGCGCACCGCCTTGGCGATACCAAGGGGAATGCAGATCAGATAGGTCAGCAAGGTGGTCCAAATGCCCAGCGAGATCGAGACCGGCATTTTGTCCACGACCAGGCCGATCACCGGCTGATCACGGAAGAAACTTTCACCGAAATCGAACTGGATGTAGTTCCAGATCAACAGGGCGAAGCGTTCATGGGCCGGCTTGTCCAGACCGAACTGCCGCTCCAGGTCCTTGATTAACTCTGGATCCAGCCCCTGGGCGCCACGGTATTTGGAGCTCACGGCAGCATCGGCGCCCTGATTGCTCATTTGCTGTTCGCGGCTCACCTCCGCGCCGCCGCCACCCGAGACGCGGGAGGTCGCCTCCACCGCCGTGCCGGTCAATTGTGCGATCACCTGCTCCACCGGACCGCCGGGCAGGAATTGCAAGACGATAAAATTCAACAGCATGATTCCGAACAGCGTCGGGATCATCAGCAAAAGGCGCCGGATGATATAGGCGGCCATGGTCTAGTTTCGGCCCAGCTTGGCCGCCTTGGCCGGATCCCACCACCAGGTATCCAGCACGCCGCGGGCATATTTCGGCTTTATCGCCGGCCGCCCAAACAGATCCCAATAGGCAATGGTGTGGGAGGCCTTGAACCATTGCGGCACCAAGTTGTGGGTCCACATGATGACCCGGTCCAGGGCATGGGTGGCGTAGCGTAGCTCCTCACGGCTCTTTGCCTGGATGATCCTTTCAATCAGGTCATCCACCGCCGGGCTTTTCAGGCCGGTGTAGTTGCGCCCGCCAATCATATCGGCGGTCTTGGAGCCCCAAGCGCTGCGCAGGCTCAACCCGGGCGTCAGGGAGGAGGAATTGCGGAAGGTGGTGATGTCGAAGTCAAAATCCTGAATGCGCCGTTGATACTGTGCCGGCTCCACCAGACGGAAGCGGGCGCTGATGCCCAGTTTCTCCAGATTGCGGATATAGGGCATGACGATGCGCTCGAACGCCTTGCCGTAGGACAGAAACTCGATATCGAAGGCCTCGCCGGCGCCATTGATCAGCTTGCCGTTTTGTATCTTCCAGCCGGCGGCAGCCAACAGCTTCTTCGCCTGGCGCAGTTGGCTTCGGATATTGCCCGAACCGTTGGTCTTCGGTGCCCGATAGACAGGACCGAAAACCTCGCCCGGCAATTCCTTGCGCCAGGGCTCCAGCAAGGCCAGTTCGGCGCCCTGTGGCGCAGCCGCCGCCTCCATATCGGAATTCTGAAAGATGCTGTAAGTACGCTGGTACAGGCCGTAGAACAGGTTCTTGTTGGTCCATTCGAAATCGAAGACCAGGCCGATGGCCCGGCGCACCCGACGGTCAGCAAACTTGGCCCGCCGCGTGTTGAGGAAAAAGGCCTGAAAGCCCGATGGATTTTGGTCGGGCAGGACTTCCTTGATCAGACGGCCGTCTTTCACCGCCGGGACATTGTCATACTTGGTGGCCCAGTTGCGCGAGGTAAAATCCTCGCGGAAATCGATCTTGCCGGCGAACAGGGATTCGAGCGCGATATCCCGGTCCCGGTAATAATCCCAGGTAATGCGTCGGAAATTGTTGCGGCCGCGATAGACCGCCAGATCCCTGCCCCAGTGATCATCCACCAGGACATAAGTGATGGAGCGGCCCGGATCGACCTTTTCCACCCGGTAAGGCCCGCTGCCCATGGGTGGCGTCATGGTCGTCTTGGTGAAATCATTCGCGGTGTACCAGACCTTGGAAAGCACCGGCATGGCGGCCACGGTGGCGGGCAGGTCACGGGTCAGCACACCCTTGGCGAAATTGAAGCGGACCTTGCGGGGACCCAGGACCTCCGCCCCGGTCACATCCTTGAACAGGACCCGGTAGACGGGGTGGCCCTTGGCCTTCAGGGTATCGAAGGAAAAGACGACATCATCCGCGGTGATCCCGCTGCCGTCGTGCCAGCGCGCCTCGGGCCGCAGGTTGAAGGTGATGGATTGCCCATCGTCGGGCAATTCGACGCCGCCGGCGATCAGGCCGTAGTAGGAATCTTCCTCATCCCCCGATCCGATCATCAACGTCTCGAAGGTCAGCAGACGGCCATCGACGCCAAAGGGATTGCTGCCGGCGGCCCAGTGGCCCTTCAGGATGAATGGGTTCAAGCTGTCGAAATTGCCGTTGTACCAAAGGCGCAGGCGCCCGCCCTTGGGAGCATTCGGATTGACATAGTCGAAATGCTTGAAATCGGGTCCGTACTTCAGGCTGCCCAACACGGCGAAGCCATAGCTCGGCTCCGCCAGGGCACGGCCGCCCCATAGCAGCAGCAAAACCAGGCATATCTGGACAAGACGCAAGGCGACGGGGCGATTCAGATTCATGGGGTCGGATGATAGCAGATTAGGCGCCTCTGGCTCATCCTACTTCTTTCTTCCCAGGCCAGCCTTCAGGGCCTCGTCCTTGGCTTTGTCCAGCCACCAGGTATCGGGAAAACCCATGCTGTATTTGGCCTGAACCGCTGGTCGCGAGAAACGGTTCCAATAGGCGATGCGATAGCTGTTGATATGCCAGTTGGGGATGACGAAATGGTTCCATAGCAGCACCCGGTCCAGGGCCCGCGTCGTGGCGATCAGTTCCGCCCGGCTCTTGGCGAAGATGATGTGATCGATCAGCTTGTCGATGGCCGGGTCCCTGATACCGATATAGTTGCGGCTGCCAGGCCTATCGGCGGCGGCGGAACCCCAAAAATCACGCTGTTCGTTGCCCGGCGAGAGGGATTGTCCCCAACTGCCGACAATCACATCGTAATCGAAATCCCGCAGCCGGTTGATATATTGCGAGGTATCGACCACCCGCACCTTGACCGTGATGCCAAGCCGCTCCATGGCTTTTTGCATGGGCGCGACAATCCTTTGAAAGGCTTGGCTGACCAATAGAAATTCTATTTCCATGGCCTTTCCTGTCTTGCCATTCTTCAGTCGGCCATCCTTGACGGACCAGCCGGCGGCATCCAAAAGCCGTTTGGCCTGGCGCAGCAGCCGCCGGGATTTGCCTGAGCCGTCCGTCTTCGGCGCCGCATAGGCCTTGCTGAATACTTCGTCGGGAATTTGCCCTTTCAGGGGTTCGAGAAACTGCAATTCCGCGGCACTGGGCAAACCGACCGCAGCCAGTTCGGAATTTGAAAAAAAGCTCTGCGTGCGGGTGTACTGGCCAAAGAACAGGTTTTTGTTGGCCCATTCGAAATCAAACGTCAGGGCCAGCGCCTGGCGCACCCGGCGGTCCTGGAATTGGGACCGGCGAAGATTGAAGGCAAAAGACTGCATTCCCGTGGGATTGCCGTTGGTCAGGGTCTCCTTGATCACCTGGCCTTTCTTCAAGGCGGGAAACTTGTACTGTGTAGCCCAGATCTTGGCCGTATTCTCCTGCCTGAAATCAAATGCATTGGCCTTGAACGCCTCCAACGCCACGGTCGGGTCCCGGTAATATTCGAAGCGCAGGCCATCGAAATTGTAACGGCCCCTGTTCACGCCCAAATCCTTGCCCCAATAGTCGGCCACCCGCTCGTAAGAGATGGAGCGTCCGGGGTCGACCTTGCTGATCCGATAAGGGCCGCTGCCAAGGGGAGGCTCCAGGGTGGTCGCGGCGAAGTCCCTGCCCTGCCAATAATGTTTCGGCAGCACCGGCAGTTGGCCGATGATAAGCGGCAGCTCGCGGTTCTTCCGGCCCTTGAAGCTGAACCTGACCTTGTGCGGCGTCAGCGCCTCCGCCTTATCCACGTTGGCATAGTAGAAGCGGTAGAACGGCGCGCCCTTGGATTTCAATATCTCCAGGCTGAAAACCACATCGTCGGCGGTGATGGGTTTGCCGTCGTGCCAGTGGGCCTCCGTGCGAAGATTGAAAGTCACCGATGACAGATCATCGGCCACCGCGACGCTTGCCACCAACAGGCCGTATTCGGTAAAGGCCTCGTCGCGGGAGGATTCCAGCAAGGTATCGTAGATCAGACCCAATCCCGCCGCCGAACTGCCCTTGATGGTGAAGCCGTTCAATGTGTCATAGGTGCCCCGCGCTTCCAGGCGCACCAGACCGCCCTTCGGCGCATCAGGATTGACGTATTCAAAATGCTTGAAGCCGGCGGGATATTTCAGTTCTCCAAACATCGACATGCCGTGCCGGGCGGCGTCATCGGCGTGGGCCCACGACGTGACAGACAGGCCGAAAAACAACACTCCAACGGTGATCAGTACGGCGCGCATGGCCCCATCTCCAGGCGATTCATGACAGCAGATCGAACGATGGCCGCTGATTGCGGCGATAGCAAGGCCGAGAAGTGCGTTTGGCTTCAGTTTTTCGTGCGCAAAGGATCACTCAGCCCTGCAACAGCGCCAGGGCCTGGGCGTGCAGCGCGGGATTGGCGGCGGCGATGGCGGTTTCGATTTCCACCTGGCCGTCAAAGCGCAAGGGCTTGCCCTGCCAGTCGGTGACCATGCCGCCGGCGTTTTCGATCAGAGGGACGTGCGCGGCCATGTCCCATTCGTTCAAATTGGTTTCGGTGACGATATCGACGAAGCCCATGGCCAGCATGGCGAAGGCGTAGCAGTCCATACCCTGGCGGGTCATGGCGGTTTCCTCCGACAGCCGCTGGAATACCGCCGCCTGATCCGGGTTGTACATACGGATGGAGGTCGTGAACAGGCGGGCCTCGGCCAGGCTTTCGCGGCCACTGGTCCTGATCGCCTCGCCATTCAGGCTCGCGCTGCCGTCCATGGCGCCGATCCAGCGTTCGCCGCTAATCGGCTGATCGACAATGCCTATAACCGGTATGCCGTTACGGGCCAGAGCAATCAGGGTGCCGAACAGGGGAATGCCGGTAATGAACAACTTGGTGCCGTCAATGGGGTCCAGAATCCAATGCCATTCGCCGTCGCCGGGTTTAAAGGGAAATTCTTCGCCCCGGATGCCGTGCTCGGGACATTCGGCCTCGATAATCGCGCGCATGGCCCGTTCGGCCTCACGGTCGGCGATTGTCACAGGACTTTCATCGGCCTTGGTCTCGATGTTCAGATCGGCGCGAAAATGGGGCCGGATGATCTCGCCGGCGGCGTCGGCCAGCCGCCCGGCCAGGGCCAGGTAGCGCCCAGAGTCACCTGGCGCCTCGTCCATGATCTATCTACTCGCTGGGGAGCGCGGGGGGCGAATCGTGAGCCTGCCGCATGTAGACGATCAGGTTGGCCCGGTCCGTCTCCTTCTTGATGCCCTTGAAGGCCATCTTGGTGCCCGGCATGAAACCCTTGGGATCGGCCAGGAAGGCGTCCAGATCCGCATAGGTCCATGCGCCGCCCTTGTCCATCATGGCGGTGGAATATTTGAAATTGGTGCCCGCGCCCATACCACGGCCGACGATGCCGTAAAGCACCGGCCCGACCTTATGTTTGCCGCCCTTGTCGAAGCTGTGACAGGCCTTGCACTTCTTTGCCGCCTTGGCGCCCTTATCGGCATCGGCAGCGGCCAACAGCGCCGCCAGGTTGGAGCCTTCGGCTTCTTCCTTGGCTTCTTCCTTGGCCTCCTCCTTGGCTTCTTCCTCGTCCTCGCCTTCACCGATGGCAATGGCGGCCTTGGCGGGGATGGTCGGGCTTACCAAGGCGTTGCCGATTTCATTGACCACCATGAGCAACAACGCGGAGCCTAGAATGGCACCAAAAAACTTGTTGAATTCAAACATATTCATGGCGGCAACCCCAATTAAACATAGTGTAAACGGTGGAACGGCTTTCCCGGATGGGCGGCTCACCGTATAACATCGCCACAAACAATTGGCTAGCTGTGAGTTCTCACGAGGTTGTTCATTCGATCCTCTTCTGAAAAGCTGATGTTTGCAAAGACAGAAGCTTC
>JASLLM010000207.1 GCA_030747035.1 Alphaproteobacteria bacterium | reverse complement strand
TGAAGAAATCGTCGCGCGGGATGGCCAGGCGGGCGCCCTGTATGACACTGGTGGCGTCGTTCAACTCGGCGGAAAAATCCGGCACCGGTATATCCGCGCTGCAGGGATCGTTGGGGTCATGACCGGCCAGAACCTGCAGCACCAGGGCGGCGTCGCGCACGTTGCGGGTCATCGGTCCCAGGTGATCAAAGGAATCCGACAGGGTCATCGCGCCGGCTTTTGAAACCCTGCCAAAGGTTGGTTTCAGCCCGACGATGCCGCACAACGCGGCTGGTTGCCGGATCGACATGCCCGTATCGCTGCCCAGCGCGGCAAAGGCCAGATGTGCCGCCACCGCCGCCGCCGAACCGCCTGAGGAGCCGCCGGTAATGTAGTCCGTATTCCACGGATTACACGGCCCGCCAAAGGCGGATGATTGCGAAGAGGAATCCGCCGCCCCCTCGGACAGGTTGGTCTTGCCCAGCAGTACCGCCCCGGCATCGGCCAATCGCCGCACCACGGTCGCGTCCTGCTCCGGGACATGGTCGGCATAGGCACGGGAGGCAAAAGTGGTGCGGATACCCTTGGTCTCAATCAAATCCTTCAGCGCAATTGGTATGCCATGCAAGGGTCCCCGGTCCGTCCCCGCGCGCAATTCCCGTTCCGCCTGTTCCGCCTG
Source organism: Alphaproteobacteria bacterium (assembly GCA_030747035.1). Taxonomy (GTDB): domain Bacteria; phylum Pseudomonadota; class Alphaproteobacteria. The sequence goes on along the minus strand of JASLLM010000207.1, from coordinate 6,143 downwards.
GGCCAGGGCCAATTCGTCCGTCACGGTGATAAAGCTGTTCAACTCACCGTCCAGCGCGGTGATGCGGCCCAGCATGGCCTTGGTCAATTCAACCACACCAACGTCGCCCCGGCGCAGGCATTCGCCAATTTCCGCGATGCCCAGTTCGTGGATGTCACTCATGGCGCTGACCTCCTGGCGGTGACGAAGTTCAATCGGGCCGGAACGCGGATGCCGTCGTTGGTGAGATATGCGCCCAGTTCCGCTTCCACATCGGCGTAAATGGCGGCAACGGTTTCGGCGCTTGGTTGGTGCAATTTCAGTATCCTGGACGCCGGGCCAACATTTATCGAGAAGGCCGCCGTATCGGCGGCGGTATCGGCGCCGACCAGTTGACAGGTTTCCGTGTTCACGGTGGCATCCACAAAACCGGCGCCGTTCAATATTTCCATCACGTAGGCAGTCTCGGCAAAGGCCGTGGGCCCCGGTGCCCGGGGCGGCGTCGGTTCCGGCTCCCCCAGATGACGGATCGCCGCATTGCGCGAAATGGTGAACCAGGGATTGTCCGCCATGGTGGCCCAGCAGACGAAGCTCAAGCGGCCGCCGGGACGCAGCGCGGTCAGCAGATTGGCGAAGGCGGCGGTCGGATCTTGAAAAAACATGACGCCGAAACGTGATTGCAGCACATCATGGGCGCCCGCCGCAAATTCATGGATTTGACCATCGGCGATTTCCAGCGTCAGGTTAGCCATGCCGGCCGCCCGCTTCCTGGCCAGGTCCAGCATGGCGTGGGAAATATCAATGCCAAGCACATGGCCGTCTGGTCCCGTGGCCTGGGCCGCGCGCAGGGCCGAGGCGCCCGTGCCGCAGCCGACATCGATGATCCGCTCGCCTGGCTGAATGGCCGCGTAATCAAACAGCCGGTCCGTGACCAGACTCAATTGCCGGTCCAGGCGTTCCTGATTGTCGACCCATTTTTCGCTGGTCGCCGAATTCCAGTATTCGACCTGGGCGGCGTTTACGCCATTCTGCCGTGGCTCTGCCATGAATTCCCCCAAATAGTGCCGCTATTCTAGCGCATGTCGGGTTTAACCAAACCCGAACCCATGCGCTAAACCTTTAAAATAGAGCAACTTATCCGCATTCAATTGAATGCGGGTTGCTCTAGTCGCTCCAGCCGCCGCTCAAGGAAAAGAACTGACCGGTCTGAAAGCGATTGCCGCCATCCAGAAGCGAGGCGGCGAAATGGGCGATTTCCGCCGGCTGGCCGAAACGATGCATGGGTGTTTGTTGCTCCACCTCCCGGCGGACCTCTGGATCGTCCGAACCCGTTGCCCTGATAAAGCCGGGGTAGTCCAAATAGGCGGTGCCCAGGGCGTTGATGCAGACGCCCTTGTCAGCCACTTCCAAGGCGGCGGCCTTGACCATCATGTTGGCCCCAGCCCGGGTCGCTGAATATAGCCCGGCATTGGGCATGGGCTTGCGCCCGGTGGCCGAGGTCACGATGACGATCTGGCCCTGGCCGGCCGGCACCATCACACCCAGCAACGCCTGCAGGCTGTGAAAGACCGCTTCCAGGTTGGCGGTCTGAAGGGTCCGCAGTTGCTCCAGGCTGGCCTTCATAAATGAACCGCCGATAATCACGCCGGTCCGCACACAGGCCGCATCCAGTTTGCCGAAACGTTCCAATCCGGCCTCGATCAGCCGCGCGATGGCGCTGCCGTCGCCCAGGTCCGCCATGCCCGTCAACGAGACCACATTGGCGCCCAGGGCCTCCACCTCCTCGACCAGGCCAGGCAACGGATCACCCAGGACCAGATCATGCTGGCGTCTGGCCAGGGTGCGGGCCAGGTCGGGCCCAAGGTGGAGGCAGGTATCGGTAATTAAGGCAACGCGGCGGCTCACGACGGTCTCTCCCAATAATCATGAATGCGAAGTGTAGCAGTCTCTTCCATCACGGCCCAGACGCCCTGTCCGCCTGAGGCATGTGCGCCAGCCACAGGCCCGCGATCACCGCGGCGAGACCGGCCAGGAACAATAGCGTCACGGGCTCCCCCAGCAAGGCGGCGCCAAGGGCCGTGGCGGTTACGGGACCCAGGGCCAGGAACAGGGCGACGCGGGTTGGAGTGGCATGTTTCAGGGCCAGCAGCCAGGTGTAATAGCCCAGGCTGGAGCAAAAGCCGATGAACAGCACCGCCGCCCAGCCCAAGGTGGTGAATACGGGCAGCTTTAGAAAGAAGCCTTCCGCCGCCGCCGGCAGGATCAGGAACATGACCGAGGCCAGCATGGCGAAAACGCTGACCTGCAATGGCGGGTACTTCTCCAGATAGGGGCGATAGAAGACCGAGCAGACGGCGCCCGTGAAGGCCGATGCCAGTACGGCGATGACGCCCAAAAGATTGCCGGTGCTCAGATCCGGCAACACCGCGTTGTCCGATACCGCAAGCCCCACGCCCGCGACGGTCAGCATGGCACCGGCGGTCTTGGCAATGGTCAACGCCTCCAGCCGCAAGGCGGCGGCCAGGATCATGGTCAGAATGGGAAAGGTCGCAAACAGCAGCGCGCCGAGGCCGGAGCCGATGAACTGCAGGCCATAGTTCAACAGTGCGATCAGAATGCCGAACTGGCCAATTCCCGGCAGGGCGATGGGCAGCAGGTCGCGGCGTTCGAACCTGACGCGCCGGATCAGCAGGACCGGTGGGATCAGTCCCAGGGTGCCGATGCCATAGCGCAGCAGGGCCAGGGAGGCCGGGTCGGTCTGGTTGATCACATAGCGGGTCGCCACCATGGCGGCGCCGACAAGTACGCCCGTGATGGTGCCCGCCAGGATCGCGATGAATTCGGTCCGGCTCAAAGCTCCAGATCCCAGGTTTCCGCCACCAGATCGACGCCAAAATCGTGGCCGGGCTCTTCGTGCACCAGCACGAAGCCGGCGGAGGCATAGAGCGCCCGCGCTGCTGTCTGTACATCATTGGTCCACAGGGTCATTTTTTTGTAGTTCTTGCGCCGGGCGAAGCGCAGGCATTCGTTCAGCAGGGCGCGGGCAATGCCCAGGCCTTGGGCCTTTTTGTCGACGATCATCAGGCGCAGTTTCGAGGTCTGATGGTCGACCTTCACAACGAAGGCGGAGCCGACGAATTCGCCATCCACTTCCGCGATCCAGCTGCATTCCCAGTCGGGATCGAAATTAGTGATAAAATCAGCCGCGATGGTGGCGACCAGCGCCTCGAAGGTTCCATCCCAGCCGAACATTTCCGGGTACAACCGGCCATGCAGGGCAATGACGTCTCCCATGTCGCCGGGTCGGTGGGGCCGCAGGACGAAAGCCTTGCGCCTATCTTCTTGAGGCGAAAGCAAGTCGTGAATGCGGGCCATGGCTTCGAGCAGGCGCGACTGATCGCTATCCGACAGCGGCGCCAGCAAATCGGCGTTGGCCTTGCGCGAGATTTCATTCAGCACGGCAAATTCCTCTTTGCCGGCCGGGCTGAGGCTGAGGATATGCTTGCGGCGGTCTTTGGCGGCGGGATTTTTCTCCACTAGTCCGCGGGAGCTCAAACCACGCAGGATTCGGCTTAGATAGCCGCGGTCAAGGCCCAGATCACGGCTCAATTCCCCCGCCGTGGTCTCGCTCCGGGCACTGAGTTCGTACAATACCCGGGCTTCCGTCAGGGGAAATTTGCTGTCCAGCAAGCCCTCCCGCAAGACGCCGATCTGCGCCGTGTAGAACCGGTTGAAGGCGCGCAAAGCGTCTATCCGGTTAGCCTGGACCGTCCTGTTCGCCATGACCGTCACCCTCGCGGAATGCAGAATGGTGATTATAGCAATGAATTAGTTGCTAAAAGCAACTATTGAATTGAGCAAAGGAGAACCCCACATCCCACCGGATGTGGTAGCATTGCCGTGATACACGCCGATGCCGGAGTTTTGGCCGAGGGAATGATCATGACGTCAGTGGACAGCCAATTGTTGGGTGGGTCATCGCCGGAAAACAGCGGTGAACAAAATCTGGCCTTGGCGGTCGGCCAATCACCGGTGATGTTCTACACCGCGTCGGCGCATGGTGATTTTTCCCTGACCTATATCTCCGAGAACGTCGAAAGCCAGACCGGACACACGGCCGCAAATATGCTGTCGGCTGGGTCGTATCGGGACCAGCATATTCATCCCGACGATCTTCCCGCCTACCGCCTGGCCTGTAAGAATCTGCAACCGGGCGGCACGGCAAGTTGCCAATACCGCCTTCGCCTGAAAGGCGGCGGAGAGCGCTGGTACCGCGATGAGCTTAGTCGGCCGGCGGACGATGCTTCCGTCCTGACCGGCTGCATGATTGATATCAGCTCTCATATGGTGGAAACGGAAGCGGACCAGGATCGCCTACGGATCTATCGGGACGCGGTCGAAAGTATTGATGGTGGGTTTTGCGTTACCGACAGTAACGACACGATTATCGCCTGCAATACCATACTGGCCATGTCGACTGATTTCGGCCCTGAACGCTTCATCGGTCAGCCACGCAGGCGTTTGGTCGAGGACATTCTGGCGAAGATCGAGATTTTTGATGGTGAGCCTGTCGAACAAACCGCCGCCTGGGCCGACAAGATATCCGAGCGCATCCGCCTGCCGACAGGCGGCGGACTGGAACTGAAGATGGCCGCTGGATATTGGGTCCGCGTCACATTCGCGCCGACCATAGAAGGCGGGCAGATCATCTTGATCACCAATATCCATGCCCAGAAGAAGCTGGAGCGGGAGATGCGGGAAAGCGCGGAGCGGTTCCGATTGCTGGTGGAAAGCCACCCCCTGCCTGTGATGCTTGTTGATGTGAAGAACGGCTCAATTCTGTACGAAAGCCCGGCCGCATCGGCCCTGCTGGGTCATGAATGGGGCCCCGATGCGGACTTTAAAGTGCAGGACATGTATGCAGATCCGGCGGAGCGGCAGAGGGTCGTCGCCGAATTGCGCCGCGACGGAGAACTGCGAAACCGGCGCATCAAACAAAAACGCGATGATGGCTCCATCTATTGGGTCGCTGTCACGTCCAACCTGGTGGTTTACGAAGGGCGCGAAATTCACATTGCCTCCATCGTTGACATCACCGAGGAACGGGCCCGCGAGACAGCCCTGGCCAGGGCCCATGAGACGCTGGAAGATGCCATCGAATCCCTGTCCGAAGGCTTTGCACTTTATGATCATGAGGACCGCCTGGTCGCCTTCAACAGCCGTTACCTGGAATACAACAAACCCTGCGCCGATCTGATCAAGCCGGGCCTGTTATGGGAAGATTTGATTCGTATCGGGGCTTCGCGCGAATCTTACTTCGAAAGCGCGGCCGAGATGGAAAGCTTCATCCGCGATCATGGCTCGGACCGGCGCCAGGGCAATGCCCGGACCGGCTATGAATACAGCCAGTCCGACGGACGTCGGTTTCAATGCGCCTGGCGGCCCACCCGCCAGGGCGGGACGGTGGTGACGGTGGCGGATGTTTCCGAAAGCAAGGAGATGGAACGGGTCTTGCGGGAAAGCGCCGAACATTTCCGCATGCTGGTGGAAAGTCATCCCCTGCCGGTTATTCTGGTGGATATGGAAAGCGGCCGGGTGCTGTATGAAAGTCCTGCCGCCTCCGCCATGTTCGGCCGCGAATGGAGTCCCGAATTCGACTTCAAGGTTCAGGAATTGTACGCCGACCCTGCCGATCGTGCGGATTTCATTGATGAATTGCGCAGGACCGGTGAATTGCGCAACCGGCCGCTAAGATACAAGCGGCACGATGGCTCGTTCTATTGGATTTCCCTGACGTCAAGAATGATCATGTACGAGGGGCGCGAGGCCCACATCACATCGATTGTCGATTTGACGGAACAGCAGGAACGCGAATCCGCCCTGCGTCTGGCCAACGAAACCCTGGAAGATGCCATCGAATCCCTGTCCGAGGGTTTTGCCCTGTTTGATCATGATGATCGGCTGGTCACCTTCAACAGCCGTTTTACCTCATGACCCTGGACGTCCTTGATGTCCTGGGATCATGCGGCGTGATTGTCCACCGGGTCCACGGACAGGCCGATAATCTTGCAATTGCGCCGGTCGAACTCCGGCTTCAGGCCGTCCATATAGCCCAATTCGGTCGTGCACACCGGCGTGAAGTCTTTCGGGTGGGAAAATAGAAT
>JASLLM010000206.1 GCA_030747035.1 Alphaproteobacteria bacterium | reverse complement strand
CAGACCAGACAAAATAGCCTCAATCACCCGGAGAGAATGGGCGATCGTGTCATGACTTATGGCGACTGGTATCAGACCACGCGCTTCTCCCGCAACTCGGCGATGGCGGCATCGTCATAGCCCAACTCATGCATGACCTCGTCGGTATGCTCCCCCAGGGTCGGGGCGCGCATGCGGATGTCGGCGGGGGTTTTCGATAGACGAACATGCAGCTTGCTCATCAGGGCCGGCTTCGGTGTGCCCGGGTAATCCACTTCCTGCAGGAAGTCGCCGCCAAGGACCTGGGGATCGGTCAGGGTATCGGCGGGCTTGTAGATATGGCCGGTGGGGATGCGCGCCTCGGACAGGATGGCGATGGCCTCGTCGCGGGTCTTGTCCTCGCACCACTTCTGCATCCGCTCGGAGATTTCCACGCCGTTGTCACCGCGGGCCAGATCATCCTTGAATTTCGGGTCTTCCAGCCAATAATCCTCGCCCATCAGGCGGGCCCAGCGCTCATAAATCGGCTGTCCCACCGCTTGCACGATGATCCAATCATCCTTGCATTTGAAGGCATCGACGGGACCGGCTGTCTGGCCGCGGTTGCCGGAACCGACCCGGTCGGACTGGATCATGTACTGTTCAATCAGGGCGGCATTGTTGAAAAGCAGCGCGGTGCCAAGCAGGCTGCCCTCCACCCGCTGCCCTTCGCCCGTGGCGCGGTGATGCAGCAATGCCGACAAGGTGCCGATGGTGGCGGCCGAGGCGGTACCGAAATCGACCCACGGCGTATGCGCCTTCATGGGCTCGACCTCGTGACCGGACAGATGCATCATCCCCGACATGGCGGCGGCCACACCGTCAAAACCGACCCGGTCGCTATACGGACCAACGGAACTGAAGGCCGAGACGGTGGTCAGGATAATATCCTCCTTGATCTCTCGCAGGCTGTCGTAATCCAGCCCCATGGCGGTCAAGGTATCGGTTGGCAGATTGGCGATCACCACATCCGCGCTCGCCACCAGTTTCTTGACGATCTCCCGTCCCTCGGGCTTCATGGGATTGAGGGTCAGGCCGCGCTTGTTTCGATTAAGGTGCAGATAACCGGAGCCGACGCTTTCCTCACCGTCGCCGCCTTCCCCGACCGGAGAGGTAAAGCGGTCCTCGCTGCCGTCAATCTTCTCGATACGGATTACGTCGGCGCCCAAATCGGCCAGCATCATGCCGCAACAAGGGCCGGCGATATAGCGCCCGAAATCCAACACCCGCACACCGTCCAAAACCTTGCTCACAGTCATCTCTCCCTACAATAAAATCCGCCCAACGGTCGTGGCGGCATGTCTGCGCACATCATACCGCCGCCCCCGCCCAAACCGCAATCCGAACGGCAATCCGGGTGCTGGCGCGAACCGGCTAGCTTGATCGATTGGTTATGCGATGGCGTCGCGCAAGGTGGCCAGGGAAATCGGTTTTTGATAGGTCTCCACCTTCAGACCCCGGACCTCGCCTAGTCCATGCGCCATCTTGCCGTAATAGGGGTTGTAGCCGCTTACCACCAGGATCCGGGCCTGGCAGCCTTGTTCGGCCAGCCATTGCACCAGTTCGATCCCTTCAATGTCCGGCATCACCATGTCGAGGACAATAATATCAGGATCAAATGCGCTATATGTATCCTTGAACAGATTTGGGTCCGAGAGGGCCGAAACTTCATACCCGACACCCTCCGCCGTCCGTTTTACGAAATCAGCGAAGTCCGGTTCGTCATCAATAACCAGCAACCGTTTAACGTCTTCCGGCATATCCCCTCGCGGCGCCATCTACGGAAAGGCAGAGCCCAACCGCCAACAATTCATACCGACTGATTGTTGGTATTCCTAATTTCAATAAACTCTTGTTCACGCGAATACATCTCCCCCTATTTACAATTTATTCGATAGTATTGCCGGGCCGCCGGTAACGGCACATAGCCGACACATGGGCACCGCGGCGATGCGATTGCCCGAGTCTGGTCACGCAGGGTTATGGGGGAGAACAGCTTCGACTGCATTACGCTCACTTGGGAATCCGGAACCTGCGATACAGCATATACCAAAACCCATGTTTTCCCAAAACCCAGTGCGTCATCCGCCGTCTTGATTTCCCGGCGCGGCATCTAGACGTGGCCGGAAGACTGCGCCACATTGTTATGCGAAATGACCGAACCGCGCGGCGATATTGCGACAAGCAGCGAGACCAGGGGCAATCCGTTCCGCATCCGCTTCGGCATGCGTACCGCGCTGATGATCGGTTTCGGCGGCCTGGTCCTGGCGGCGGCGGCGACGGTTTTGTTCCTTGGCCTGTGGAGCGCACGGGAGAACACGGTTTCCCTGACCCGCAAACTAGCCCATACGGTGCTTGATGATGTGCAGACCAGCATCGAGCAACGGTTGCGCCCGGTGGAGGCGGCGGTGGAGCATCTTGGCCACCGCGTGGAACGGGGCGAGATCAAAACCGCCAGTTTGGCGGATCTGTCACAGGCTTTGTCATCGGCCCTGGCGGGCCTGCCTCAGGCCGGCGCGTTGCTGTTCCTGGACGCGCAAGGCAACGGCCTGCAGGCCATACGCGAAAAGGATAGCGTCACCATAACCAAGGAGACGTATTCCCATGTTGCGGAAATCATGGACCAAATCACCTTCTCGAAAGGCCAGAACCGGGCCCATTGGGGCAGGGTGTTGCGGCCGCCGGGCGTGCCCTACACCCTGTTGAACGTACGCCGTCCCGTAAGGCTGGACGGTGAGTTCGTCGGCGTGCTGGTTGCATCGGTCAGTATTTCAGAGCTGTCGACCATGCTGGCACAGGCCAGCCTGGCCCTGGACGGCGAAATATTCGTCTTGTACGACCAAAATTTCGTTCTGGCGCACAGACGGCTGGTCAAGGGCTTCAAGACGGCGTCGCCGGAGCATCCGCTGCCCTCGGTCGACGATCTGGGCGATCCGGTGCTGATCGCCTACCTGCATCCCGAGGTGGGGCCGGAGTATGGCGGCAGGATGTCCCGCGATATGGGCATCCAGATTGTCGGCACCCAGGATGGCGAAGCCTACCCCCTGATCGCGCGGCGGCTGAACTGGTTCGGCGAGGCGCCGTGGGAGATCGGCGTCTATTTCCAAAATGAGGACGTGGAGGCCGAGTTCAAGCGCGTCCTCTGGGCCAGTATTGCAGGCTTGATCGCAGTGTTGCTGTCGTTGCTGCTGGCTTGGGCCCTGGCCAAGCACATCAGCCAGCCGTTGAAGGATCTGGACCGGGCCGCCCGGCGCATCCGTGATCTTTCCCTGGCCGACATCCCCGCCCTGCCGGCCAGCCGGATCAGGGAAATGAATGACGCGGGCCAGGCCTTCAATGCCATGATCTCTTCCCTGCGCTGGTTTGAAACCTATGTGCCGCGCAGCCTTGTCCGCCGTCTCATGCGCCAGGATGACGGTGCCATTGCACGTTCCGTGCAGCGCGAGGTTACGGTCATGTTCACGGATATCGTTGGTTTCACGCCGTCTTCGGAACAAATGGGCGCGGAAGAAACGGCCGCCTTGTTGAATGACCATTTTGCCGAGGTCGGCGCCTGTATCGAGGCGCAGGGTGGAACCATCGACAAATATATCGGCGATGCGGTGATGGCCTTTTGGGGCGCGCCGGAAGAACAACCCGATCACGCCGCCCGTGCCTGCCGGGCCGCGTTGGCGATCCGCGCGGCGGTCGAGGCAAGCAACAAGGCCAATGAAAGCAACGGCAAGGCGCCGTTGCATTTGCGCATCGGATTACATTCCGGCCCCGTTATCGTCGGCAATATCGGCGCGCCACAGCGCATGAACTACACCATCGTGGGTGACAGCGTGAACGTCAGCCACCGGCTTGAGGAGCTGGGCCGCGGCCTGCCCGATCCTGACTCCGCCGTGACCATCATCATCTCCCAGGCGACCCGCGATGCCGCCCACATTCAGGATGCGGTGGACTTGGGGCCGCAGCGCATCAGAGGGCGCCGCGAGGCCCTGACTGTCTATCGATTCTGAGTGCTATCGGCCGGCCGTAGGTTCGGTCCTGCTGGTTTTTGGACCGGCTTGGGGTCCGGGACTGGCATCGGTTCGGCTTTCTTCATGCGCACCATCATGATCAGGGGCAGTGCTGCCAGGGCGGTCAGGGTGTAGAAATAGAAGGCATTGATGTAACCGATCATCAGGCCCTGGCGCTGCACCTCGCCGCTGATATGGGCCAGGTTCGCCAATGATTCCATGTTCCAGGCGCCTGCGAAGGAGGGGATTTGCCAGGCCTTGGCGTAGGGCGAAACCGCTTCCGCCAGATGGCCATAGTTGATCTTGGCGCTATGAAGAACCAGGGCGACACTGATGGAAATATGCACCGAGGAGCCGATGTTGCGCAACAGATGAAAGATCGATGAACCCTCGGGAAACAGCCGTTGCGGCAAGGTGTTGAAGGTTACCAGGGTCAGGGGCACCCATAGAAAACCGGTGCCCAGGCCCTGAATGACGCTGGCCCAGGCCACATCCCAGGTGGTTACGTTGATGTCGAACTGCGCCATCATCCAGCCGGAGATGCCCTGCAGCGCGAAACCGCTGATCAGCCAGATGCGCGGATCATATTTGTTGCCGAAAAACAGAATGCAAAATCCCAGCAGGGTGCCCGCCCCGCGCGCACCCAACAACAGACCGATGATGCTGTCGGGATAGCCGCGCAGGTTCTGCAACAGACCCGGCAGCAAGGTCATGGGCGTGAAGTTCAACAACCCGAACACCAGGGTCAGGGTCATGCCAAGGACGAAGTTGCGGTCCAGGAAAAGGCGGGGATTGAGGAATGGCTTATCGGCGGTGAAGGTATGGACCACGAAAATATAGAAACACAGGGCGGCGAGGCAGATTTCCAACACGATTTCGGTCGACTCCAGCCAACTGTTGCGTTCGCCGCGGTCCAGCATCAATTGGAAACAGGCGATGGCGACGGACAGCGCAATGAAGCCGGTCCAGTCCAACCGAATGCGCGCGCCGCGCGCACCCTCGGCGACAAAGGCCCAGCAGCCCAACAGCGAGGCGGTGCCCACGGGAACGATCATGAAAAAGACCCAGCGCCAGCTATACTCCTCGCTCAAATAGCCGCCGATAGTGGGCGCGATCAACGGCCCCAGCACCACCCCCATGCCGAAAATGGATGTCGCCGTGCCATGCTTGCTTTGCGGATACGAGGCCAGCACGATGGCTTGCGACAGTGGCGCCAGCGGCGCCCCGCACAGGCCCTGAATGACCCGGAAAAATACCAGCATTTCCAATGAGTTGGAAAAACCGCAGAACAGGGTGGCCAGGGTAAAAAAGGCGACGCAGCTCAACAGCACCCGGCGCTGGCCGAAACGCGCGGTCAACCAGCCGGTCATGGGCGTGGCCACGGCCGTGGCCACGATATTGAAGGTCACCACCAGGGCAATCTGATCCTGTGTCGCCGACAGGGCGCCCTGCATTTGCGGCAGGGAGACGTTGGCGATAGTGATCGTCAGCGCATAAAGCGCCACGGTGGAGGTCAAGGTGAAAAGAATGATACCGCGCCGCAGCGGGGAAATCGCATCACCTTGAAGCTGGGAATTGTTCAGCGGATGGGCCTAACGATGTTAGCAGCCAAGTTGGCTGGCGAGATCAAGAAAGTCGTCGGCAACATAGTCGTATTCGTTTTCCGGCTCCATATCGAAATCCTGGCTAGGCCCATACTCCGTCGGCCGGCGGATGAAGGCGGTGCCCAGGCCACAGCCCGCCGCGGCCACCAGGTCGGCGTTATGGGCCGCGACCATGAGGCATTCGCCAGGCGCCAGGCCGAGGAAGCCGGCGGTTTTCAGATAGGCTTCCGGCTGCGGTTTGTAGTGGCCGGCCACTTCCGCGCCCAGAACCGCGTCCCAGGGCAGGCCGCCATGCTTGGCCATATTGACGATCAGCGCGACGTTGCCGTTGGACAGGGTGGCCAGGATGTAATCACGCTTCAGCCTCGTCAGTCCGGCGACGCTGTCGGGCCAGGGGTTGAGGCGGTGCCAGACCCTGTTCCAGTGGTCGATTTCCTGTTCCGACAGCCCGGAAATGCCAAACTCATCCAGCAGTTCCAACAGGTTGGCGTGATGCAGATCATCCAGCTTGACCCAGCCGCTCTGCCCCTCCCGCACCCGCTGCATGGCCGGTTGATACTTGGCCCGCCAGCCGTCCGCGAACGCGGCCCAATCCCTGTCCAGACCATGGCTGCGGCCCCAGCCCTCGGCCTCGGCAATAATGCTGCCGCGCCAGTCGACCACCGTGCCGAACACATCGAACAATAACGCCTTGAATGCCATACGATCCCGCCTAATCCTTGAACGCCGCTTTCGCGCGGTCCGCACAATATCACATTCGGTTGGACCGCCCGCAAATTCTCCCGATACTCGAAGCAGCTGTGGATAAAACCTTATGCGGCGGCTGCCTGCGCCCGGGCCCATTCCGCCCGCATCCATTCAACGCATGCAATGGCCTGTTCAAACAGGGAATAGCGGCAGCCCTGGCCATAATCAAGATTTGGGATGAATTCCGTCGAGATCTGGCCCAGGGGGCTGGCTTCGTCGCTGGCGTGGTGCGCCAACAGGCCCCGCACAACTTCCTTCCATGGCTCCAGCGCCTCGGCCCGCCAGGCTGCGTGATAGGTGCCGGGCTTGGGTTCAACAAAGGGATACTGGATGCCACGGCCCGGATTGCCATCCTCGTCATGGGCGTCCAGGTTCAGGGGATTGTTCGGAATGGCGGCGCGGGCATGACAATGGCCAACCCAGTTTTGCCCGATCCATTCGCTGCAGACATCGCCATCCTTGAAGGGATCGAGGACCAAGCGGCCCGCTTCCACATCACCGCGGATATCCAGGACCTCCTGTTCCTTGGGATTATCCATCTTGAAAATGACATGGCTGT
>JASLLM010000205.1 GCA_030747035.1 Alphaproteobacteria bacterium | reverse complement strand
TTAGGCCTTACCCCATTTCGATCATTCTACCATAAGAAATCGAAATTGGTCATGGGTATTCTAGTGCTTTGGAAAATCCCCAGCTCTGATAGCGGCGCTGGGCGAACACGCATAGCAGCCGTGTTCCCGATACATCAGGTCCGCACCGGCCGTGACCGGTTCGAAGACGATCGAAAGGGACTAGGTCTCGCCTTTCAGCAGCTTGTCCCGATATTCCTGGCCACTGATCAGGCCGCCGGCGGCTTCGACCTGGTCACGGTCGCGCGCCGGCAGGGCCGCCTGCATCTCATCGATGCGCTTCCAGGCGGCCAAGGGCGCGGGCTGCCCCTGGCGGGGGACGTAGCGGGAGGCTTCGATTCGTTGATAGCGGTGCACATAGCGCGGGCAATTGACCCAGACCCGCGCCACCGCGATACGAACCAGCAATTGGGCCTCCGGGTAGCTGGCCAACAGGGCGGGATCGTCATCCAAGGCGGCGCTGCCTTCCAGGCGCAGGCGGTGCGGTGTTTCGAAATCGATGAACAGCAGGCCCAGCTTGGCGTTGTTGGCGATGTTGCCCATTGAATAATACATGCCATTGCCGTCGTAGCTGGGAAAGACCACCGTATGTTCGTCCAGCACCCGGACAAATCCGGGATCACCGCCCTTGTAGGATGCGGTCGGCTGGCCATCGGCGCTGACGCTAGCCAGAAAGAACATATCCCGGCTTTCGATAAACGCCTTGTCGGCGCCGCCGACCCGGTCCTTGACCGCCACATCCTCGATCATTTTCGATAGTTTCTCCGTCCCGAAGCGCGCCTGCAGGGCCCGATGGTCGTCACCAAGAAAACCGCTCATCCAAAATTCCCCATGGGTTAGCTTAAGACCGCATCGATGGCCGCCACCACATCCTCGATCTTCATATCGGCGGTGAATATGCCCTTGGCCCCGGCCTCCGCCAGGGCGGCATGGTCGTCGGCGGGAATGGTGCCGCCCACAAATAGCGGAATGGCGCCGCCATCCAGGGCTAGCAGTTGCCGGCTGGTTTCCGCCACCAGGTCCAGGTGGCTGCCCGACAATATGGACAGACCCACGGCGTCCACATCCTCTTCCACCGCCACGGAGGCGATAAAATCCGGCGCCTTGCGCAGACCGGTATAGATCACCTCCGCGCCCGCGTCGCGCAGGGCCAGGGCGATCACCTTGGCGCCCACGTCGTGGCCGTCCAGGCCCGGCTTGGCGATCAGAATGCGCTTCCCACTCAAACTCATGATCCAGCCCTCAAAGTCCAACCGGCTCTTGAAACTCGCCCCAATGTTCCTTCAGGGCGCCGACCATTTCACCGATGGAGACATAGGCGTGACAGCAATCGATCATATGGGGGATCAGGTTTTCCGCATCCCCGGCCGCGGCCTGGGATAATTTCGCCAGGGCCTGTTGCGCCTTGCCGTTATCCCGCTCCGCCCGCACCTTGTTGAAGCGCTCCACCGTATGGCCGGCGGCCTTTTCATCCAGCTTGAAGACTTCGCCGAAATCATTGGCGTCTTCATCCTCGCGGCGGAAATGGTTCTGCCCCACCACGACCCGTTCGCCGGCGTCGGTCTGCAGCTTGCGTTCCAGGGCCCGCTGGGCGATGCGGCTTTGCAGATAACCGTCCTCGATGGCCTTTTCCGCGCCGCCATAGTCCTCGATCTCGGCGATCACCTTAGTGATTTCTGCATCCATTCTGTCGGTCAGATACTCGACATAATAGCTGCCGCCCAGGGGATCCACGGTTTTTGAAATGCCACTTTCGTAGGCCACCATCTGCTGCGTGCGCAGGGCCGTTTCGGCGCTGAATTCGGTGGGAATCTGATAGGCCTCGTCATAGGCGCAGGTGAAGATCGACTGCGCCCCGCCCAGCACCGCCGCCATGTTCTCGATGCCGACGCGGACGATGTTATTGTAGGGCTGCGCCGCCGTCAGGGAAGAGCCGCCGCAGACCACGCCAAAGCGGAACATCAACGCCTTCGGGTCGGTCACGCCATAGCGTTCCTGCAGCAACCGGGCCCAGACCCGGCGGCCGGCGCGGAATTTGCAGACCTCCTCGAAGAAATCCATATGGACGTAAAAGAAGAAACTCAGGCGCTTGGCGAAGTGATTGACGTCGCCGCCTCGGCGCAGCATTTCATCCACATAGGCCAGGCCGTTGGCCAGGGTGAACCCCATCTCCTCCACCGCCGTGGAACCGGCATCTCGAACATGGGCGCCGGCAATGGATATGGGGTTGAAGCGCGGCGTCGCCTCGTTCGAGAACAGGATTGAATCCGCAATCAGGCGCAACGACGGCCGCACCGGAAAGATCCAAGTCCCCCTCGCCACGTATTCTTTTAGAATATCGTTCTGAATGGTGCCGGTCAGGCTTTCCCTGGGCACGCCCAGCTTGTCGGCGGCGGCCAAATACATGGCGTAAATCATCGGCGCCGTGCCATTGATGGTGAACGAGGTGGAAATGGCGGAAAGGTCGATGCCGTCGAACAGGACCTCCATATCCGCCAGGGTGGCGATGGAGACGCCAACCTTGCCGACCTCGGAACGGGCCATGGCATCGGTCGGGTCATAGCCGCATTGTGTGGGCAGATCCAGGGCCACTGACAGGCCGGTCTGCCCCTGATCCAACAGGAAACGATAGCGCTGGTTGGTCTCTTCGGCCGAACCGAAACCGGAATATTGCCGGATGGTCCAAAGCCGGCCGCGGTAGCCGTTGGGAAAGATGCCCCGGGTAAAAGGATACTCGCCGGGCAAACCGGGGTCGCTTTCGACCATGTCGGCGGTCACGACCTGGGGAATTTCGATGCCCGAGGGCGTCACCGATGAAGGCATGTTTGGGGCGGTGGGGGCGCTGTCTGTCATGTCCTAGTCTTCCTTTTTCAAAATACCTTCGGCGGCATCCCAATGGTCGTCATGGACCCAGGCAGCGGCAAAATTGCTTGTTTCCAAATCCAGCAGCTCCTGCCGTGACGCACCATTCCGCTGCGCCAAATTCAACGCCTTGAAGGCCCGCATGACATGCGGCGACTGTTTTAGCATGGGTTTCAGAAACGCCGATAGCGCACCGTCGAGATCTTCGTCTCCAACGGCATCGGCCAAGCCAATGGCCATGGCGTCGCCGGCGGTCAGCAGTTCGGTCCGGCTGAGCATTCGCAAGGCCCGGGCCGGGCCCACCAGGCGCATCAGGTCGATGCCGCCGCCCCAGGCGGAGGTAATATTCAAACGGCCCTGAATAAAGCCGATCCGGGCATGGGGGGCAAAAACGCGGAAATCGCAGGCAGCCGCCAGTTCGGCCCCGCCGCCCAAGGCATCGCCATTCAGGGCGGCGATCACCGGCACGGGAAACCGCCGGATCGCCTCCAGCGCCGCCTTGGCCTGCAACGACATCTCCTCCGCCTCCGCCAGGGTCCGCACGCTGGCCAAATCCCGCAGATCGCCGCCGGCGGCGAAGCTTTTGTCGCCGGCGCCGCGCAATACCGCCGCCGACAAACCATCGTCATCGGCGGCGGCGGAAAAGGCGGCGCCCAGTTGATCCAGCACCGACCGGCTCAAGGCATTGCGTTTTTCGGCGCGGTCGATCAGTACATACAATACCCCTTGCCGCGTCTCGATGCGCAAATCGCCGGTTGCCATGGTGCCAGATACTCCAACCAATCTTGATCCTGAAAATTGTAGCTCATTCAATCTATTGCACAACCAATCTGCGGCAGGATAGGGCACGGCATCAAACAGCCTTGGCCGGAATCCCGACCTCTCACATGATCGCAGGTGCACGAAACCTGCCGCGCCCCGATAAATCTGAGTGCGGACTAGAAGGCCCGCAATTGCGGCGGCGCGCTTAGGGACCCAAATCGTGGGGGCGAGGGCCCGGAGCAGCCAGGATTATCCTTTCGGCGCGCCGCCGGCCGCCGCGTCGACAATGCGTTCGAAGGCTGACAGAACCTCGGCCTGGGTCGCCCGCAACCGCGCCTCCAATTCTGCCAGGCCGGAGCTTTCGGATATCCGCAATACCGCGTTCACCATGCCGCGCGGCGCCTCCGATGGCTCGAATTCGCCAACCACCGCGATCCGGAACAGGGCCATCAAATCACGATATAGGCCCGATGCCGCAATCAACATATCGGCGTCCGCGCGGGAGAGATAACCGGCCCGGGCCAAATTCGACAGGGCCGTACAGGTGTTGGGATGCAACACCGTTGCTTCATCCGCGGCGTGGGCCAATTGCAGGAATTGCGCGATGAACTCGATGTCCAGCAGGCCGCCGCGGACCAGCTTCAGTTCCCACGGATTACCGCCGCCGCCTTTCTGCCGCGATAGCCGCGCCCGCATCTCCGCCACGTCCGCCGCCGTGGTCTGGCGGTCACGCGGGCGGCGCAACACCTCCCCGAGCGTCTCCTTGACCCGCTTCGTCAGTTCCCCTTCTCCGGCGACAACCCGCGCCCGGGTCAGGGCCATATGCTCCCAGGTCCAGGCATTTTCATTGCGCTGGTAGTCGGCAAAGCCACTGAAGCGGGTCGCCACCGGTCCGGAATTGCCTGAAGGCCGCAGGCGCATATCGACCTCGTACAACTTGCCCTCGGCGGTCGGTACCGTCAGGGCATTGATCAGACGTTGGCTAAGGCGGGTGAAATATTGTTGCGCGTGCAAGGGCCGCTCGCCGTTGGAAACACTGTCATCGTCGGGATAGTCATAGACGAAAATCAGATCGAGATCGGATTCACCGGTCATCTCGCGGCTGCCAAACTTACCCATGGCCAGGACCGCCATGGCGCCGCCGTCGATCAGGCCATGGCGTTCGGCCTTTGCAAAGGCCTCTCCGACGCCAGGCAACAGCGCTCCCACGGCCGCGTCCGCCAAATCGGCATAGCCCGCGCCCGAGCGGTCGGCATCGATGGTGGCGCCCAGAATCTGCACCCCGATCTGAAACTTTCGTTCCTTCACCCGGCGCCGGGTGAAATCGAGAATATCCTCCAGATCCGTGGCGGCGCTCATATCTTCGGCGAATTCCCGCCGCAGGGCACTCAAGGCCAGCGGCGCGGCAAGGAACTCGGCGGAAGTCATGGCATCTACCACATTGGAGTTTTCCGCCAGATAGTTGGCCAAGCGCGGCGCGCTGCCCATGATTTCAGCCAGCAGATCCAGCAATTGCGGCCGCGCCTTAAGCATTGAAAATAGCTGCACGCCGGCCGGCAGATTGGAGAGAAAGCGGTCGAAACGGCCCAGGGTGGCGTTCGGATTTGCGGTATCGGCGATCGCCTGCAACAGCGCCGGCATCAAGTTGGTCAGCAACTCCTGGGCCCGGGTGGAACGCAGGGCCCGGTAGCGGCCATGATACCAGCCACGCACCGTGGTCGAGGCGCCTTGCACGCCTTCAAAACCCATGGCGGCCAGCTTCTCCATGGTTTCGGGATCATCGTCGGTACCGGTGAAGATTAGATTGCTTTCCCCCGCCGGGGTCGGCGCCGCGTCGAACAGAATGCCATGGTGGTGCTGTACCAGCGCCAGATGGGCCAGCAGATCGGCGCGAAATTTCTCTGCATCGCCGTAGCCCATGAAACAGGCCAGATGAGCCACCCCCTCCGCTGTCCGGGGCATGGCCTGGGTCTGTTCGTCACCAACCATCTGCAGCCTATGTTCCAACCGGCGCAGGAAATCGTAGGCCAGGCTCAGCTCTTCCGCCGCCCGGCCATCGATCCAACCGGCATGGGCCAGGGCATCCAGGGCGCCGCAAGTTGTCGCGTCCCGCAAGGCCGGCTCCCGCCCGCCGGCGATCAGCTGCTGCGTCTGGGCAAAGAACTCAATATCACGGATACCGCCACGGCCCAGTTTGATGTTGTGCCCCTCCACCGCGATATCGCGGTCGCCTTCGTGGCTGTGAATCTTGCGCATGATGGAATGGACATCGGCGATGGCGGCGTAGTCCAGATTGCGGCGCCAGATAAAGGGTTGCAGACGCTCCAGGAAAGCCGCGCCGGCGGCAAGATCGCCGGCCACGGGACGGGCCTTGATCATTGCGGCCCGCTCCCAATTCTGTCCCAGACTTTCGTAATATTGCTCCGCCGCGCGCATCGCGACCACCACCGGCGTCACCCCCGGATCCGGGCGCAGACGCAGGTCGGTACGCAGGACGTAACCATCCCGCGTCGGTTCCTGCAACATCTTAACCAGGGCCTGAACCAGGCGGATGTAGCAGTCCTGGGCCGAGCGTTGGCCGATATAGGGCGCCGCCTCCGCATCATAAAGGGCAATCAAGTCCACATCGGAAGAATAATTCAGCTCGTTGGCGCCCAGTTTGCCCATGCCCAAAATGACCAGGCCGCCGCCGCGTTCCGGCGCGCCGTCGTCCGGCAAACGCAGCTCGCCGCGCCGGGCCGCATCCAACAACAGCCATCCCACCGCGCCACTGATCGCGGCATCGGCAAAGCGCGACAAGGCATGGGTGACCTGCCGCAGATCCCAAATGCCGCCCACATCCGCCAGGGCGATTAGAATGGCGGCCCGCCGCCGCGCCCGCCGCAGCGACACCATCGCCGCATCCATCTCCTCGACGGCCCGCAAGCCTTCCGCCAGTTCCGCCAACAGGCCGGCCATGGTCTGTTCAGGGTTATCGGCAAAAAGCCTCGGCAAATAGGCCAGATCGGCGGCCGCCACGCGGCTCAAGAACGGGCTGTTGCCAAACACCGCCCCCAGCAAGGCGCAGGCCGATTGATCCCGCCACAACGCGGCCAGGGCGGCTTGCAAATCCGGCTCATCCAGGTTTTCACCGGCGGCCTGCAAATCCGCCAGCACGGCTTCCGCCCGCGCTTCGTCATGGGCGGTGGCGGTGAAGTCTTCAAGATAGGGATAACCCGTTCTCGGCATCGATTGGGTACACACTTGCAAAGCAGCAGCGGGAGGCGCGCCACATCTATATAGCCGCCCTTACCCGCTCCAGCAATCAACCAGCGTGTTTGGCTCCGAGTGCCGGTAGCTACCCCAGGAGCCCGGCCTCGTGCGGATCGCCGCCGCGTTCGGAGAGGGTATCGCGCATCTTGCCAAGAGCCTGACATTCGATCTGGCGGACCCGCTCCTTCGAGATACCCAGTTCGCGGCCAAGGGATTCCAGGGTCTTGCCATCTTCGCGCAGCCGGCG
>JASLLM010000204.1 GCA_030747035.1 Alphaproteobacteria bacterium | reverse complement strand
CTCTTCAAACCAGAGGAATGCTGGAACTTCTTCGCCGAGGATGGCTATGCCCCAAAATAATCCGGAAACGCTCTAGAGACGGCGCTAAAGCAGACCAAGTGCACGAAGTTCGGCGGCCATTTCCGGCGGCGGGCCGTCGTGACCGTCCGCATCCCATTCACCCGCCTGCATGTGGGCGGGCAGGTCCGGGGGCGCGTCCTTGGCCACCAGATAGCGCCAACCCTGATGCGGCCGGCGGGCCCGCAGTTCGGTGCGAACCAGATCAGGGCCCAGCACCAGGCCGCAACGCTTGCCTCTTTCATCATCGTAAAGCTCGTCCAGGCGGATGATGGCCTGACGCGCCCGGATAAAGCCCTTGATGATCCAATAGAGCGAGCCGCCGTCCAGAACTTCCGCCGCACGGCGCGGCCGGTGACGGGTGCGGTGGACATGTTCCGCCGGCAGGCCCGCCGCCTCGTATTGCGCCCGCCGGGCCTCCTGGAACTGGGCCAGTTGCTCGATCGAATCGATGCCGACGCAAAGTTTGAGGATATGCACGGTCATGGCAGCCAGCCTAGCAGGCGCCACCAAAGATAATCCAGTGGCAGCAGCACCAGGACGGTAACCGCCAGTAACCAAAGGCATAATTTGTTGCCCTGGCGCATGGGCACGCCGCCCAGCTGCATGGCGACGACCAATGGCGGGGTCTGGTAGGGCAGAATCACCGTGGAATAGCCGACCACGGTCAGCATCAAGACCGCTTCCACGAGTAGGGCGGCAGCCGCGGCCAGATGGCCGGCCAGGGGAGCCAGGATCGCCGGCACGCCGGGCTGGGTCGCGAACATGGCCAGAGCGCTGGACAGGCCGGTGACGGCGGCGAAATTCCAGGCGTTTTGGCCCGGGCCAAGGTTGAGCAGCGGCAGCACCGATTGTGCCAGCAAATCACCGGCCCCGCCGTGGGCCACCAGGGCGCCCAGGCTCAACATGCCGGCGACGTAAAACAGCGTGCCCGGTTTGATCTTGTCGTCGAAATCCCGGGCACTGACGATGCCGGCAAAGGGCAGGATCATGATGCCGGCGACGCCCAGTGCAACCCAGGCCGGCGAGATATGGTGCAGGAAGTCCGTCATCCACAGGGCCAGGACCAGCAACAGCAGCGAAGCCATCAAGCGCTCCCGTCCCGCCATGGCTGCCGGCGCCTCGAATTCGTCGGACGCCGCCGCCGCTTTCTCGGGAAACAGCCAGACCACCAGGGCCGCGATCACCGCCGCCTTCAAGGCACCGAGAATGGGAAGATGCAACAGCAGCCAGGTACCGTAGACCAGGTTGACATCGTAAAGCGTTTCGCTGGCGCCCAGGATAACCATGGCCGGCACGGTTGCCGGCATGATCGCGAATCCGGGGATCATGGTGGAGAAGGAAATCGCCAAGACCATGCCCGTGCGGCCATTGCTGCCTGGGCGATAGCCAAAGCCGTCGGCCATGGCGAAGACGATGGGCAGCAATATCATCAGCCGGCCCATGGTGGACGGCATCAGGAAGGCCATGGCCAATCCCAGGATTACCGTGCCGCTGATAATCGCGGGGTAGCGGTGGCCGAAGCGGCGGCTGACCGCATGGGCCAGACGCTCCGCCAGGCCCGTGCCGCGCACGCCGAGGCCGATTACAAGTCCGCCGAAAACCATCCAGAAGCCGGCCGATTGAAAGCCCGCGAAAACCACGTTCGCGGGCGCCAGGGCGAACAGTATGGCGATGGCGAAGAACAGCACCGAAGTTACGAATTCCGGCAATGCGCCGGTGGCGAACAGAACAACCGTGGCCAGCGCCAGGGCGCCGGTCTGCACGGTTTCCGCCGCCAGGCCGTCGATGGGGATGAAGGCCAATGCCGCCGCCGCCACCAGGCCCGGCGCCGCGATCCAATAGGATACTTTCATCAAGCCGCCTTGCGGCTTTTGCCGCCAGGCGGGTCGCCGGCGCGGGCTTCGAACAGGGATGGCCATTGGGGCGGGATCATGGGAACAGCCTAATATTTGGGACAATTAACTCTCAAGTCTCGGCATCGTGCTACACTGCGCCGATGTTACAGACAATAGATATTGAACCGGATCGCGCCGGTTTTTCGCCGTCCCGTCTGGCTGACGCGGTGGCTTTCGCCCAGGCCAACGAAATCGCCTGGTCCAGGGATATCAACGACCAACTGGGCAAGGGGGAGTTCGAACCACCGCCCTGGAACGAGGTGCTGGGCCCGACCAAGCCGCGCGGCGGCCCCGCCGGCGTCATCCTGCGCCAAGGCCGGGTGGCGGCGACCTGGGGCGATGTGATGCGCGCGGACATGACTTTCTCCGTTGCCAAAAGCTACCTCGCCATCCTGGCCGGACTGGCCCTTGCCGATGGCCTGATCGGCGATGTGGATGAACGGGTCGCGGAAACCGCCCTGGATGATCATTTCACCTCCGAACAGAACCGGCAGATCACCTGGCGGCATCTGTTGCAACAGACTTCGGAATGGGAGGGCACGCTGTTCTCCAAGCCCGATCTGATCGACCGTAACCGGCAACTGGGCGCCGATGCGGACAATTCCCGCAAGGGTCAGCGCCGGGAGCTGGGCGCGCCCGGCAGCTATTGGGAATATAACGACGTCCGCGTCAATCGCCTTAGCCTTTCATTGCTGCATCTGTTCCGCCGGCCGTTGGCGGAGGTGCTGGCGGAACGCATCATGGTGCCCCTGGGCGCATCGGAGGATTGGTCCTGGAACGCTTACCGCAATGCCATGGTCACCATTGATGGGGTCGCCATGCCCTCGGTGCCGGGTGGCTCCCATTGGGGCGGCGGTTTGTGGATCGGCGCCTGGGATCAGTCCAAGCTGGGACAGTTGATCCTGCAAAGGGGGGCTTGGAACGGCGAGCAACTGCTGCCCGAGGACTGGGTCGCGGCGATGTTGACGCCATGCGACATCAATCCCGAATATGGCTTCATGTGGTGGCTGAACACCGGCCGGGTACGCTATCCGGCGGCCTCGGCCGGCGCTGTCGCCGCGGTCGGGGCGGGCGGCAACACCATTCTTGCCGATCCGGCGCATGATTTGGTTCTGGTGGCCCGTTGGCTGGACGGAGAAGCCCTGAACCCGCTGATCAAACAAACCATCGATGCCATGGTGGATTGACCGTGAGCCAGAGCGCATCAAGCCACCGGATGAGGTAGCCGGGGTTCCGTGCAATGGCAGATGATTTCAATTCCGAGCCGCCCAGTTTCTACAGGAACGCCGCCATCGGCCTGTGCTGTTTCGGCCCTGATTTGCGCTTTCTCGACGTCAACGACAGGCTGGCGAGCCTGAGCGGTTTGCCCGCTGAAGACCATTTGGGCAAGATGGTCGGCGATGTTTGGCCTGAAATCGCTGACGATGTTGAAATTTTGCTGCGTCAGGTCCTCGCGGACGGCGAAGCGGTCACGGATAAACGTTTCGCAATCACCGATCCGGCAAATCCAAGCGGCGTGATCGCCTGCAATCACAACTACACGCCGCTGCGTGCCGGGGATGGCAGCATCTCCGGCGTCAGTTGCGTTGTCGATGACATTACGGTTCGGCTGCGCGCCGAGACCGCCGCACGCGACAGCAATAAGCGATTGCGGGGATATTTGGATATTGCCGCTGATTGGCTCTGGGAGACGGATCAGGCCGGCTACTTCACCTACGTCTCCGAGAAGTACTATCAATTCACCGGCGCGGCCGAAGGGTCGGCGCTTGGTGCGCCGCTGATCGATTTGGCCCGTACCTTCGAAACCCCCGAGGCCCGCAAGATCTTTGAACAGGCGGTGACCAGCCGCCGGCCGTTCCGCGACTTGGTCGCAAGGCGTAAATTGCCTGATGGGCAAACTGGCTGGACGCAAAATACCGGCACGCCGATCTTTGCTGAAGACGGCGAATTTTTGGGCTTTCGGGGTGTCAGCCGCGACGTCACCGAAAGCAAGCGGATCGCCGATGCGTTGCAGGCCACGACAAAACAACTGCAAACGATACTTGAGAATGTGCCCGCCGGTATTTCCTATCGGGATAGTGATGGCACCATCAACTTCATCAATGATTACGGCGCGGGCATACTTGGATTGACGCCAGAAGATCTGATCGGCAAGACCATGGCAGAGGTGCTCGCTCGAGGCGTGGTCATTGACAGCGAGGAAATGGCTTTACGCGCCATTGCCACCGGTCAGCCAATCCGCGATCTCATATTCGCACCGGATCACCTGCCCGGGCGCGAATTTCTGGGCAATATGATCCCAATCAACGGCGCCGGCGGCGAAATAGCCGGCGTGATTTCGATCGTCCAGGAAATCACCGAAATCCGGGTTGCCGAAAATGAACTCAGACGGCTATTTTCGGTTTTGGACAGCCTTCCCGGCATCGTTGCGATCTACGACCCCGACGACCGGCTCATCTACACGAATGGCGCGGTTTATCCTGCGTTCGACGAGGCAAGGCGGACCTCATTTATTGGCCTGACCTTTGCCGAGGCGATGCGCGAGGTCGTAAAGGCTGGCCTGATAACCGACGCTGTCGGCCGCGAGGAGGCCTGGCTGGAGGCGCGCATCGCGGCCCATCGCGATCCCAAGGAGCCGATCGTCTATCATCGCCACGACGGCGTTACCTTCCTGATCTACGAACAGCGGCTTGAGGACGGCTCTACCGCCACCATCGGCCGTGATATCACCGATGCCGAGGCGGCACGTGAGGCGTGGCAGGCAAGCGAGGCCCTGTACCGCGATCTGGTTGAAGGTTCGCTGCAGGGCATACTTGTCCACCGCGATCTGACACCAATCTACGCCAATGAAGCATTTATCCGGATGTTCGGGTACGAAAGTCTGGAAGATATTCTGCAAGTGAAGTCGATCCGCGATCTTGTCCATCAGGATGATGTGGAGCGGGTCATCTCCCGCGCGAAGCGGCGAAGTACTGGTGAGGATGTTTCGACCTTCACCGAAGTAAGGGGACGCCGCAAGGACGGCAAGAACGTCTGGATTCTAACATCGGGACGCGGCATACAATGGCAGGGCCAGGCCGCCATACAGGCGACCGCGATCGACATATCCGACCGCAAGCAGGCGGAACTGGCCAACGAGCAGAGTGAAACCCGTTTCCGCGCCTTTTTCGAGAATGCCCAGACCGGCAATATCGTTATCGACAGCGCCGGCCTGGTGGCGGATTTCAACGCTGCCGCCACGACAATATTTGGCTACCGGGCCGACGAGGTCATTGGGCGGAATGTCTCCATGTTGATGCCTTCGCAGGACGGTCAAAGGCATGATGAATACCTGAAAAGATATTTGGCGACCGGTCAGGGGCGCATCATTGGCATCGGCAGGGAAGTTCTGGGCCGGCGCAAGAATGGCGAGGAAATTCCCATTCATCTCGCCATTGGTGAATTCAATGTGGGCTCGGAACGAACATTCGTCGGTTCGATCATTGATCTGACCGAGACCAAGAAGCTGGAAAGCCAGCTTCAGCAGGCGCAAAAAATTGGAGGCTGTCGGCCAATTGACGGGCGGCATAGCGCATGACTTCAACAACCTGCTGGGCATCATCAAGGGCAATTTGGAATTGGCGCAGCGGCGCCTGCCATCCGATGACCGAAGCATGCTTTACCTGGCCGATGGCGTGGACGCGGTGGACCGGGCCGCCGCGCTAACCCACCGGTTGCTGGCGTTCGCCCGGCAGCAGCCCCTGCAACAGCGTCCCAGCAATTTGGCTGACATTATCAGCGGCATGGAAGACCTGTTGCGCCGGACCATTAGTGAAAATATTGGCTTGGATGTCGTTCTGGAAGCAGGTGGCGGCACAGTTCTAATTGATCCCCGGCAATTGGAAAACGCTCTCCTCAATCTGGTATTGAACGCCCGCGATGCCATGCCCAATGGCGGGAATCTGCGCATTGAAACGTCGACTGTTTCCATAACGGGAACCGAGCCGGACCTTGAAGCGGAGGTGGAGCCCGGGCTCTATCAGGT
Source organism: Alphaproteobacteria bacterium (assembly GCA_030747035.1). Lineage (GTDB taxonomy): Bacteria > Pseudomonadota > Alphaproteobacteria. The sequence continues at coordinate 1,240 of JASLLM010000204.1, read as the reverse complement.
TATCTCGGTGCGGGACAGCGGCGTGGGCATGCCGGAAGACGACTTGCGAAAGGCGTTTGATCCGTTTTTCACCACAAAGCCGTTTGGCATGGGCAGTGGCCTCGGTTTGAGCATGCTGCACGGTTTCGTCAGGCAATCCGGTGGCCATGTCGCCATGGAGAGCGAGGTCGGCCTTGGTACCGTGGTTCGAATGTATCTGCCATCGTCCGAAACACCGATGGGGTCGACCGCCGTTTCCCAGCACCAGCCGGACGGGCAATTTCCCGTTGGCCGTGGCCGGACCGTACTGGTGGTGGAGGATGATTCGGAATTGCGGAATATTGCCGCCGAAGTGATGCAGAGCTTTGAGTTCGAGGTGCTGAAGGCCCAGGATGGCGAAGCCGCGAGAAACATTTTCGACCAGGGAACAAGCGTTGATCTGTTGTTCACCGATATTGTCCTGCCCGGCCCGATCAATGGGCAGGAGCTGGCGGATCTGGCCAGGGAAAAATTTCCCGAGCTGAAAGTGCTGATGTGTTCAGGCTATTTGCGGGAAGGATTGAGCGCTGACAGGGCGGTTGATTCTGGCATAGACTTCATCTCCAAGCCCTATGGTATTCAGGATCTCGCCTCCGCGGTTGAGCGGGTATTGCAGCATGATTGATGAAGTACCCAAAAAACGGTTGCTGGTGGTGGATGACGAGCCGGCGTTTTGCCGCTTTGTCCGGAATGTCGCCCAGGAACTTGATTATACGGTGGAAATGGCCACGACGGGCCAGGAATTCATGACCACTTACACGTTGTTCCGCCCGACGGTCGTGGTGATGGATATCGTGATGCCGGAGATCGAGGGCGTGGAACTGACGCAATGGCTGATCGAGCAGGGCTTTGCCGGCAAGCTGATCCTGGCCACGGGCTTCGCGCCCAACTATGCAAACGTGGCCCAACGGCTTGCCGATGCGTCATCGCAATTCGAAACGGCAACTCTGTTGAAGCCGGTTGGCATAGATGAATTGGAAGCGCAGTTGGCGGAAAGCTAAACCATTTTCGATATTCATCGAATCGCTGAACCACCCGCTCCCCCAGCCCGTCCACCCATTAATGGTACCCTGTGGGTGGACGGGCTGGGGGAGCGGGTGGGTAGGTCAATCTCGATAATGGTCTAGTCGCCGCGCTGATTGAAGGCGTCGCGGATTTCCGCCTGCACCGCCTCTGCCGCGGCCCTGCGGTCGGCCGCGCCGACCACCTGCCGGCCCACCAC
>JASLLM010000203.1 GCA_030747035.1 Alphaproteobacteria bacterium | reverse complement strand
GGGAGTGGTGGGGCTGGCTCTCGGTCTATGATGCCGTCGAAGGACAGCCACTGGCGTTTGATGTGCGCCTGTGGGGAACCGAGATTGTCGAGGTCACCGGCCATGACCCTACGGGCAGGCGGCTGTCTCCGGAAAACCTTCCGGACAAGTCGGACCCGACCGCAGTATCCTTGAACAGTATCAAGTTCGCGCGCTTTCTTCTCGATGAGAGCTTCATCGGTGTCACATCCGAGCCGTACCGGGAAGACTGGGGCCCTGCGAAACTCTTCAAGGAAATCCTGCTGCCTCAGTCATCTGATGGCAACGAGAACGACAAAATTCTATTCGCCGGACAAATCGTGAATTCCTAAGCCCGATCCGCCGGAATTACATGCCCAGGACCAGCTTGGCCATGATATTGCGCTGCACTTCGTTGCTGCCTCCCGCGATGGAGCGGGCCCGGAAATCCAGATAGTGGGCGACCACGGTTAGCTCGTCCGGACTGCCAATGGGTTCGATGTTGCTGCCCCATTCCCTTGCCGCGGGTTGATACGGCGCGGCGTAGTTGCCGATCACCTCGACCGCGACTTCTCTGATCTCCTGCACCAAGGTGCCGGCGCAGGTCTTCAACATCGAGGACGCCGGTCCGATGCGTCCGGTTTGGCTCATTTCAGCGATCACCCGCTGTTCGGTGTACTCCACCGCCTGGACAGCCGCCGCCAGGCCCGCCAGACGCTGGGCGAAGGTGCCGTTGACCATGTCCCGCGCCTCGGCCAAATGCCTTAGATGCGCCATGGCCCCTTGCAGCCGCGCGCCCCAGGCGCGGCCGCCGCGCTCGAACTCCAATAGATACTTGGCCACGGTCCAGCCTTCGTTCTCGGCCCCCACACGGTTTTCCTGGGGCACCCGCACATCGTCGAAGAAGACCTGATTGACCTCGTGATTGCCGGCCATGGTGATGATGGGTTCCACCTTGATCCCCGGGCTGTCCATGTCGATCAGGATGAAAAAAATGCCGGCCTGTGGTTTGCCTTCGGACGAAGTGCGGACCAGGCAGAATATCCGCGTGGCGTAATGCGCATCGGTGGTCCAGATCTTGCTGCCGTTGATGATGTAATCATCCCCGTCCCTGTCGGCTCGGCATTGCAGCGAGGCCAGGTCGGAGCCCGAGCCCGGCTCGGAATAACCCTGGCACCAGCTATCCTCCGCCGATAGCACGCGCGGCAAATAGTAGGCCTTTTGCGCCTCGGAACCGTGGCCCATGATGGCGGGCGCGACCATTTCCAGGCCCATGGGCGCCAGCATGGGCGCGTCGGCAAGATAGCATTCGGTGGCGAAAATATGGCGCTGCATGGGCGTCCAGCCGGTGCCGCCATGTTCCTTCGGCCAGCTTGGCGCGGCCCAGCCCTTGGCGTACAGGATCTTTTGCCAGGCCTGGCTGGCCGCGTGCGGGCTGCAGATGCCCATGGTGCGCTGGCCGGCCTGGCGCAGTTCCGGGCTCAGATGTTCATTCAGAAAATCCCTGACTTCCTCGCGAAAGCTCTGATCCGCCGCGCCCGCTTCAAGATGCATGTTGATACCCTATTGCAATGCAATCTTCGCCAGTGTAGCCGCCCGCCACACAAGGGGTGGAGAAAATTTTCCGATTCCATGCTTTGACTTAAGGGCGCAGAAGGCGTGAAATAGCGCAAATTCAATTCATCTACTTTGGCCTCTGACGGCCCAGCGCCAGGAAAGGAATAATATTATGACGGATCGAGTGACGGATCGCGGCAACTCACCGGAAAGCCGGGACATCGCCCATGTCCTGCATCCCTATACCAACCTGGCAACCCATGAAATTACCGGACCGCAGATCGTCACCAAGGGGCGCGGCGTCTATGTCACGGACGAAAGCGGCAAGGAATATATCGAAGGTCTGGCCGGCCTCTGGTGCGCCTCGTTCGGTTTCGCCGAGGAAGAGCTGGTCAATGCCGCCACGGAACAGTTGCGCGCCCTGCCCTATTATCACAGTTTCGCGGGTAAATCCGTGCACCCGGCAATTGATCTGGCGGAGCGTCTGAAGGAAATCGCCCCGGTCGAATTTTCCAAGATATTCTTCGCCAATTCAGGCTCGGAAGCCAACGATTCCGCCATCAAGATGGTTTGGTATTTCAACAACGCCCGGGGCAAGCCGGAGAAGAAAAAATTCATCTCCCGCCTGCGCGGCTATCACGGCGTCACCATCGCGGCGGGCAGCCTGACGGGTCTGCCCTATGTTCAGGCGGATTTCGACCTGCCCCTGGATTTCGTCCGCCACACCATGACGCCGGATTATTACCGTGGCGCGGAAGAGGGCGAATCGGAAGAGGACTTCGCCTCCCGCTGCGCCCAGGCCCTCGAGGATATGATTCTGGAGGAAGGGCCCGAAACCGTGGCCGCCTTCATCGCCGAGCCGGTGATGGGCGCCGGCGGCGTCATCGTGCCGCCGAAGACCTATTTCGAGAAAATGCAGGCGGTGTTGAAAAAATACGATGTCCTGATGATCGCCGACGAAGTGATCTGCGGCTTTGGCCGCACGGGCAATATGTGGGGCAGCCAGACATTCGGTATCAAGCCCGACATTCTGACCTGCGCCAAGGCACTGTCATCGGCCTATCTGCCTATTTCAGCCGTGATGATCAGCGAAGAAATATTCCAGGGTCTGCGCGGCAATTCCGAAAAGCTGGGCCTGTTCGGTCATGGTTATACCTATTCCGCCCACCCCGCCTGCGCCGCCGTGGCCGTGCGGACGCAACAATTGATGCAGGAGCGCAATATCCTCGGTCATGTCCAGGCGGTGTCGCCGCATTTCCAGAACCGGGTCGCCACCCTGGGCGATCATGCCATGGTCGGCCAGGCCCGCGGCGTCGGCCTGATCGGGGCCGTGGAAATCGTCGCCGACAAGGAAACCAAGCGTTCCTATGATCCGGCGGCCAAGGTTGGCGCCCTGATCCAGAACGCGGCCCAGGAACACGGCCTGATTACCCGCGCCATGCCGGGCGATATTCTTGGTTTCTGCCCGCCGCTAATCATCGCGCCGGACGAGATCGACGAGATGTTCGACCGCTTCACCCGCGCCCTGGACGAGGTCGAAATGCAGTTGAAGCAGCAAGGTGCCAGCGCCGCCCAATAGGACGGCAAAACAGCAAGCCTGCAAATGACAACCCGCCGCGCTGACACAGCGCGGCGGGGTTCAGGCAGGAAGAAGAGAGAGAGAAAAGTCTACTTTTTCTTGGCGGCGCAAGGATTGCACGGGCTGCAAGCCTTCTTCGCGGCGCAGGGATTGCAGGCGCCACAGCCCTTCTTCTTGGCGGCGCAAGGATTGCAGGCACCACAGCCCTTTTTCGCGGCACAAGGGTTGCACGCCGTCTTCGGCGCACAGGACGCCAAGGCGCTTGGCAGTGTCGCGGTGGCGGTCATCGCCGCAATGGCGACGGAACCGAGGACGATTTTCACTTTGGCGGTCGGGTTCGACATTTAGCTGGCCTCCGAATTAGCTCTCTTGGGTCAAGTGTTCTTGTGAACTTGCAATAGCAATCTGGCCCGTCCTCTCGGACAAGGCCAATCACTTGCGATCACGAGACCTTGAGTAAAGTTGAGCTGGCGGGAGGCCGCCCGGTTCAGGCCAGTTCGCTGTCGATGCCGTAGGACTGCATGCGATGCCAGCCTAACGGCCGACCCGGGCTTCCAGCATCTGTGAGGTGAGGCTGATCCCCTTGGCCACGGGATGTTCGGTGGCATACAGCGGGCAGGTGGGCGCGCTGGCTTCCAGGCCCAAACGGGAAATCATCACGGCAAATTGTTTCACCAGTTTCATGGTCTTGTCCTAGCAATCTTGAATGTGGAATGGGCAGAGCGGTCGCCGCGGTGCCATCATCATGGGAGGGAGATAGGCCTCTCCCGCCGCCGGCACAATTGCAATTATTAGAGGCTAGGCATGCGCGGACCGCATGGCAGTCTTAAGAAAGTCTAAAGGCTCATACCGCCGTCGGCGTGGATGGTCTGGCCGGTGATATAGCCGGCATCCGGGGACAATAGGAATTCGATCAGAGCGGCGATATCGTCGGGCTGGCCCAGGCGGCCCAGAGGAATACGTTCGGCGGCCCGGCGCCAGCTTTCGGCGGTCAGGGCGGCGTGCGCGCCCGCCTGTTTCTGGACATAGCCGGGCGCGACGCAGTTCACCGTGACATCATGGGGCGCCAGATCCACGGCCAGGGCCCGGGCCAAGGCCTCCAACCCCGCCTTGGCCGCCGCACTTGCCGGCATGGACACGCCGTCGAGCTGATAACGGTGGGCCACGAACGATGACACCGCCACCACGCGCCCTGCCGGCGCCGCCCGCAGCAAGGGCATGGCGGCCTTGGCGAGGCGGTGAAAAGCGCCGGTAATGGCCGCCAGGCTATGGGCCAGGGCATCATCCTCCAACGCCGCCAACGGCGTCTTGTCCGCGAAACCGGCATTCGCCACCAACCCGTCCAGGCAGCCGCCGTCGCCAACAGCGGCGGCAACGGCGGCAACGAGGTCGCCGGCGACAGAGGGTTCGGCCAGATCGCCCAGCAGAATATGGCTCCTACCCCCCTTGGCCTCGACCGCCCGCGCCACCTCTTCCAGGCCCGCCCGATTGGCGCGGGTATGGATGAAAAGCGCCGTACCGGGGGCCGCCAGACGCCGGCACAGGGCGGCGCCGATGCCGCTGGCCGCGCCGGTGACAAGGATTGTCCGCGCCCGGGTTTCACGATGAGTGCTCAATCCCTGATTTCCTTCCATGGATAGAGGATTTTCAGCCAATCCTGCCTTAACGATGCCGCGAGGAGTGATGGCGATCACTCACTTTTTCGTGGATTCTGTTAGTCTAGCATTGCCAGGCGCATGCCGAAATGCCATCTACCCTGGTTGGTAGTAAGAGTTGAAGAAAGACCATGCAGCAGCAAGACCAAAACCAAACCATGGCCATGACGACGGCTCAGATCTGGGGCCGACGTGTAATGCTGGCCGTATTGTCGCTGGTTCTGGCCGTGCCCGCGGTCAATTTGCGCCGCCTGATGACCGAGGGCGTGCCGCTGGGCCTGCAGCATGGCGAAATCAACTTTGCCTATGTCGTCGGCATGTTCTTTTCGGTACTGCTGATCCTGGTCTGGTATTTCGCCTATGTCGGCCGCGGCAGGGCTCGGGTGATGCTGGGGATCGTCTATTTGCTGACCACATCGGTGACCGTGGTGGTACCCATGACGCTGCTGTTCAAGGGCATGGACCTGCCGCCGTCTTGGCCCATCAGCATTGGTCTGGCATCGGTTTATGGCCTGGCCGGTTGGGTATTGCTGGTGTCCACCAACATCAAGGCGTTTCAACACTATCAACGGCAACTGCGATCGGCTCCCATCTGACGTCCTGGCATGCGCCCGCGGCGATGACCAATTCCGCTCTTGTTCGTTGCCGTCGCAAGCAGCACTATCGGGCAACCGATTCGTTAGGTTGTTGGGTTTATTGACCGTGGAAATGCCGAAAACCGCGATGGTCCTGGCCGCCGGCCTGGGCAGCCGCATGGGTGGCCTGACCGAGACGCGGCCGAAACCGTTGTTGCAGGTGGGCGGCCGCGCCATCATCGACCGGGTGCTGGACCGCCTGGCGGCGGCGGGTGTCGGGCGCGTTGTGGTCAACCTGCATCACCATGCTGATCTATTACGCCAGCATCTGAGCAACCGGTCCGAACCGGCGATTGAGTTTTCCGACGAGAGCGATAGGTTGATGAATACCGGCGGCGGCGTCGCCAAGGCCCTGCCCCTGTTGGGGGCGGAGCCGTTTTTTGTCATCAATGGCGACGTCATTTGGTTTGACGGCATGGGCAATTCCCTGCACGATCTGGCGCTCCGTTTCCAGCCCGACAGCATGTCAGCCCTGTTATTGATGCAGCCAACCGTCGGCGCCGTCGGATATGGCGGCATCGGCGATTTCGGCATGCGGCCCGACGGCCGGTTATTTCGCCGGCCCGAGCGCGAGGTGGTGCCCTTCATCCACGCCGGCGTTCAAATTCTGACGCCGGCGCTGTTCACGGATTGCCCCAGGGAGCCATTCTCGCTCAATCTCGTCTATGACCGGGCGGCGGAGCAGAAGCGTTTGTTCGGTTTGCGCCATGAAGGTCAATGGATGGAATTAAACCGCCCCGAGGGTCTGATCGCCGCGGAACAGGCGCTGTTGGAATAGCCGTATGGAGGCCGGGCCGAACGTTTACACCATTGCCCCTGGCGAAAGCTTTTCCGACCGTCTGGTTGAAGGTTTGCTGCGGCGCCATGGCGATGAACCCCTGAGCCTGAGCCGGATCACCCTGTTGCTACCGACCCGGCGCGGTATACGGGCCGTACGCGACGGCTTTCTGCGCCAAAGTGGTGGCCGCGCCATGCTGTTGCCTATCATGCGGGCGATCGGCGACGTGGACGAGGACGAGCTGTTGCTGGACCCTGGGGTCGACGCCTTGGATGGCGGCGAACTGCTGGAACTGCCGCCCGGTATCAGTGCCTTGCGCCGGCAGCTATTGCTGCTGCATCTGATCGCCCGGCAGCGTGGCGTCGATCCGGCACAGGCAGCACCCCTGGCGTGGGAGCTGGCGGATCTGCTGGACCGGCTGCAGACGGAGGACGTGCCCCTGTCGGCGTTGGCGGATCTGGTGCCCGACGATCTGGCGGCCCATTGGCAGGATACCCTGGCGTTCCTCAACCTGTTGGGCGAACCCTGGCAGGAAATACTGACGGCGGAAGGCTGCATGGACCAAAGCGCGCGGCGCAATGTTCTGCTGCGGGCCCAGGCCGAACGCTGGCGCCAATCGCCGCCCCGGGATCCGGTCATTGTCGCGGGTTCCACCGGTTCCATTCCGGCCACCGAAGCCCTGATCAACGTGGTCGCGCACATGCCCCAGGGCGCAGTGGTTTTGCCGGGTCTGGACGCATATGCGGACGACACCGCCTGGACCGCCGTGGATCAAAGCCATGCGCAATTTGGCCTGCGCCATTTGTTGAAGAAGATCGGCGTGGCGCGGGAGCAGGTGGCGCCATGGCTGGAAACCGGCGCGGAAAGCCCGCGCCATCGGCTGCTGCGCGAGGCCTTGCGCCCGACGGAAACCACCGAACATTGGCGCCAGCTGCCGCCGCTGGAGCCGGGCGCGGCGATGGGCCTGGTGCGCATCGACTGCGCCGATCCGATCGAGGAAGCCGGTATCATTGCCCTGTACCTGCGCCAGGCGCTGGAAACGCCGGAA
>JASLLM010000202.1 GCA_030747035.1 Alphaproteobacteria bacterium | reverse complement strand
GGAGGATAACGCGCGGCTCTGGGATATTTTCCTGGAGGTACAACGCGGTTTGCCGCGGCAGGGACCTGGCTGCGCCGATGCCACACGCCGGGCGCTCTCCCTTTGCAGCGGCCTGCCCGACAGACCCAGGGTGCTCGATATTGGCTGCGGCCCTGGCATGCAGACCATGGTCCTGGCCCAGGATCTGGATGCTCATATCACCGCCGTTGATCTTCACGAAGAATACCTGGAGCAATTGCGGGCGCGCGTTGCGGCGGCGGAAATTTCAGACCGCGTTGAGCTCCGGACGCGGGACATGAACGATCTGGCTTTACCGGAACATCACTTCGATCTGATCTGGGCCGAGGGCTCGGCCTATATCATGGGTTTTGCCCAGGCCCTTAAAGCCTGGAAGCCGCTGTTAAAGCCGGGCGGCTACCTTGCCGCGACGGAACTGGTCTGGCTGACCCCAGACCCGCCGGCAGAAGCCGCCACCTTCTTCACCGCCGAGTACCCGGCCATGACGGACGTAGCGGGCGTCGCGGAGCTATTCCGTGCGCAAGGCTATGACGTCACGGGGCATTTCACCCTGCCCGATGCCGCCTGGTGGGACGACTACTATGCCCCGCTGGAAGCCAAGCTGCCAAAGCTGCGCGAGACATACCGGGACGACGATGAAGCGCTCAGCGTCGTCGAGATGACGCAACGGGAAATCAACATGCGCAAGCGGTTTGGCGATAGCTATGGCTACGAGTTTTTCGTCGGCCAACCGGGTCCCTAGGGCACCAGCGGTCGGGACTCGTCGTCCTTGGCAAGCAGGCCGCTTAGTGCGGCTATTTCACGACGACGCAGGTACAGGGCGCAAGGTGCATCAGCTTGTGCGAGACACTGCCCATCAGCAGGCCCTTGAGATCGCTGAGGCCACGGCTTCCCAGGAAGATCATGTCCGTGCCGTCCCCTTCCGCCACGGCGACAATCCGGTCTGCCGGGCTTCCTTCCTCGACCCGGCTTGAAACCCGTTCAAACCCGCTCTTACGCACGCGTGCCTCGGCTTGCCGCACGATTTGGTCCCCGATCCGGCGGCCTTCATGATATCGGCCCCTCTCCTCGGCCATCGACAACCCCTCGGCCTTGGCGAACTGTGCAAGTCCGTCCGGCATCGGTTCATGTGGCACCACGTGCAGCAGGATCAATTCAGCATCGGAAGCCCCAGCCAGCTTCGCCGCCAGATCCAATGCCTTCCAGCCATGCTCTGAACCGTCAACGGCTACTAGGTATTTCTCGTTCATTTGGCCCTCCCAATATCGAACTGGGTATAGTGTGCAGTCGCCATACGGCGGACAGCATCTATCGCGGGCTGTTCGCGCAGAGGCTCCTACCTCTTTTAGGTGGGGTGCATGGTGTGCCGGTCCCATACGCCAAAATGTCGCATGAGCGGGCGGCGGCCATTATCCGCTGAATAGCGCTGGCACTCCTGCCTCGGTCCGGGATACAGTCGGGGCAACAGGTAATTCAATTTTGGGAGGCGTACACGATGAAAGCGAAAGCGGCGGTGATGCGGGCGGCGCACGAGCCCTTGACCATCGAGGAAATTGAAATCGACAAACCGGCCCGGCGCGAGGTCCTGATCCGCACCGCATTCGCCGGCGTTTGCCACAGCGATCTGCATTTCATCGAGGGGCTGTATCCCATCCCCTGCCCCTGCGTGCTGGGCCATGAGAGCGCCGGCGTGGTCGAGGCGGTGGGCGAGGATGTGACCTACGTCAAGCCGGGCGATCATGTCATCACCTGCCTCTCCACCTTTTGCGGCGAGTGCGAGTTTTGCCTGACGGGCCGGATGACCCTGTGCGAAAGCCCCATGGTGCAACGGCCCCGCGACGGCCAGCAGCGCCTGAGCCAGAACGGCGAAGTGGTGGGGCAGTTTGCCAATCTATCTTCCTATGCCGAGATGATCCTGACCCACGAACATTCCGTGGTGAAGGTGCGGGAGGATATGCCCCTGGACCGCGCCGCCCTGATCGGCTGCGGTGTGATGACTGGCGTCGGCGCGGTGTTCCATACCGCCAAGGTGCCGCCGGGGTCGACCGTGGCCGTGTTCGGCTGCGGCGGCATCGGGCTGTCCGCGGTCAACGGCGCCAAGATCGCCGGCGCGGGCCAGATCATCGCCATCGACATGGTCGGTTCGAAGTTGAACCTGGCCAAGGAATTTGGCGCCACGGACGTGATCAATCCCGCCGACGGCGATGTGGTTAAGCAGATCCGCGCCATCACCGACGGCGGCGTGGAATATTCCTTCGAGGCGGTGGGCCTGAAGGAAACGGCGGAGCAGTCCTTTAGGGCCCTGCGCCGGGGCGGCACGGCGACGATCATCGGCATGGTGCCGGTGGGCACCAACGTGGAACTGCACGGCCCGGATTTTCTGCGCGAGAAGAAGATCCAGGGATCGTCCATGGGCTCCAACCATTTCCGGGTCGATATGCCTCGGCTGGTGGAATTCTATCTGCGCGGCGATCTGAAACTGGACCAGATGATCTCCGGCCGCATCAAGCTGGAAGACATCAACGGCGCCATGGACGATTTGAAGGTGGGCGAAGTGGCCCGCAACGTCATCGCGTTTTAGGGTCTAAACACAATAACGGTGACAGTTTACTAAATAGGGTCGAAGATCGGTTGTCTCTGGCGAATTCGCTCCGTCGATCGTGCGGCGCATCCCTATTTAGTAAACTGTCACCGTTATTGTCACCGTTATTGGGACCGCCAGGATAGGTCATCCTGGAAGGCCCGGGCCATGGCGGCTTTGCGCGCCGCCGTTTGCCACGAGGCTTCGATGCCATTCAAAATGAAGGTCTTGATCTCGTCCCGGCTGAAACCGAAGACCTCATGCAGCACGACAAATTCATCGGCCATGGAATTGTGGAACATGCCGGGATCGTCCGTATTCACCGTCAGCATCAGACCCGCCTCCCAGAACTGGCGCACCGGGTGATCCTCTATTCGGGCCAGGGAGCCCGTGGCAACGTTGGACAGCGGGCATAGCTCGATCGGGGTCTGCCGCTCCGCCAACATCGCCATGACCGAGGTGTCCTCACGGGCGGCAATGCCGTGGCCGATGCGGTCAACCTCCAGGGCCTCGACCGCGCCGCGCACGGAGGCCGGTCCCGCCGCCTCGCCGGCATGGGCCGAGGTGCAGAGGCCCATGTCCCGGGCCGCCTGATAGACCGGCGCGAAGGGCTCGGGCGGATAGAGATGCTCCGAGCCGCCGATGCCGATGCCGATGATGCCCTGGTCCAACACACCCTCGATCTCCGCCAAGGTTTCGACCGCCTGTTCCGGGCCGTGATCGCGGACCAGATCGGCGATCAACCAGATCTCGGTCTCCGGCACCCGGTCCAGACCCTCACGGATGGCCCTGGCCAGGCCCTGTGGTTCAAGCCCCTGGTCGACGAACCGGGTGGGGGAGAAGAACATTTCCGCATAACCGATATTCTGCCGCGCCAGATCCCGCGCCACCGCCTCGGCGATAAAGGTGAAATCATCGTAGGAACGGATGAAGCCGTTCTTCCAGATCCAGGCGGCGATGAATTCCGGAAAATCCTTGTAGGTCAGACGCTGGCGCAAATCCGCCTCGGCCCGCACGCCCGGGTCGCCGCCGTACTTCTGCATCAGCCGCCACAGGGCCGGCAGGGGAATGGCCCCTTCCAGGTGCAGGTGCAATTCCACTTTCGGCACCGCCTCCGCCCAGGCCCGAAAATCGTCCGCCATGTCTGATCCCGTTGAATTTGCCCCAACCGGGCGATTTGCTATTCTGTTGTCGCCAAACATCGAGCGGGCATGGGGAAACAGCCGCAACCCGCCAATATCAATGGGGAAACGATAGCATGAAATTCGGCGTCTTTTATGAACTGCAACTGCCCAAGCCCTGGAACGAAGGCGACGAGCATCGTCTGTTTCAGGAAGCCCTGGAGCAGATCGTGCTGGCCGACAGACTGGGCATCGACCATGCCTGGGCGGTGGAACATCATTTTTTGGACGAATATTCCCACTGCTCGTCACCGGAGGTGTTTCTGGCGGCGGCGGCGGGCATGACCAAGAACATCCGCCTGGGCCATGGCATTCGCCAGGTGATACCGAACTACAACCACCCGGCTCGCACGGCGGAGGGTCTGGCGACCCTGGATCTGGTGTCCAACGGCCGGGTCGACTTCGGCATCGGCGAGGGCGCGACCCGCCTGGAATTGGGTGGCTTCGGCATTCCGGCCCGGCAAAAGCGCGCCATGGCCATCGAATCGGCGGAGCAGATCGCCAACATGATGGTGATGACGCCCTATCCGGGCTTCGAGAGCGAGCATTTCTCCATGCCCTGCCGCAACGTGCTGCCGAAACCGCTGCAGTCACCGCATCCGCCCATGTGGATGGCCTGCACCAACCGCGACACCATCAAGGTCGCCGCTTCCCTGGGCATCGGCGCCCTGGCGTTTTCCTTCCTGGACCGGGAAGAGGCGAAAACCTGGGCCGACATCTATTACGGCATCATCAAGAGCGAGGACTGCGTGCCCATCGGCCACAGCGTCAATGCCAACATTGCCGTCGTCTCGAATTTCTCCCTGCACCATGACCGGGAGGAGGCGATCCGCCGGGGCCAGTTGAATTTCGAATTCTTCGGCTATGCCATGCATGCCCTGGTGGCCGGCGACACGGTGCCGGGGCGGACCACGATCTGGGCCGACTATATCGCCCAGCACGGCACGGCGGCGGAAGATCTGATCGCCACGATCCAGCGCACCCGCAGCCATGTCTCGGGCATCGGCACGCCGGATGACCTTTCCAACCATATCGCCGAGTTCGAGGAAGCGGGCGTGGATCAGATCATCCTGCTGCAGCAGGCGGGCAACAACCCCCATTCGGAAATCTGCGAATCCCTGGAACTGTTCGGGGCCGAGGTGCAGCCGCGTTTCAAACCGAAACAGGCCGCCAAGGAAAAGGAGCTGGCCCCCTATATCGAGGCCGCCCTGGCGCGAAAAGAATATATGCAGCCCCTGGCGGATGACGAGATTCCACTTGTGAAGGCGTCCGTCAAACAGGTTCAGGCGGCGGGCATAAAGTGAGGCAGGAGCAGGTTCCGCGATGAAGATCACCATTCTTGATGACTACTTCGATACCCTGCGTACCCTGCCCTGCTTCGCCAAGCTGGGCGGTCACGAGGTCACGATCTGGAACGATCACGTCCAGGATGTCGACGCTCTGGCCGAACGCCTGGCGGACACGGAAGTCCTGGTGCTGATCCGGGAACGCACAAAAATCCGCACGCCCCTGTTGCAGCGCCTGCCGAAGCTGAAGCTGATCAGCCAGCGCAGTGTCTATCCCCATATCGATGTGGAGACCTGTACCCAGCAGGGCATCATCGTCTCCTCCGACCAGCACGCGGGCACGCCGTCCCATGCCACCGCCGAATTGACCTGGGCCCTGATCATGGCGGCCATGCGGCAGATCCCGCAACAGATGGCGGCGCTACAAAGGGGCGAATGGCAAATCGGCGTGGGCAACACCTTGCGGGGCAAGACCCTGGGCATCTATGGCTACGGCCGTATCGGCGGCGCCGTGGCGGACTATGGCCGGGCCTTCGGCATGAATATCCTGATCTGGGCCAGCGAGGCCTCCCGCGAACGGGCCCGGGCGGACGGTTGCGAGGTCGCCGAAAGCAAGGAAGCCTTCTTCGCCGCCTGCGATGTGTTGTCCCTGCACATGCGGCTGTACGACAGCACCCGCGGCATCGTCACGGCGGAGGATCTTTCACACATGAAGACCACGGCCCTGCTGGTCAACACCTCCCGCGCGCCGTTGATCGAGCCGGGCGCGCTGGTCGCCGCCGTTGATGCGGGACGGCCCGGCATGGCGGCGGTGGATGTCTACGAGGAGGAACCGGTGCGGGATGCCGCACATCCCCTGTTCAACAGGGACAATGTGATCTGCACACCGCACATTGGCTACGTCACCAGGGATGAATACGAAATCCAGTTCACCGACATCTTTGATCAGATCGTCGCCTATGCGGCCGGGAACCCGATCAACGTAATCAATCCGGATGTTCTGAAATGACGGCCGCGCCCGGGCCCATGGACGGCGTCAGGGTGCTTGATCTTGCGACTTTCCTGGCCACCCCGTTCGCGGCGGCGATCCTTGGGGAGTTCGGCGCCGAGGTGATCAAGGTGGAACAACCGGGCGGCGGCGACCCCATGCGCCAGTTCGGCACGGCGACGGACATACCCGACAGCAGCCTGGCCTGGCTGAGCGAGGCGCGGAACAAGCATTCCATTACCCTGAACCTGAAACATCCCGACGGCGCCGATCTGTTCAAGCGTCTGGTCAGGGACACGGATGTGGTCTGCGAAAACTTCCGTCCCGGCACATTGCAAAAATGGGGCCTGGGCTATGACACCCTCCACGCCATCAATCCCCGGCTGGTTATGTTGCAGGTTACCGGCTATGGCCAGGACGGCCCCTATCGGGAACGCCCTGGCTTCGCCCGTATCGCCCACGCTGTCGGCGGCCTGACCTATCTGGCGGGCATGCCGGGGGAGGCTCCGGTAACGCCGGGCTCGACCTCCCTGGCCGACTATATCTCGGGCCTGTTCGGCGCCGTCGGTGTCCTGATGGCCCTGCGCACGGCGGAACGGACCGGCCAGGGGCAGACCGTGGATGTGGCCTTGTTCGAAAGCATCTTCCGGGTGCTGGACGAACTGGCGCCCGCCTATGGCCGCCACGGAACGGTGCGGGAGCGCGAGGGCCTGGGCACCCGCAATGTGTGCCCCCATGGCCATTTTCCCACCAAGGACGGCGGCTGGGTCGCCATTGCCTGCACTTCGGACAAGATCTGGGCCCGCATGGCGAGAAATGTCCTGGACCGCCCGGATCTGGCGGCAAGCCACCCCACCACGGCCCTGAGGGTCGGCGACCGGGCCCTGATCGATGGTGTGGTCAACGGCTTTACCACGGCGCATTCCAGCGCCGAAATCGTGGCGATCTGTGAACAGGGCGAGGTGCCCTGCGCCCCTATAAATTCCATCGCCGATATCTTCGCCGATCCGCATTTCGATGCCCGCGGCACCCTGCAACGCATCCAGCACGCCCTGTTGGGTGAAGTGGTGGTGCCCGACGTCCTGCCCAGGTTGTCCGGCACGCCCGGTGCCATCAAGGATCTGGGCCCCAGGCTGGGTGATTGGAACGATCTGGTCTATGGCGAACGCCTGGGCCTCGCTCCAGGCGAACGCGACGAGCTCAAGAAACGCGGTGTGATCTAGGCAATGTTTTGCCATCTGCGACACCTTGAAGCGCCCAGGCCGACGCCTACCCGCTTGCCAGGACGGAGAGGCTATGCTACGAAACGCCGCGTCTTACGATAGGGCTGTCGGAGAGGGC
>JASLLM010000201.1 GCA_030747035.1 Alphaproteobacteria bacterium | reverse complement strand
GGCGGCGCGCGGGCGCCCTGGCGCCGCCGCGCCATGACCCCGCCGGCGGGCCGCGGCAAGGGCGGCGGCGGCAAATCTCGGCCGTCGGGGCGCAATTTGTCGGTCCGCGTGCGCACGGCGCGGCGGCGCAAGACATCGTCGACCCGTTGGCTGCAACGGCAACTGAATGATCCCTATGTGATTGCCGCCAGGAAAGACGGCTACCGTTCCCGCGCGGCCTATAAACTGTTACAGCTGGACGAAAAATTCGGTCTTTTGCGGAAGGGCCTGGCGGCGGTTGATCTTGGCGCCGCGCCGGGTGGCTGGACCCAGGTCCTGGTCACGGCCCTGGGCCCCAAGGGCAAGGTCCTGGCGGTCGACGTGGCCGAGATGGATGCTATGGGCGGGGCCCAGACCCTGGTCGGCGATGTCATGGACCTGGCCACGGAAACGGCCATCTGGGAGGCCCTGGGCGGGCCCGCCGACCTGGTCTTGAGTGACATGGCGCCGCCCGCCACGGGGCACCGGGCCACGGATCACCTGCGCATTATCGCTCTGGCCGAGGCGGCCCTGGACCTGGCCAGAAACGTGCTGGCGCCGGGCGGCGGCTTTGTCGCCAAGGTTTGGCAGGGCGGCTTGGAACAGGAGCTGCTGGCGGCCCTGAAACGGGACTTTGCCTCTGTCCGCCATGCCAAGCCCGAGGCCTCGCGTTCGGATTCGGCGGAAATGTATGTGGTGGCCACCGGCTACCGCGGTGACGCCGGCGGCGGCGGGCAGGAGCATGCGCCCGACCAGGAGCCATAAGCATAGACCATAGGCGCGCGGCCGATTTTGCGTTATACGAAGGCTCGAATCGGCGAATAAGGGCACCATATAGTTTCCTAACAGGTGTCAGAAAGCAGCGTCATGAGTGAAACGAATTCAAGCGAAAAAGACCCCATCGAGGATTTTCAACCCTATTTACAGCCCGCGACCTTCGTCGACAGCGATCATCCGGCGGTGATCGAGTTCGCCCAACAGGCGGGCGGCGGGGAGGGCACGGACCTGGAAAAAGCGGTGCGCCTGTACTACGCGGTGCGCGATGGCTTCCGCTACGACCCCTATGGCGTGGAGATGACCGAGCACGGCATGAAAGGCAGCTCCGTGCTGGAACGGGGCAATGGCTTTTGCATCACCAAGGGCGCCCTGATGGCGGCGGCTTGCCGGGTTTTGGGCATTCCGGCCCGCCTGGGATTTGCCGATGTGCGCAACCATCTGGCTTCCAAACGCATGGTTGAATTGATGGGGACGGACCTGTTCGTCTATCACGGCTTTGTCGAGGTCTATCTGGAAGGCAAATGGGTCAAGGCCACGCCAGCCTTTAATCTCAGCCTCTGTGAAAAATTCGGCACCCTGCCTCTCGAATTCGATGGCCGCACCGATTCGATCTTCCATCCCTTCGATGCCGCCGGCAACAAGCATATGGAATATATTACCGAACATGGTTCCTTCGCGGACACGCCGTTCGACGACATCAAGGCCTCGTTCCGGGAGCATTACCCGGCGATGTACGATGACGATCCCGACAAATTCGTCGCGGGCGACATGGAAGCCGAGGCGGAGGCGGAGCGGGCCGGCACATGATTTCGACGGTACATAAATTTTCCACCACAGGGCGCTTAATGCGCCCTGTTTTTGTCTTGGCGGGCATGGCATAGTGCGCGCCATTTTTAGGGGGCGAGAGGCAATATGAAAATTACCGAGGCACTGACGTTTGATGATGTTCTCCTGAAGCCCGCCGAATCCAACGTGCTACCGAACCAGGTGGCGACCAATACCCATGTGACCAAGGCCATTCCGTTGGGCATTCCGTTGCTGTCGTCGGCAATGGATACGGTGACGGAGCACCGCCTGGCCATCGCCATGGCGCAATTGGGCGGACTGGGCGTCATTCACAAGAACCTGACCGTGGCGGAACAGGCGGAGGAAGTGCGCCGGGTGAAAAAGTTTGAGGCCGGCATGGTGGTCAACCCGGTCACGATCCATCCCGATCAGAGCCTGGACGATGCCCTGAACCTGATGGACTACCACGGTATTTCGGGCATTCCGGTGGTGGAGGAAGGTTCCGGCCGCCTGGCGGGTATCCTGACCAACCGGGACGTGCGCTTCGCCACGGACAAGAACCAGCCAGTCAGGGAATTGATGACCCATGAAAACCTGGTCACCGTGCGCGATGGGGTCGACAGTGCGGAAGCCAAGCGCCTTTTGCACCAGCATCGCATCGAAAAACTGTTGGTGGTGGACGAGAATTATAAATGCGTCGGTCTGATTACCGTCAAGGATATGGAAAAGGCCACTACCTACCCCAACGCCGCCAAGGACGAACAGGGCCGTCTGCGCGTGGCGGCGGCCACCGGCATTGGCCGCGATGGCCTGGCCCGCACGGAGGCGTTGATCGATGCCGGTGTCGACCTGATTATCGTTGATACCGCGCACGGCCACTCCGCCGGTGTTCTCGACAGTGTCAACGAGATCAAGAAACTGAGCAATTACACACAGTTGGCCGCCGGTAACGTTGCCACCGGCGATGGCGCCAAGGCCCTGATGGATGCGGGCGCGGACGCCGTGAAGGTGGGCATCGGGCCCGGCTCCATCTGTACCACGCGCATCGTGGCCGGTGTCGGCATGCCGCAGTTGACCGCGATCATGGAGGCGGTGGAAGCCTGCCAGAAAAATGACACGCCGGTGATCGCCGACGGCGGCATCAAATATTCCGGCGATCTGGCCAAGGCGATCGCCGCCGGCGCCAACTGCGCCATGATCGGCTCGTTGCTGGCCGGTACCGAGGAGGCACCGGGCGAGATCTTCCTGTACCAGGGCAGATCCTACAAATCCTATCGCGGCATGGGTTCTCTGGGCGCCATGGCGCGGGGTTCCGCAGACCGCTATTTCCAGGAGGAAATCCGCGACGCCATAAAGCTGGTGCCCGAAGGG
Organism: Alphaproteobacteria bacterium; assembly: GCA_030747035.1. GTDB lineage: Bacteria > Pseudomonadota > Alphaproteobacteria. The sequence continues at coordinate 4,548 of JASLLM010000201.1, read as the reverse complement.
GTGGAGGGCCGCGTGCCCTACAAGGGGCCGGTGTCCGACATCATTCACCAGTTGATCGGCGGCCTGCGCGCCGCCATGGGCTATACGGGTAATGGCGTTCTCGACGATATGCGTACCAAATGCGAGTTTGTCCGGGTCACCCAGGCCGGCTTCCGGGAAAGCCATGTGCACGATGTTTCCCTGACCCGCGAAGCGCCAAACTACCCGCTGAACCCGTCGTAGACCGGTTCGGCCGCGATGATACCCGGCGCCCGCGTTCAGGCGGCCATTGAACTGCTGGATCAGATCGCCGCCGCGGGCACCACGGCGCCCGCCGACCGCCTTGTCGGCAATTACTTCCGCAGCCGCCGCTATGCCGGTTCCAAGGACCGCCGCGCCGTGACGGAGACGGTTTATGATGTTTTGCGGCGGCAGGGTGAATATGCCTGGCGGGCCGGCGGCGGGGACAGCCGGCGCCTGGTGTTGGCGCATCTGATGGCGGCAGCGAATGGCGATTTGCAGGCCCGTGCCAATGACGTCGCCGCCCTGTTCGATGCGGCCCGGTTTTGTCCCGCCAATCTGGACGTTGATGAACAGGCCGCCCTGTGGCAATTGTCCCGGCAAGCCACGACGGAGGCACCGGCCTGGGTTTTGGGCAATTATCCTGAATGGCTGCACCCTGCGTTGAGCCGCCGTTTCGGCCCGGATCTCGGATTGGAAATGGCGGCCATGCAGGGGCGGGCAGCCGTTGATCTGCGCGTCAACACACTCAAATCCAGCCGGGATGAGGTCATGGCCGCCCTGGCCCTGGACGATATTCCGGTGACACTGGGCGCCCTGGCGCCCACCGCCCTGCGCCTGAACAGCCGCCGCGCCATGACCAGCCATCCGCTGTACCAGGGCGGCGCGATCGAAATTCAGGACGAGGGCTCGCAACTGGTATCCCTGCTGTGCGCCGCGCAGCCAGGCCAGCAAGTGATTGATTATTGTGCCGGCGGCGGCGGCAAGAGCCTGGGCCTGGCCATGCAAATGGCCAATAAGGGGCAGATTTTCGCCTTCGACAGCGCGCCGCAGCGCCTGCGTCCCCTGCGGGCACGCCTGCAACGGGCCGGTGCGCGGAATATCCAGGTCCATGCCCTGGCTGATGCCGCCGCCATCGCCGCCCTGGCCAATCTGACTGGCAGGGCCGACCGGGTGCTGCTGGACGTGCCCTGCAGCGGCTCCGGCGCCTGGCGCCGCAACCCTGAAAGCAAATGGCGCCTGACGGCGGACAAACTGTCCCAATACAGCGGCTCGCAAGGCGAAATTCTGCGCCGTGCCGCGCCACTGATGGCCCCGGGCGGCCGGCTGATCTACGCCACTTGTTCGATCCTGATGGAGGAGAATGAAGATCAGATCGAAGGCTTTCTGGGCGAATCGTCGGATTTCGGGCTGTTGCCCGTTGACCGCGTCTGGAACGAAGTCTTGGGCACCGCCTGCCCCGGGGAGGTCCACGACGGACCCTATTTGCGCCTGACGCCGGCGGGCCAGGGGATGGATGGCTTTTTCATGGCCATATTGGAGCGGCGCGCGAACACTTGATAAGCGCGTGAAGGCGCCCAAGTTTATTGTGGGGGCTCAACCATGAAGAACATGGGGGTAATCATGAAATTCATCGCAAGCTTTTTCCTGGCCGTGACCTTATGCGCCCCGGGGGCATTGGCTGCCGGCGGTGGCGCCTGGGATTCGGCCGCGAAGACGGCCATTGACGCCAAGGATTGGACGGGTGCAATCAAGCTTCTGGAAAGCGAGGTGGCGGACAATAAAGCCACGGCTGACACCTATAACTATCTTGGCTTTGCCTATCGCGGATTGGGCCATTACGAACAGGCCTTCAAGCATTACGCCACCGCCCTCAGAATGGATCCCGAACACCGGGGCGCGCACGAATATGTTGGCGAGACCTATCTGGTGGTCGGCAATCTAAAAAAGGCCAAGGAGCATCTGGCGGCCTTGGATCGAATCTGCTTTTTCGGCTGCGATGAATTTTATGATCTGAAAGCCGCCATCGCCGCCTACCGCCCAAAATAGGGCACTTCATAGCGGCCGGCGGAAAGTAGCTTGCGGTGGGGTCGCGCGCCGTCGTAAAGCTGCCTCATGACAGAACCCCTGACCGACCGCATCCTGATCCTCGACTTCGGCAGTCAAGTCACCCAATTGATCGCCCGCCGCCTGCGTGAAAGCGGCGTCTATTGCGAGATCGTACCCTACTTCAAGGGGGAGGAGGCCCTGGCCGCGGCCCGGCCCAAGGGCGTGATCCTCTCGGGCGGTCCGTCGTCGGCCACCGAAAGCGATACCCCGCGGGCGCCGCAAGGCCTGTTCGAGATGGGCATTCCCGTATTGGGCATTTGTTACGGACAACAGGCCATGTGCGAACAGTTGGGCGGCCGTGTCGAAGCCTCCGACCATCAGGAATTCGGCCGGGCCTTTGTCGACATCAACGATGATTGCGCCCTGTTTCAGGGGCTGTGGCGGACTGGGGAGCGGCATCAGGTCTGGATGAGCCATGGCGACCGGGTGATGGAAATCCCGCCCGGCTTCCGCGTCGTGGGCACCTCGGACAATTGCCCCTTTGCTATTATTGCCGACGATGCGCGGCAGTTTTATGGCGTGCAGTTTCACGCTGAAGTCATCCATACCCCCGACGGCACGGCTCTTTTGCGCAACTTCACCCACAAGGTGGCGGGCTGCGAAGGCAGTTGGAGCATGGCCACCTTCCGCCACGAGGCGGAGGCCCGCGTCAAGGCCCAGGTGGGCGGCGGCAAGGTTATCTGCGGGCTTTCCGGCGGGGTCGATTCCTCGGTCGTGGCGGTGCTGCTGCACGAGGCCATTGGCGATCAACTGACCTGCGTCTTTGTTGATCACGGCCTGTTACGCGAGGGCGAGGCCGAGGAAGTGGTGTCACTATTCAGGGAGCACTACAACCTCTCCCTGGTGCACCGGGACGCCTCCGATCTGTTTCTGGAAAAGCTGGCGGGGGTCAGCGATCCGGAGCAGAAGCGCAAGATCATCGGCGCGACGTTCATTGATGTCTTCGAAGAGGAGGCGAAGCGGGTTGGCGGCGCCGATTTCCTGGCCCAGGGCACGCTGTATCCAGATGTCATCGAGTCCGTCTCGCCCTCGGGCGGGCCCTCGGCCACCATCAAATCGCACCATAACGTCGGCGGCTTGCCCGAGCGTATGAACATGGATCTGGTGGAGCCCCTGCGGGAGTTGTTCAAGGACGAGGTACGCGACCTGGGCCGCGCCCTGGGCTTGCCCGAAAGCCTGGTCGGCCGCCATCCCTTTCCCGGCCCCGGCCTGGCCATTCGCTGTCCCGGCGAAATCAGCGCCGAGAAACTGGCCATCCTGCGCCGGGCCGACGCCATCTATCTGGACGAGATCCGCAAGGCCGGCCTGTACGACGCCATCTGGCAGGCCTTTGCCGCCATCCTGCCCGTGCGCACCGTGGGCGTAATGGGCGATCAGCGGACCTACGATTACATCTGCGCCCTGCGGGCGGTGACCTCTACCGACGGCATGACGGCGGACTACTACCCCTTCGATCATGAATTCCTGGGCCGTACCGCGACCCGCATCATCAATGAAGTGCGCGGCATCAACCGGGTCGTCTACGATGTCACCTCAAAGCCGCCGGGCACCATCGAGTTGGAATGATTTCGAGATCTAATTATCGTTTAAAATCAATGATTTAGCATAAATTTAGAACTTCAAACTAACTTTAAACTAATTTTTCAAAAGATCACAAAACTGCGTGGAAAGACTTAGAAAATAGATCTAAGGGGGATTCTTAGGTCTAAATTCTAGGATGCTTGAGAAGAATGATCTCCACCAGAGAAGCAACCCTCATTGAGAGGGCGCAGACGCCTATTCCTTCTAGAGAACAGGACGAGATGCCGGAATTGAGAGATGGTTCTTTAGGTTAATAGAAAAGCAAGCCTCATCGGCTGGTGCTAGATCGGAGGCAGTGGACAGCCCCTGCGGTGACTTCCCTCACAGACTCCCCAACCCCCACATTTCTTGCCATAATCGTCATATGAGAAGACTGCTGCCCATTCTGCTGACCATCGTTGTACTTCCGGGAAGTGTGGGCGTGCCATGGAATTCTTCTGCAAGTCCGAAACGCGGTTATAATGCCGCCATAGTCAGCGAATTTGGAAGAGGAAATTATGTAGGCGCATTCCCCCGCCTTTGTAAAACAGGTTAAAAATAACGAAATTGTACCCTGTTCCACGTATTGAGGATCTATTTTTTGGCGTTTTTGTAAAAGGATCTTTAAAATGACAGTAGTAACAGAACAAACTGATCGAACAGAAAAACAAACACTGTATAGGCGTCTGTTAGCTTTAGCTTGGACCATAGAGGTCCTCGCCGCCGCAGTAGGAATATTTTTAGCGTTGTCACGCTTGATGGTGTCGCAAGATATGACAACCCTACACCCCATAACCGCTTTCCAAGGAGCTCTACCATTTTTTGCAGTGGCTATTATCGAATTGACAAAAATTCCTTTAGCCGCCGTCTTTTATGAAA
>JASLLM010000200.1 GCA_030747035.1 Alphaproteobacteria bacterium | reverse complement strand
CCGGGCGCCCAGCGGCCGGCTTTCGCGCCGATTATCCATGCCGCCTCCGGCTACGATCTGATCATGATGAAATATCAGGGCGATGCGGACCGGCCGCCGCCCACACGCTCCACCGTGGCCGATATCCTCGGCGCCACGCATGCGCTGGGCGCCATCAATGCCGCGCTGGTGCAGCGTCTGCGTACCGGCCGGGGGCAATACATCGATGTCGCCATGATGGATGCCATGCACAACATGATGGCCTATGAATATCAGGCGGCCCAGATGGAAGCGCCGGACAGGCCCATCGTCTTCTCGCCCATCCGCACTACGGATGGTTTCGTCATGGTGGCGCCGGTCAGCCCGGGCAATTTCTCCGGCCTGGTACAGGCCGCCGGCCGCCCAGAGTTGTTGGATGACGACCGCTTCGCCGAGCCCAGCGCCCGGGTTAGGAATTGGAGTCTGCTCTTGGCGGAAGTCGAAACATGGTCCCTTGGCCAAACGACCGATGCCTGCGAAGCCGCGATCCTGGAGCAAGGCTGCCCCTGCAGCCGTTACCTTTGGCTTGATCAGTCCATGGCGGAACCGCAGACCGCGGCCCGTGGTGCGTCGGTGGAAATCGGCGGGGTCGGCGATCCCTACAAGGTCGGCAACTGTCCGGCGCAATTTACGGGCGCGGATGTGGGGGCGCGGCCCTGGGTTCCCAGCCTGGGGCAGCACAACGAGGAGTTTTTCGCCGAGGCGGGGTTAAGCACAGGCTGAACGGTCCCCTGCCGGTCCATCTATTGCCCCAACTGTGATCATAAGCTATTTACACAATGGCTGCGTGAATATTGTGAAAGACATGGCAGAGCAGATTGCGGACGAAACCCTGGCAGGCAGGAACATACTGCTGATCATCTCCGGCGGCATTGCCGCCTATAAGTCCCTGGACCTGATCCGGCGCCTGAAGGAACGGGGCGCGGGCGTCCGCTGTGTCTTGACCGCCGGCGGGGCGCAGTTTGTCACGCCGCTGTCCGTCGCGGCCCTGTCTGAGGAAGCGGTCTTTCAGGATCTGTTCTCCCTGAAGGACGAGAGCGAGATGGGCCATATCCGCCTCTCTCGCGAGGCTGACTTGCTGGTGGTCGCGCCCGCCAGTGCCGACCTGATGGCCAAGATGGCCGCCGGCCTGGCCGATGATCTGGCCTCGACCGTGCTGCTTGCCACCGACAAGCCGGTCTTGCTTGCCCCGGCCATGAATACGCAGATGTGGGAGCATCCGGCCACAAAGCGGAATTTTTGCACCTTGCTGGACGATGGTCTGCGGGCCGTCGGGCCGGGGCAGGGTGATCTGGCCTGCGGCGAGGTCGGCGCCGGGCGGATGTCGGAGCCGCTGGAAATCGTCGCGGCGATCGAAAACATTCTCGGCACCCCGCTGGAAACGGCAACTTTGAAAGGGCGCCGGGCCATTGTCACCTCCGGCCCCACTTATGAGGCCATTGATCCGGTGCGCTATCTGGCTAACCGTTCCTCCGGCAAGCAGGGGCATGCCATCGCCGCTGCCCTGGCCGGTCTGGGCGCGGAGGTGGTGCTGGTTGCCGGCCCCAACAATCTGCCTGATCCCGGCGGTGTCTCCGTGCGGCATATTGAATCCGCGGCACAGATGCTGGCCGCCTGCGAGGCCGCTCTGCCGGCCGATATCGCCGTCTGCGCCGCTGCCGTGGCCGACTGGCGCGTGGCCGGCGAGGCGGGACAAAAGATGAAAAAGGACGGCAGCGGACAGCCGCCGGCCCTGAAACTGGTGGAAAATCCAGATATTCTGGCGACCCTCAGCCAGTTGGACCAATCCAACGGCAGCCGGCCAAACCTGGTTGTCGGCTTTGCCGCCGAGACGGAAATGGTCATCGACCATGCCCAGAGCAAACGGGCGCGCAAGGGCTGTGATTGGATTGTCGCCAACGATGTCAGCGCCGATGGCGGCGTCATGGGCGGCGACGAAAACACGGTGCACCTGATAACAGAGGGCGATGTGGAAAACTGGCCGACCATGCCCAAGGATGTGGTTGCCGTCGCCCTGGCCAAGCGCATAGCGGATCATTTCGGGGCCGGATAGAATATGATTGCCGTTCCCGTGCAACGATTGGCACACGGCACCGGCCTGGCCCTGCCACAGCCGGCCACCGCTGACAGTGCCGGAATGGACCTGCTGGCGGCGGTGGAGGAGCCGGTCGTGCTGCCCCCCGGTGGCCGGGCCCTGATCCCCACCGGCATCGCCCTGGCCCTGCCCAAGGGCCTCGAGGCCCAGGTGCGTCCCCGCTCGGGACTGGCCCTGAAACATGGGGTAACGGTGCTGAACAGCCCCGGCACGATAGATGCGGACTATCGGGGCGAGGTCGGCGTCATTCTGATTAATCATGGGGATGGGCCCTTCACCGTGCGCCGCGGTGAACGCATTGCACAACTGGTTATCGCCACCCTGGCCGTGGCAACCCTGGAGGAAGTCGACAGCCTGCCGGAAAGCGTGCGGGGCGATGGCGGCTTCGGTTCCACCGGCACCGCGGGAGGCGGGGCCTAGCGATGTTGCGGCTTTCGAAACGGACCCTGTACGTGCTGGAAGCGGTTTTGGATATCGCCTGTAATGCCCGGCCTGATCCGGTGCAGTCCAAGGACATCGCGCAACGGCAGGGCATCCCCCAGCGCTATCTGGAGGGTGCCATGCAGCATCTGGTACGGGCCGGCATATTGCGCGGCGTGCGCGGGCCCAAGGGCGGCTACCGCCTGGCCCGGGAGCGCCGGCGTATCACCGTGGCGGAGATCGTCCGCCTGATGGAAGGCCTGGACGGTCATGACGAGGATGCGGCGGAACTGGCCGGATCACCCCTGGGCCAGGCCGTGGTGCGGCCCTTGTGGCAGGAGTTGCACGACGACATGCTGGCCCGGTTGGAAGGGGTCAGTGTCGAGGATCTGTTTCGTCAGGCCCGCCAGGCCGGCGTCGCCGATGCGGCGAACCCCGGCAAACAGGGCGCCGACTTCGACATCTGAGCATGTCTCAGCAAATGGGAAGCCATGACAAAGCCTAGCACTACGAGCCAACGATGCACGACCGGGCGCGGCCAGGTCTATGATTCGATCATAGACACCATCGGCAACACGCCCCTGGTGCGCCTGTCGCGGCTGCGGCAGGACGCCGGCCTGGAGGCGGAGATCCTGGCCAAGTTGGAATTCTTCAACCCCCTGGCCTCGGTCAAGGACCGCATCGGCGTGGCCATGATCGAAGCCATGGAGCAAGTCGGCGCGATCGGCCCCAATACGGTGCTGGTCGAGCCGACCTCGGGCAATACCGGCATTGCCTTGGCTTTCGTTGCCGCCGCCAAGGGCTACCGCATTATTCTGACCATGCCTGATTCGATGTCCGTCGAACGCCGCCGCATGCTCTCCCTGCTGGGCGCCGAACTGGTTCTGACGCCGGCGGCGGAAGCCATCAACGGCGCCATCCGGCGGGCCGAGGAGCTGGTTGCCGAATTGCCCGATGCGGTGATGCCGCAACAATTCGAACACCCAGCCAACCCCGACATCCACCGCCATACCACGGCCGAGGAAATCTGGAACGATACCGATGGTGCGGTCGACATTGTTGTCTCCGGCGTCGGTACCGGAGGCACCATCACCGGCATCGGCGAGACCTTGAAAAGCCGCAAGCCCGGTCTGTTGATGGTGGCGGTGGAGCCCGAGGACAGCCCCGTGCTGTCGGGCGGCGAGGCCGGTCCGCACAAGATCCAGGGCATTGGCGCCGGCATTATACCCGCCGTGCTGAACAGGGAGGTTCTGGACGAAGTTCTGACCATCGGCAATGAAACCGCGTTCGAGACCGCCCGCCGGGTCGCCGCCCTGGAAGGTCTGCCGGTCGGTATCTCATCCGGCGCGGCCCTGGCCGCGGCGATGGAAGTGGCGGAAAGGCCCGAGAGTGCCGGCAAGACCATCGTGGTGATCGTGCCGTCCTTCGCGGAACGCTATCTGTCCACGGCGCTGTTCGAGGGCATGGCATGACAGAGCTGGCCGAGGCGCAGATCCAGCGCTACGCCCGCCACATCGTGTTGCGGGAGGTTGGCGGCGTCGGCCAGGCCAGGCTTTTGGCGGCCAAGGTCCTGGTGGTCGGTGCCGGCGGTCTGGGTTCGCCGCTGTTGATGTACCTAGCCGCTGCCGGCGTCGGCACCATCGGCGTGGTCGATGACGATGTGGTCTCGTTGTCGAACCTGCAGCGGCAGATCGCCCACGGTACCGCCGACATCGGCCGGGCCAAGGTGGACAGCGCGCGGGACCGCGCCGCCGGGCTGAATCCCGACGTGACGCTTGTTCCCTATCAAACGCGGCTGGCGCCCGGCAACGTCATGGAGTTGTTGGCCGGCTATGACGTGATTGCCGACGGCTCGGACAATTTCGACACCCGGTTCCTGATCAACGATGCCTGCTATCTGGCGAAAAAGACTCTGGTCTCGGCCGCGGTTTTACAGTTCGACGGGCAGCTATCCACCTACAAGGCGCACCTTGGGGCGCCGCATCCCTGTTATCGCTGCATTTTCCCCGAACCGCCGCCCGAGGGCGCGGTGCCATCCTGCGCCCAGGGCGGGGTGCTGGGTGCCATGGCCGGGATCATGGGCACCATGCAGGCCACGGAAGTGTTGAAGGAAATTCTTGGTATCGGCGAAAGCCTGTCGGGCCGGCTGTTGATCCATGACGGCCTGGCCAGCGAGGTCCGCACCATCCGCGTCAGGCCCGACCCGGCCTGCGCCCTGTGCGGTGAGGCGCCCAGCATCCATGACCTGAGCGGCCACGAACCGGGCTAAGGCAAGCGGCCCAGACGTTCGCAAAGCAGTTCGAAAAAGCCGTCGGCGTCGACCTTGTCGAGCACAAGGGCGTTGGCGGCGCCGGCCTCGCTGATATCCTTCACGATGCTCTGCCCGATGTGCTCGGCATTGTTGACTTCGATATCGACCCAGGCCCGATGTCCGGAAAAAAGTTCCGGTTGCAACAGATAGGCGATGACGCAGGGATCGTGCATGGCGGTGTCGCCCCGGCCGTAGACCTCCAGCATCTGTTGTGCCGCCAGGGCCGACTTGGTGCCCACGGCGGCGATCTGGGCAATGCGCGCATCGGTGATGGGCACTTGCCGGGTCAGATTCAAACCGATCATGACCAGCTCGGCGCCGGAAAGGAAAACCAGGCGGGCGGCATGAGGGTCGACGAAGAAATTGAATTCCGCATGCTCGGTGACATTGCCCCGTTCGCTGGAGCCGCCCATCATCACCACCTGGCGGGCGTCGCCAAGCACATTCTTCCGGTTGGTGATTGCCAGGGCGGGATTGGTCAACGGGCCCAGGCAGCACAAGGTAATTTCGCCGGGCCGGGCCGACAGAGAATCATTCAAAAAGGCAACGCCGTTGACCGACGCCAGGGGTGCGGCCGGCTCCGGCAGGGCGGCGCCGCCGACGCCATCGCCGCCGTGAACCTCGGTGGTATGTAAGTCTATCAACATGGGCGAGGCGGAACCGGCGTGTAGCGGCACATCGGCCCGCGCCGCCAGGGTCAGGATGCGCTGGGCGTTGTACTGGGTCTTGGCCAGGGTGACGTTGCCGGCAACGGCGGTGATGCCAAGGATGTCGAGCTCATCCGGACTGGCCAGGGCCAGCAACAAGGCTAGTGCATCATCAACGCCTGGATCGCAATCGATGATGATCGGTGTGCGCGCCATGGCCGCTACGCCGGCAGCAGCGATTCGTCAATAATGCGGTCCGGCGGCTTGTGACCGTCGACGAAGGTGCGGATGTTGATCAACACCTTTTCCCCCATGTTGATGCGTCCCTCGATGGTGGCGGAACCCATGTGGGGCAACAGCACCACGTTACCCATGTCCATAAGCTTCTTGTTGACCGCCGGTTCGTGTTCAAAGACATCCAGGCCGGCGCCGGCGATCCGCCCCTCCTGCAACAGGCGCACCATGGCGTCCTCGTCGATCACCTCGCCCCGGGCGGTGTTGACGATGTAGCATTGCGGCTGCAGCAATTGCAGGCGCCGGGCGGAAAGCAGGTGATAGGTCGCCGGCGTATGGGGGCAGTTGACCGAAATGATGTCCATCCGCGACAGCATCTGGTCCAGGCTTTCCCAATAGGTCGCCTCCAGCTCAGCCTCGGTGGCCTCATCCACCCGATGGCGGTTGTGATAGTGGATCGACAGGCCGAACGCGCGGGCGCGGCGGGCCACGGCGGTGCCGATCCGGCCCATGCCGATAATGCCGAGGCGCTTGCCCCAAATGCGATGCCCCAGCATCCAGGTGGGACCCCAGCCCTGCCAATCGCCGGCCCGCAGCACCCGCTCCCCCTCGGTCAGGCGCCGGGGCACGGCCAGCATCAGGGCCATGGTCATGTCCGCCGTATCCTCGGTCAGGACACCGGGGGTGTTGGTGACGATAATGCCCCGTTCGCGGGCCGCGTTGTGGTCGATATGGTCCCAGCCGGTTCCGAACGAGGCGATCAGCCGCAGACGCTCACCCGCATGGGCGATCACATCCGCGTCAATCCGGTCCGTCACCGTGGGCACCAGGACGTCGGCAAACTTCACCGCCGCTATCAGGTCGTCATGGCTCATGGGATCGTCGGTGACGTTCAGCCGGGTGTCGAACAGCTCCATCATCCGGGTTTCTGTCACGTCCGGCAATTTGCGGGTAACGATAACCAGGGGTTTGTTTGGCGACATGAAAAATTCTCACGCAGGCATGGTTGAAGCCGGAAATGGCCAAAAAAATATCTCGCTATGACGTCTCTAGCAGACTGGACGCGTCCCGACAAATGCACAGGCGGCCATTGCCTGCTTGACCTGCCGCTTAGCCCCTTGGCATAAGGTTGGGGTGAAGCCGATTTGTCGCATTTTTCTCCCCTTGATCCTGCTTGTCCAGGCCGCCTTGCCGTTGCCGTTTGGGGCCATGGCGCTGGCTGGCGAGGGCTCCGCGCGCAAGACCGCGCGGGCGGCACAGCCCGGCGCATCCGGTCTGCCGACGCCGCGCTTTGTCTCGCTGTCGGCAAGTACGGTGAATATGCGCGCCGGACCGGGCGTGCGCTATCCCATCACCTGGGTCTATCGCCGCGCCGGCGTTCCGTTGATGGTGATGGCGGAGTACGACTATTGGCGCAAGGTTCGCGATGCCGAGGGCACGGAAGGGTGGATGCACCGCAGCCTGTTGAGCGGCCGCCGTACCGCGGTGCTGCGCGCCGGGGTAGGCGAGTTGCGTCAGGAGCCAAAAGACAGGGCGCAGATAATCTTGCGGGCGGAAGCCGGCGTTATTGGAGAGCTATTCGCCTGCCAGGGCGCTTGGTGCGAAATGGAATTGAACGATGTGCGCGCCTGGCTACCCCGCGCGGATATCTTCGGTGCCCTGCCGAACGAGGAATTCACGAAATAGGCGATGCACCGCCTGCGCGCCATGGCCGCGATATGCTCTAATACCAGTCGTCTCAACTGCTGACTCTTATGGCGGGTTTTCATGAGCTTGCGGGTGTGATTCTCTTAACCAC